>JBKGZA010000041.1:0-19160 GCA_046545815.1 Bacteroidales bacterium
ATCTGAAAGGAGAGGAAATGATCCGCTCCATAGCGGGAAAGTGTGAATGAGGGAGGGATTTCAGTAAAAATATGATACTGAATATCAATTTTTTTGTGGGTTTTAGTGTTTTGGAGCTTTAGTGGCATTATCTTGATTTTAAACTTTTTTAGACAGACCTCTGTAATAATTAAACTATAATATCAAGTAAGTTCAAAATAAATATGGTTTATTAATGGAAAAATTTAGAATTTTTACATATCTATTATTTATAATTCTGTTATTTCATAACATTAATGGACATTCTCAGGAAAATGAAGATATCACAGCACCGGTTTTAAAAAATGCCAGTATAATTAATGATGAAGGGGATGTTAAGTTGAGATGGGAGTTAACAGATACCATAAACAGTGATATTGCCATTGAACGAGATTCACTTGATATAGATGCTTTTATTCAAATCCATCTTATTAAAGATACAAGTATAAATACCTGGATAGACCGCCATGCAAAAGCAAATAACAAAAGCAGAGCATATAAACTGGCTTATAGCTTAGAAGGGCCAGGTGTACCATCAAGTAATAAGTTTAATACAACAAATCTGGAAATAAATTTTGATATTTGTGATAAAGAGAACCAGCTGATATGGAGCAGACATGTAAATTCTTCTGAGTATATCAATTTTAATGATAACATACAGATAGAGTTCTGGAATATCTATAGATCAAAAGACGGAAATGATTATAAAAAAATTGACTCCACCTCCAATGACACTTCCTACACCGATAAAGATATAGACTACAACCATATCTACAAATATTATGTGGAGGGAGTGAGATCTGCCGATACCTCTATCAAGACAAAGTCAAACCGGGTAAGTATCAACACCGATATGCCAGATTCACCGGATTATATTCGCTTTGAACGGTTGAATACGGAAGACGATCAAATCAGCATGGCATTGAACATTGCCGGAAATTCCGAGTTGGAAAACTATGTACTCCTCAGGACAAACACCTTATCCGGCCCCTGGGATACGCTAAAGACTTTTAATACCAGTGAAAATCATATTACTTATACCGATGAAGAGGCCGACCCGAAAAATACGGTCCACTATTACCACATGGCATCGGTTAATAGTTGCGGCGCACTGACCACAAGTTCGGACACATTGAACAACATACGGCTGAACGTGGAAAAGCAAAACATGAATAACGTATTGGAATGGAATCAAATATCCCATATGAACGACGTAAGTATCCGTTACAACATATACAGGAAGATTGGAGAAACAGGGGAATATACGAATCTGCATTCAACACACCAACCCTCCCATCTCGATGAAGAAATTAAATCCCTCAGCCGAAGTAAAAAAGATACAAGTGCCCGGTTTTGTTACTATATCCAGGCCGAGATCGAACACAAAAGCGGTCCTCAATCCATAGTAACTTCCAATACGGAATGTGCGTATATTAAGCCGGAAACTTTTATCCCCAATGCCATTATACCAAATTATTCAGGCCCTAGCAACAATGAATCGAATAATAGAGAATTCAAACCTGTTTTTACATTTGAACCGGAACATTATTTACTTATCATATATAATCGAAACGGAGCCAAAGTATTCGAAACCAAGAACATTGATAACCCCTGGAAAGGTAAGATCAGGGGTGGAAAAAAAGCACCTGCGGGAACTTATATTTATTATTTGGAATACCAAAACCCCGGACAAAAGATGATAAGAAAAAAAGGAGAAATCACAGTCATTTATCAAAAATAGTTATTTCTTATTTTAACATATACCTTTAACCGTTCAGAAATATTTTGATTTGTTTGGCCCCTTCTGTTAATAAAAATCTTTAACTTATAACATTTGACCAGATTTTAGATAATAAAAAGGGAAGAATAAAGTTTTATAACATATAAGAATTTATTATACTTTCTATATTGGAATCGCATTAAAACTTTTAACCTTTGCGGATTCCTCAATATTTTGTCTAAATAAATTCTTATATTAGCAACCCGGATCAAGGCATATGATTCCAAAAGAGATGTATCGATGAGCACCAGGTTAATAAAAGAAAACAAATACATAGAGGAGCAATTTCAGAAATTATACAACAATTGCTCCCAAACAATGAATGAGGAGGATCTGGATCTCGTCGAAAAGGCCTTTAACCGGGCTCACAGGATGCATGAAGGTGTTCGTCGCAAATCGGGTGAGCCCTTTGTCATTCATCCCCTGGCAGTGGCAAAAATCGTGCATGATGAGATTGGTCTGGGAGCCGAGGCAGTAGCCTGTGCGCTGCTTCATGACGTGGTGGAAGATACTCCCTCAACCATCAATGACATCAAGGAAGAGTTCGGAGAACGTATCGGTGTAATCATTGACGGACTTACAAAGATATCTGAAATATTCGGCAGAAAAAACTCTCTTCAGGCCGAAAATTTCCGTAAGATGCTGATGACCCTGGCAGAAGATGTAAGGGTGATCATCATCAAGCTTGCCGACAGGCTCCACAACATGAGAACCCTTGACTCCATGCCTCCCAACAAGCAAATCAAAATCTCCGGGGAAACCATCTATTTCTATTCTCCCATAGCCCATCGACTGGGTCTGTACAGAGTAAAAAATGAACTGGAAGACTTGAGCCTTAAATACCGCCATCCCTCCAAATACAGGGAAATCCAGGATAAACTGGAACAGACTTCCGAAAAAAGAAACAAAGAGATACGGGAATTTCTGGACCCCGTCAAAAAGAAACTGGATGAAAACAACATCACCTATGAGCTGGTAGCCAAGCCTAAGCCGATTTATTTCATCTGGAATATGATGCAACAGGAAAACCTGACATTCGAGGAGCTTTCCGATATACTCAACATCCGGATCATAATTTATCCCACCCCCTTCAAGGGAGAAAAAGCCCAATGCTGGGATATTTATGCCCTTTTAACCGATATATACGTACCCAGGCCGGAACGCATCAGGGACTGGATTAGCGCCCCGAAATCCAACGGGTATGAGGCACTCCATGTTACAGTTATGGGACCACGCGGAAACTGGATGGAAGTACAGATTCGTACCAAACGAATGGATGATTTTGCCAAAAAAGGATTTGCCGCCAGATGGAAATATAAAGACGAAAAAGAAAGAAACAATGCCCTTGACAATTGGCTGTCAAGAATCAAAGAACACCTGGCAAATCCCAAACCCGATACCATGGAGTTCCTCGATGAATTTCGCCTGAATCTATTTGCTTCCGAAATATTTGTATTTACGCCAAAAGGGGATGCCAAAAGGCTGCCAGTCAAATCTACGGCCCTGGATTTTGCTTACGAGATACATTCAGAGGTTGGGAATACAGCCATCGGAGCAAAAGTAAATCATCAGCTTGTGCCTTTGAGTCATGAGTTACAAAACGGAGACCAGGTGGAGGTACTCACTTCCGACCATCAGAAGATTCAAAAGGAATGGCTCAATTACGTAACGACAGCCAAGGCCAAAGCCAGCATCACCAATGCCATCAAAGCGGAAACCAAAAACCGAACCTATAAAGGAAAAAAAGAACTGGAAAAAACGCTTGCCCAGTTTGGATTAAAACCCAATTCCAACCTCCTCCGGAAGCTTATGGAAGCTTATGAGGTCAATTCCAAGGAAGAGTTGTACAGTAAAATTGGAAGCGGCATCATCTCACTGGATGGTATCGATAAAATCATTAAGAAACACGCGCGCAGCAAATTTATCCGTTACTGGGGCTTACAAATCTCCAGAACCGCCAACAAAACAATGCCAAAGACCAAAAAATCCTCCTATAGCTCAAAATCCAAAGAGGATTTCGATTATAAGGCCCCCTATATCATCAGGGAAAAAACCGATGGAAATCAACTGCCATACCAGATTGCAGAATGCTGCCATCCCATACCCGGCGATGAAGTAGTGGGATACAAAATGCCCAATTCTAATGTAATTATTGTTCATAAAGCCAAATGCCCAACTGCAATCAAACTCATGTCCAGTCAGGGGCAATATATCGTACCGGCTCAATGGACCACCCATACCTACCTTTCATTTCTGGCTAAACTCAGCATTAAGGGGATAGACAGAATTGGCATCGCAAAAGACATCACTGCTTTGATCTCTAACGAACTGAATGCAAACATCCGTAAACTCAACATTGATACAATTGACGGGATGTTTGAAAGCTATATTGAATTGTATGTGCACAATGTTAACGATCTGAATAACCTCATATTAAACCTCAGTAAAATCAAAGGCATTGATTCAGTCAAAAGAATCGAAGACATCTGAAAAGTAGTATATCCGAATAGGGAAGTGACCGCCATTACAAGGGCTGAAAACAAAGCTTACACTTAATTTGTTTTTTCAATGGCTGGATCGAATTATTTTTTTTAAAATAATTCTAAATAACTTTGCCTACTCTGAATTATTTATTCTAAATTTATCATAAATTTAAATGGTTAAGGGTCCATATTATGGTATGTAGTGAAACAAAAGAGACGGTAAAAAAAATATTTACTGATTACCTTGAAAGACGCGGACACAGGAAAACACCGGAACGTTATGCCATACTTGAGGAAGTCTACTCGCGCGACAACCATTTCGATATAGAAACCCTTTACATTTCCATGAAAAATAAAAATTACAGGGTAAGCCGGGCAACACTTTACAACACCATCGAATTGCTGCTGGAAAGCAATTTGGTAGTGAAACATCAGTTTGGCAAAAACATTGCTCAATTCGAAAAAGCTTATCAGTGCCGGCAACATGATCACCTGATCTGTCAGGAATGTGGAAAGGTGATTGAATTTTGTGACCCGAGAATTCAAGAGATACAAGATACCATATCAGACCTCATGGAATTCGATATCGATTACCACTCACTCTACTTCTACGGTTTGTGCAAGGATTGCAAAAACAAAAAGCTAAACAGAAAAAAATGAAACCCACAATATTTTAAAAAACATCTAAAATCTCCTTTCAATCAAAGGGGATTTTTTTATTTTTAGATTTGCATTTAAATTCAAATTTACAAAAATAATGGATATGAAAGTCAATGTATTACTTGGTCTGCAATGGGGTGATGAAGGAAAAGGTAAAATAGTCGATGTTTTTGCCTCTCAATACGATGTAATCGCACGATTCCAGGGTGGGCCGAATGCAGGTCATTCGCTTGAGTTCGACAATGTGAAACACATTCTCCATAACATTCCTTCCGGTGTTTTCCATGAAAACATACTCAATATAATCGGGAACGGCGTAGTTATCGACCCGGTGATCCTCAAACAGGAAGTTGAAGAACTTGAGGAAAAGGGAGTCAACATCAACAGCAACCTTTTAATTTCCAGAAAGGCTCATTTAATCCTGCCTACACACAGAATCCTCGATGCTGCTTCGGAATCTGCCAAGGGCAAATCCAAAATCGGCTCCACACTGAAAGGCATTGGTCCTACCTATATGGATAAAACCGGACGTAACGGATTGCGCGTGGGAGACATTGAGGACAAAAATTTTATGGAAAAATATGAATTCCTGAAAAACAAACACAAATCCCTGCTTAATCAATATGATTTTGAATACAACCTGGAAGAAAAGGAAAAAAAATGGTTCGAAGCCATTGAAGTAATGAAAGCTTTTCGTTTTGTTGACAGCGAACATGATATCAACCGATTGATGTCAGATGGAAAATCAATATTGGCCGAAGGAGCTCAGGGAACCCTTCTGGATATTGATTTTGGTTCTTATCCCTATGTCACTTCTTCCAATACAATTTGTGCCGGAGCTTGTATCGGGCTGGGGGTTTCTCCGAAGAATGTAGGTGATGTTTATGGAGTATTCAAAGCCTATTGTACCCGTGTGGGCAGTGGTCCTTTCCCTACTGAACTCACCAATAAGGAGGGAGAAAAACTTCAGAAACAGGGCAATGAATACGGAGCTACCACCGGAAGGCCAAGACGTTGCGGCTGGCTCGATTTGCCTGCGCTGAGATATGCCATCATGCTGAATGGGGTGACGGAGCTGCTCATGACTAAAGCGGATGTATTGAGTAAATTCAGTGAAATAAAAGTATGCACAGGCTATAAAATAAAAGGCGAAACCATCGATTTTCTTCCTTATGACCAATACCAAATAGAAGAACCCATTTATCAGGAATTCGAAGGCTGGGACACCGACATTTCCAAAATTGAAAATTTTGATGATCTTCCCGAACCTTTCAAAAATTATGTAAAGTTCATAGAAAATCGGACAGGTGTTCCCATCACACTGATATCAAACGGACCCGACAGAAAACATCTCATTGAAAAATAAGATACTATTCAGTTTTATTGGGTTGCTCCAGACCGTAACCGGAAGTTTTGTCGTCACGTTTCAGCAGAAAAGCAAAGATTAGCCCCAATACACCCAATAAAGAAAACATGAGCATCGAGTTGGTATAATCCAGCGGAGTCAGGACTTCGGCACAATAATTCCCGTCCTTCAGGCTGAAATATTGATAGCCTGCATCCTGAACCACTCCGCTACCTATCTCCACCTGCATACGGCCCTGATCATCGGTACAGAGGTTCTGCTTTTCACTGTAGACTATATCATTGTTTTCGCGATTATATACAGTGATTAATGCATCAAATCTTTCACTGGCGAAAAGCTCCCCTGAACTGTCGTAAACACTGGAGAAAGCCTGATCATGTTTACTGATATCTAACGGTTCCTCAACGATTAGCTCTTCCGGTTCTTTTTCCAGGTTTTTAATCCGGATTCCCAGATTGTATTGTTTCAGATCAACTTTCTCAAATGCTGCTCTGGTGATAATATCCTCATCCCCGACATGAATCCGGAACTCCCCGTTTTCATCGGATTTCACTTCGTGTATAGCCCTCCATACGACTTCTCCTGTACAACTATTCTGATGAACAATATATTTAACCTTAAACTGTGCATTTTTCCCGATTTCATCCTGGCCCTGATAGTATTTTCCCTGATATACTCCACGCTCCTGCAACGATTGGTACTGGTTAGCGGTTAGTTCGGTCTGAGAATTAGGATTGGAGGAATCCAGAACCATACCGATCAGAATGGGAAGGGCCCAGAGCCCGAGGTTTTGTACAGAAAACATGGTGCCATAGGCAGTGCCAATCTTATTCTCTCCAACAATCTTGGTCACGGCAGGCCACATGGCCGCAGGAACAAGCGAAAAAGCCACCCCGAGAATAAAAATCGGAATATACGGAGGAATCATGGTTTTAGCAAACATCAGATGAGAAGCAATTAAAAGCGCGGATCCCAGGTACATCAATGTAGCGCTTTTGCCTTTATAATCGGCAATCCATCCGAATAAAGGGGTCAGAAATATGGTTCCGTACATTAAAATGGAGGAAATGTTACCGCTGATCTGCCTGCCCAGGTCATACTTGTTCATCAGCAGATCGGGTGCATACTTAACAAAAGGGAAAACAGCGGAATAAAAAGTAACACACAACAGGGTAATGTAGATAAAAGTGGGATTGGTAGCCAGAAACTTCAAATCTTTCCACTTGAATTCATCCTCAGGATCATGAGGCATGGTTTCCCGTATTTGACGGTCAACTTTGATATCCAGAAACATATAAATGATGAAGGTCAACAGACCAATCCACAACAGCATGACCCCAAACCAGATGGCATTCGTCCATTGCACTTCGGCCAGCATTGGTGACAGATTGAGTGCCAGAGCAGTTCCAAGTCGACCTATGGCCAGGTTCAAGCCCAGGGCCAGTGCGATTTCCTTCCCCTTAAACCACTTCACAATAACCTTGGAAAGCACTACAATGCTTGTTTCAGCTCCCAGCCCAAATATGAAAAAGCCAAGATACATCATCTTCAGAGCAGGTGAAAGGTTGGGCCAGAATGAATTCATAAATCCGTAAGCAAAGCCCCCATCCAAATAAGCATCGGAAGCCCCGTAAGCTGTAATGGTGGTACCAACTGCCATCAAAAGAATAAACACAAACCCTGTTATCCGTATCCCGATCTTATCCAGTATAATTCCACCTAAAACCGCCATAAGGAGGAAAATATTCGGCACAGAATAGGCTGACATGAACGTGCCATAATCAGATGAAGAAAATCCGAGGTTTTCCTGCATCAAATCTTTCAGTGGAGATAAGGCATCATAAAAATAATAGTTAAAAAACATGACGGCACTGGTAAGGAACAATACCATCCATCGCATGAATACAGAATCTTTGAGTGTGCGTTTTGCCATTATGGTATAGTTTATGAATTGGCGTATTTTTCAGCACCAAATCTAAAATTTTTCCTCAATTTCTCAAATGTTGTACGCATACCCGAATAAAAAAAGGAAAAGACCCGACAGATCCTTTCCCTATGAAAAACGCAATTTTAACCTTTACCGCTAATCTTCCACATGAATCCAGGCTGTTTTTTCAAAGCTTTCTCTAAGCTCTTCCA
This sequence comes from Bacteroidales bacterium, assembly GCA_046545815.1. Classification (GTDB taxonomy): domain Bacteria; phylum Bacteroidota; class Bacteroidia; order Bacteroidales; family UBA12077; genus JAGXLC01. The sequence goes on from JBKGZA010000041.1 coordinate 8,447, forward strand.
AACTACTGGCTGCCTGACGCCAGCTATTAAAGGACTCCACAGCAATCAGGCTAAAACCATATTTGTTTCGCAGTATTTTTGTTTCAAAACCTTTCTCCCGGACATATCTGTTGTAGGAATTTAAATATTCCGGGTTTTTAAAACTTCCTACAATGAGGTGGTAGTTATAGCCGGAAGACTCACTGCGGGTGATGGGTTCATTTCTTAACGAATCAATTAAACGCTTATTTCTGTTCTTCAGGGAGGATAACTTATTCTGAAGGACTTTAATGGAGTCCATAAATCTCAGACTATCCTGCTTTTTTCGATAAAGAAGCAGGGAATCCCTTTCATTGGAAAACATATCATTCTTCTGAAAAAAATCGCATGATTGAAATAACAGGATTGTCAGCATCAGTAAAAGAAAAATTCTATTCATATTTCGGGTTTTTCAGATTCTATATTATACAAAGGTAAGTAAAAATACTGATTTTTAAAAAATTAAACAGAACGGCAACCCACTCCATGTTATTTATTAATTCTTAATATACAAACAGCAAAAAGGATTTTTTTAATACCAAACAAATCATTCAATTTATTTTTAAATTTGGAACATTGAAAAAACTCCGTTTTATGCAAACACTAGTCAGTTTATTTGAGAAAAAAGTTGAGGAATATGCTCAAAATCCTCTTCTCTGGGAAAAACATGATGGACAGTATGTCAGCACAACTTATGCTGAAACCAGAGAACATGTACATCGGTTCGCAGCAGGATTAATGAATTTGGGAGTAAATAAAGGAGACCGGATTGCCTTATTATCGGAAGGTCGAAACGATTGGATAATCAGTGAGCTGGGCATATTATACACGGGGGCAATCAATGTACCGTTGTCTGTAAAACTGGATGCCACCACAGAACTCAAATTCAGACTATTCCATTCCGAAAGCAAATTCATCATTGTTTCGGGCAACCAAGCCTGGAAAATCGATGCCATAAAAAATGACCTGCCTGAGCTCGAAAAAATCATTTATCTCGATCCCAGGGATCAATATGGTAAAGATGAGCTACCGAAAGAAGAGATCTATAGTTTAGGAGATAACTATCTAAAAACCAATAAATCGGATTTTGAAAGCACTTTTCAAACCATTCAGTCCGGTGACTATGCAAACATTTGCTATACCTCAGGCACTACGGCCGATCCCAAAGGAATCATCCTCTCCCACCGGAACTATACCGCCAATGTAGAACAATCCTTAACCCTGATGAATATCCCGGAATATTATAAAACCTTGCTTATACTGCCTCTTGACCATTCTTTTGCCCATACTGCCGGCATATACAGTTTCATTGCAAGCGGTGCCAGTATCGGCACGGTTGAGGTTGGGAAAAATCAAATGGAAACCCTCAGAAATATTCCCAAAAACATCAAAGAACTAAAGCCAAACTTGTTACTGAGTGTCCCTGCCCTGGCTAAGAGCTTTAGAAAAAACATTGAGAAAGGGATCAGTGAAAAGGGACATGGTATTGAAAAGCTTTTCCGGAGGGCTTTGAAAACGGCCTACTCTTATAATAAAGAAGGATATAACAGAGGTAGGGGGCTGCAATTCATTAAAGCACCACTACTTAAGCTATATGATAAACTTATATTCAGCAAGATAAGGGAAGGCTTCGGCAATGAACTGGACCTTTTCATTGGCGGCGGAGCGCTGCTTGATCTTGAACTGCAGCGGTTCTTCTATGCAATAGGCATGCCCATGTTTCAGGGATATGGATTATCCGAGACCTCCCCGATCATCTCATCCAACGCTCCTCAAAAACATAAGCTGGGGTCTTCCGGTTTCCTGGTTGAAAACATTGAAGTCAAAATTTGCGATGAGAAAGGCAAAGAACTTCTACTGGGAGAAAAAGGCGAAATTGTAGTAAAGGGTGAAAATGTGATGGTAGGCTACTGGAAAAACGAAAAAGCAACCAGGGAGGCCATCAAAGAGGGATGGTTTTACACGGGCGACCTGGGCTACATGGACGAAGACGGATTCCTATATATACTGGGTAGATATAAGAGCCTGCTCATCGGAAACGACGGAGAAAAATTTAGTCCTGAATCTATTGAAGAAGCACTGATCGAACATTCTGACTATATAGATCAGTGCATGCTGCACAACAACCAGGATCCCTACACGGTAGGACTGATCGTCCCCAACAAGGAGGCTGTCAAACAATACGTTGCCGATCAGGGATATTCTGTTCAGAATGAGGAGGGACAAAAAGCAGCTCTTCAACTGATTCAGAATGAAATTGATAAATTCAAAAACGGTGGGGAATATGAGAAGATGTTTCCTGACAGGTGGCTGCCAACCGCAGTTGCAGTACTTGGCGAAGCTTTTACCGAAGAAAACAAGATGCTTAACAGCACGCTGAAGATCGTCAGAAGAAAAATCGAAAATTTCTACAAAAATCGGATTGACTTTTTATATACACCGGAAGGAAAGCATATTTTCAATCATCAAAATAAAAACATTGTAAGCCGGTTTTAGACCGAAAGACAGGTAAGCATGCAACGGAGGGGATATCTCCGGAAAGGAAATATGGGAGAATTCATGTTTTCATGATGGTTTACTGCTCTTCCCTGGCCTTCAGATATCTGTTTAACAATACCTTGGCTTGCATGAAATGTTTCTTCTTTACAAAAACCCTGGTTTCGCTACCCGGCAATGCAGCTCCAAATCCGGCTGTAATCCCCGAATGCATATCATTGCGGATAAAACAGGGTATATAATGGTCTTCAAGGTAGATCTTAATAAAACCTGCGTTAATCTGAGAACCTGTATATAAATGAGTCAATTGGTCTTCTGGTGCCATCGCTTATCTTTTTCAGTTTAACGGCAGGGCATCACCATCAATTATCTATCACGCCTCTTTCTGTTTTCTATCTGGCTTTTTCGCCTTTTAAGGTAATGATAATAAGCATCCTGTGCACGCATCCTTTTATCATCATCATTTCGCACATACTTATTATACTGAACATCGTCGAGTATCCTGGCCTTTACATTGTCGCGCAGCTGAATGCGGAGCATTTTTTTCAACTCCCGTTTAATTTCCGGATCATAAACCGGGGAGGTAACTTCAATCCTCCGGTCAAGATTTCTAACCATCCAATCGGCGGAAGATATATAGAGCTTTTCGTTACCTCCATGATAGAAATAAAAAATCCTTGAGTGTTCAAGAAATCTGTCCACGATGCTGATCGCTTCAATGTTATCACTCAACCCGGGAACACCCGGTTTGAGCGAACAAATGCCCCTTATGATCAGCTTAATCTCAACTCCTGCCTGACTGGCCTCATATAGTTTTTCCATCATCTCTTCATCCACAAGGCTGTTCATCTTTATGATCATATAAGCTTTTTTACCCCTTTTGGCATTTTTAATCTCATGATCAATATGATACAGAAAATGTCGTCTGGTACTGAAAGGAGAAAGAATAATATGGTTGAATATATGCTGTTTATAATTCTTGTCAAAAAAATCAAAAATCTTCACAACATCTGAAGTAATTCTTTTATCAGAGGTAAACAACCCTTCATCGCAATATATTTTCGAGGTTTCTTCATGGAAATTGCCGGTGCCAATATATGCAAAGCGTTCAACCTTTTTATTGATCTTTCGTTCTATCAAAGTAAGCTTACAATGGACTTTCAGACCCGGAACGCCGTGAATCACCTTAGCTCCCACTTCCTGCAGCCGGTTCGACCAGTATATATTGGCTTCCTCATCAAAACGGGACTGAAGCTCAATGACCACCACCACATTTTTCCCGTTTCTGGCCGCATTGATCAATGAATTGATCACTACGGACTTTTTTGCAACCCTGTACAGGGTAATTTGGATAGAGGTTACCCTCGGGTCAATGGCAGCCTCCCTGAGCATATCTATATAATATCTGAATGACTGGTAAGGATAATGCAATATGTGGTCCCGCTCCTTTATTTTTTCCAGAATGCTTTTGTGGTGTTCAAAGTACATCGGAGGAACAGGAGGCTTGGTCTTATTCTCCAGGGACAAACGTCCGATATTGGGAAAATTCATGAAATCCTTAAAATTGTGGTATCTTCCCCCGGCAATAATGTTATCCTCGCGTCCAAGCCGCATCCTTTTCTGAAAATAGTTCAATAAATCCTCCGGCATGGAAGCATCATAAACAAACCGCACCGGCTGGCCCCGCTTTCTTTTTTCCAGGCTCAGAGACATCTTTTCCATGAAACTTTTGGAAATGTCATCATCAATATCCAATTCGGCATCCCTGGTGATTTTAATCGTATAGGCTTCTGCACGATCATAATCAAAAAAGGAAAAAATATCATTCAGGGCATACCGTACAATATCATCCAAAATAATGATGTACTTATGATCTCCGACACTTGGCAAAACTACAAACCTCGGCAGTATTTCCGTAGCCAGATCCAGGAGGGCATATCGGGTTTTACGGGGACTATTGGCCTTGGATAATTTGACGGCAAAATAGATGGGTTCATCCCTAAGATATGGGAACTCCCTGGTATATTGGAGCATGATCGGCACGAGAATCGGACGGATGCGTTCGTGGTAAAATTTTTCTACGAATTGGCCTTGTTCTTCTGTCAACTGTGTTTCATTGACCACATGAATTTTACATTTTGCCAGTTCTCTGAGCAATTCCACATAAATCTGCTCAAATTTCTGCTGTTGCTTGATAATGATACTCTGAATCTCGTGTAACAATTCATGAGGTGTCTTATTTCCAAGGAGCTTTTTTCTATCTCTAAAAGCTGCTATCCGTCTTACAGTGGCTACCCTGATCCTGAAAAACTCATCCCGGTTATTTGAATGGATACCCAGGAACCTCATCCTCTGGATAAGCGGATTAGAAGGGTCGGCCGCTTCTTGCAGCACCCTGTGGTTAAAAGCAAGCCAGCTAATTTCACGGTTTATAAATCTAGAACCAGTATTTTCCGAATTCATATTATCTCCCTTTGGAATATGCAATACAGGAATATATTTAAGGGATCAAAAATAATAATTTAACAACAACAATCTTCTACTTATCTCAAAAATCGATGTTTTCCGTGTGATATATCTTAAAATTATCCATATCAAGGGCCGCCAGATTTCCCATCCCGGTATATCCCTTGTAAACACAACCTGCATCAATATTTAGCTGAGACACTTTCCGGCGTTCAGCATAATGCTGAATCTGCTTTAGTAGCAAAGGAGTGTGCCCGTGCACAATATATCGATCGCCGGAAAAGGACAAATCGTTTGTGCAATCCCTGCACCATAGCATGGAATGAAAATCCCTAAAAGGCATTTCCGCATTAAAATTGATCCCAGCATGAACAATGATATAATCGTTCAGTTTAATATGATAAGGCATTTTTCGTAGAAAATCGATATGGGATTCGGGCAATTCCCTCAGCACGCCTCTATCGTTAAATCTGGAAGGGCTAATGCCATAGCTGGCCAGGGTGGTATCCGCCCCGTTAAACATCCATAACATATACTTATCCGAAGTTTGATAAAGGTATGCATCAATCATCATTTCTTCATGATTTCCCCTGACTGATTGAACCTGATATCCTTCATTTATCAGAAAAATCAGATAGTCAATCACTTCCTTTCCTGCTGGCCCGCGGTCAATAAAATCCCCCACAAAATACAATTCATCTCCTTTGTCTAACTCCAGAATATCTTCCACCAGTTTGCGAAGACTTTTATAACATCCATGTACATCACCTATTACATACCTCATATCTTCCTGTTTTACTTATTAAACACTTCTCATCTCCTTCTGTTCAGGAAAGATTAAATTCTCCCTATTCTGAAAGAGAATATACATTGGATTCAATCATTAACAATTCGCCACAATTCATATACAAAATTACCGGAATATATTGGATTTATGAAATCCCTACACATAAAAACGGCAACAGCTTTCACAAACAATGCAAGTTCTAAAAATTGTCGTAAAAGGTACGATTCTTTCTGAACTTCAGTGCATCCTGCAGCATTGAAGAATTTACACTAATGGTAAAGTTATACATCCTTCGGTAACCGATGGGTACCCAGGTAAATGACATGGAAAAACAATGCAGATCTCGGTTGATACTCACCTGGGATGAACCAATCTTATCTTTATGTATGTCATAATTGGTACTGAAACTGAAATCCCATTTGGAAGTAAGACTGAAACTGCCGTTCAATCCGATGGTTTGTCTTATTTTCGGTTCAAATTCCTGCTTCCTTACATTAAATGTCTGTGAATAGTTCAGGGAATAATCAAGGTTTAAACTCCATGGAAACTGAAAATACTCATACGGAGAAGACTGTTCCTGTGGTTGTTCAGGAGTAGTCTGTTGTGATTCCGGACCCTGCTGCTGATCCATTTCTGCTTGCCTTTGTTGGGGCGGGTCCTGGTCTGAAGACGAGCTACTACCCCCATTTTGACTCTCTCCCCCACTCAGATCGGTGCTCATGGACACCCGGAAGTTGGTCAAACGGGCAAGTTTGCCGCTTTCCTCAAATTCCGGTCTGTCGACCGTATTACCTTGGTTATCTACAGCATAAGGATCAAATGTACCGGAAAAATTAAGATTCACCTGGTTGTCAAAAATATTGGTTCTTCCGTTAAAACGAACGGTAGACCAATTTAAGGAATCGGCGAAAAGATTATAACTCGTGTTGAAACTGAGGTTATCCAATAGCTTTACTTTTTTCAGATCCTCTGTGGTATCAGCTTCCGACCTTACCTTCATCTCCAGGTTATTACTCAAACCCAAACTGATACTCCCGCTTCTTTGGGGCGAGGAAGGCGGACTATAAAGCTGCCCCTCAAAATAAGAATATTCACGGAGATTTCCTCTTTCATCCCGATAGGTGTCATAATAAGGGGCCGTCATATCCCCCAGGCTCGGCCGAAAGCTCATGCTTGCCGAGGGTGTCATGACATGCCGGATGGCTTGTACCTTGCTTTCAGGATTCTTAAATTGAAACATTCCGTAAACTTTAGGACTTGTGCTGACACTGATTGAAGGTTCGGCAGAATGGGCATACTGAAACTCGTGTACCGTATCTTTCACCACCTGGCCGTAAGTGGAATCCAAAGCCGGATCATATACTTCCTGATAATCCCTTTTAACATACCGGGGATACAACACTCCTTTATAACTAAGATTGGGTGTAATATTAAAATGATTGAGCACCTTAAAATTCAGACTAACCGGTATCCGATGCTGAAAGCCACTTTCAAAGTCTTTATAGGTGGTCTCTTTAAACAATAAAGACTCCCTGGTATCAAGCTTGTTTTCAAAATCAGCACTGTAGCCTACCTGTAGATTTTCATACCAGTCCATTCTGCTGTTGCCATCAATACCCCGCAAAGGATATTGCCGGCTCATGTTAAACGACATGCTGGGTAATGTAAAATCAACCTGTTCGGTACTTGCATTCTGATTCAATCTCAATTTTCCGTTAAAATCGAAGGGACTATTCGGCCATTTGTAGCGATAGCTGATGCTTGATTGTTTATTGTTTCTGGAGCGGTCCTGAACAGACTGACCATGCCTTTTGTCATAGCCGGATGTGCTATAATTTACGTTGGCACTAAAATTGCTGTAAGGATGGGCCTTGGCGTCCTGACTGTGGTTCCAGGATATTCTGAACGAACGGTTGCTCCTGTATTCGGGCGTTCCTTTATCTCCGAATACCTCCCGCTGATAATCGGCATTAAACCTGCTGGTATATTTGTATCGCTGGCTCAGCCGGTACTGCAAATTGAGCCCATAACTTCCCATTGAATATATCTGGCCGGTCAGGGTTAAGTCCATATATTCATTAATCCCCAAATAATATGCTGCCTGCAGATAGAAACCCTTTTCACTTCTTTCGTTTACGCTGATATCGGTAAATCCGGATGCCTGCTTATTCTGTATGGGAAAGAAACCAAAAGGTATTCCCAAAGGCAGGGGAATATCCTCCATAACCAGGTAGGAAGGGCCGGCAATGATGCGTTCATTGGGAATGACTTTTCCCTCGGTCAGTGCGATATAAAAATGGGGATGATTTTTATCGCAGGTGGTATATTTACCATTCTGGAAATGAAACTGATTGTTGGTATGCTTTTTAGCTGTGCTCCCATGAAGAAAACCATCCTGTTCCTCGGTCTGAACCCCTTTAATATACCCTTGTTTGGTCTTAAAATTGTACCGGATGATTCTCGCATCATAGTTTTTTCCCCCTTCTTTAAACACAGGCTGCCCTACCAGTTGACCGGTGGAATCCTCCAGCCCCTTCGCAAAAACAACATTGCTGTCCTGAATGTACTCTATATAATCTGCTGTCAATTCGATATTGCCATAAACCACACTGGCATCTCCATATAAATATACTTTATTGTCTTCTCTTGACATGACAATAGAATCTGCAGCCTGATAATCGATGTTGGTATCAATGAAACCTACCGTATCTTCTTCCGAATCAGAAATCGTGTCATTTTGGGTAACTGAAGTATCCTGATTTATAAGACAAGCCAAGGCATATCCTTTATTGTTGTAAACACTGGCAGAGTAAATTTTTGCATAAAAACCAAATGTTAACAATACTGCAAACAAAAAAGTTTTTAAAATATTATTTGCTAATTTTAATTGCAATTTGGATATGCTATTTTTGCACAATAACAATAATAAAATAACCGTCAAAGCTAATGAAAATATTATATTCAATATTATGTTGAAATTAAAAATTCATGCCAAACTATATAAATCACTAATATTTCTGTTTATTGTCTTTGTAGGGCTTCCTCATCTTCTGAAAAGCCAGGAAGAGAAAAAATATCAGTTGAATACAGTTGTCATTGATGCAGGTCATGGGGGAAGAGACCCCGGTGCACTCGGAAAATACAAAGATGAAAAGGACCTGGTGCTCCCCATATCACTGGAAGTGGGGAGACAGCTTGAAGAAAATTTTCCTGACCTCAACGTCATCTACACCCGGAAAACCGATACTCTGGTGCCGCTCTTTAAAAGAGCCGAAATAGCCAATGAAAATAAAGCCGATCTGTTCATATCCATTCACCTTAATGCCAATGAAAGCAATAATATCCGGGGTACTGAAACCTATGTAATGGGGCTGCACAAAAGCAAAAGCAATCTTGAAGTCGCCAAGCAGGAAAACGCGGCCATTCTTCATGAGGAAGACTACTCCGATAATTACCAAGGATTTGATCCCAATTCAGCAGAATCCTATATCATTTTTTCGCTGATGCAGAATGAATACCTTAAACAAAGTCTCAACTTTGCATCCTACATTCAGAAAAATTTTGACAAGAATACCGGTTTAAAGAACAGGGGCGTGAAGCAAGCCGGTTTTTTGGTTCTCTATAAAACTTCGATGCCAAGGGTACTTGTCGAGGCAGGATTCATGAGCAACGCCGACGACGAAAAATATCTCAATTCGGAAAAAGGCCAGCAAAACATTGCTACCAGTATTTATGAAGCCTTCAGGGAATACAAACAAAAAATCGAAAACGAAAGTGTTGCGTTTAACAGTAAACAAAACATCCAACCTTCCGAAGACAGTATAGTATTTAAAGTGCAGGTAGCCGCTTCCAGTGACCCCATACCCCTGGATTCCGATTATTTCAGGGAATATGATCAGGTGGAAGAACACGAAATGTCCGAACAGTATAAATATACCATTGGAAATGCCACGGACTATGAGAAGATAAAAAAATTAAAACAAAAAATCAGTGAAGATTTTCCGGGGGCTTTCATTGTGGCTTTTGAAAATAACAACCCCATCTCGATCGATAAAGCCCTCGGTATAAAAAATAATCATTAAAATTTCTAACCATGTCTAAGGAATTAAAAATCGGACTTATTGCCACTTTACTGATTGCATTGCTCATCTGGGGCGTCAACTTTCTGAAAGGAAAAAATATATTTTCGGAAAAAAATCATTTCTACGCTGTATACAATGAAATTGGCGGACTGGAGGAAGCCAGCCCGGTTTACCTCAGTGGTTATGAAGTCGGAATGGTGGAAAAAATCAGACTTACCGGCAAGAATATGAAAGATCTTTTAGTCCGGTTTACCATCAGAAAGGATATGAAAATACCCAAAAACTCCAGGAGTATCATATACAATACGGACCTGATGGGAACAAAAGCTATAAAACTAAAATTCACGGAAGCTGACCAATATTATGAACCTGGAGATACCATTCCCTCAGGTCTGGAACCCAACATTACCGAGCAAATCTATACGGAAATACAACCCTTAAAAAGCAAAACACAAAACCTTCTCGCTTCGCTCGACACCATCACGCAAGTGTTCAACGGAGTTACACGAAAAAATATTCAGCGTTCTGTGGCCAATTTGAATCACACCACAATAAAACTTAAAAATTCCTCCGAAAGCCTCGAAAAATTGCTTTCTCAGAATAACAAGAAAATCGAGAAGATAATAAACAATACTGAATCAGTAACCAACAATCTGAAAAATTCCAACGAATCCATCTCAAACTCATTTAATAATATTTCAGCAATCACCGATTCACTTAGAATGGCCAACCTTACCAAAACCCTCCATCAGATGGAAAATACCCTGTCAACAACAGACAGTATCCTTAAAGGAATTCAAAAAGGAAAAGGTTCGCTGGGGCGGCTAACCAAGGAAGATTCACTTTACATTCACCTCAATCAGAC
>JBKGZA010000042.1:0-19148 GCA_046545815.1 Bacteroidales bacterium
TGGGTTTGATGGGTAACGTTTAAACTGGCACGTGCCATTTGTAGAGACACGCCGCGGCGTGTCTCTACCGAATAAACCTATACGGACCGTATCCTAAAATACCATACCCATGATCGAACAAACCTCCTACGGACCGAACCCCCACATACCACCACAACCCCGCAACAAACCCAATGGCATAATTTCCTATATAACCTACCAATCCTGTTCCACACCAACAATATTCCAAATCATGGTCCGATTTGTTCAAAGTTTTCCCCTTTTATATCTTTGCATTGAATGATATAAAGGGACCATGGCACAGCAAAACATCCGCAACCGGGATTTTGAGAAGGAGTTTCAGTTCAACACTGCGCGCAGCGGCGGACCAGGAGGGCAGCATGCCAACAAAACGGAAACACAGGTGGAGTTGCGTTTTAGTATTCCGGAATCACAAATATTGAATGAAGAAGAAAAACAAAGGATGCTGAAAAAGCTTTCCAGCAAGGTCACCAAAGAAGGCGAGTTGATTGTTACGGCCGAATCAAAACGCTCGCAATTACAGAACAAAGAAGAAGCCATGGAAAAGTTTTATTCCATGGTTGAGAAAGCCCTTAAAAAGCCCAAAAAGCGAAAGCCCACCAAACCTACGCGAGCAGCTAAAAAGAAACGACTTGAGGAAAAGAAGAAACACTCCGAAAAGAAGGCCAAGAGGAAGCCGCCTGAAATTAAGTAAACGGTACTTTACCCCTGAAAGTGCAGCAAAGAAAAAAGGAAAACGAGAAGATGGGAAGATAAGAACAGAGGAAAAGAATTCAACCGGACAAAATCTTAACTTCTAAAATTCTAAATCCTAAATTCTAAACTGTAAGGGTGCATTCCCAATTTTTTCCAGGTAGCCTTTTTTTGTTTCATTCCTTCGGATTTTGAGTTAAATTTTTAATAAATAACTCCGGCAACATTTGGTAAAGTTTTTAAAGATTTGTATTGTTGCAACAATTTCACAAATCGGGACAGTCCCCTTCAACAGTACCTTGCAAAAGCAATTGGAAAACTTTTCGTGTATGAACAACAATGCAGCAGTTATTTTTGACATGGATGGCGTATTGGTGGATAACAAACACATTCACCGCAAAGCATGGGTGGAATTTTGCAAAAAACATAACCATCCCATCAAAGAAGAAGATTTTGACAAAATCGGATTCGGCAAAACCAACAAAGAGTACCTCTCCTTCTTTTTTCAGTGTGAAGTTTCGGAAAGCGAAGCCGTAAAACTGGGAGAAGAAAAAGAAAGGATCTACCGCGATATCATTGAGCACAAGATTGAGCCTGTAAAAGGGCTTATTCCACTTTTACAGAAAATTAAAGACCAATATGGCTTTAAAACTGCTGTTGCCAGCTCGGCACCGCGTACCAACATTGATTTTGTCATGGAAAAGCTGAAAATATATGACTATTTTGATGTCCTGGTCGATGAATCTATGGTACATGAAGGAAAACCCAACCCGGATATCTATATGAAAGCCGCTCAGTTATTGGAGGTAATGCCTGAGCATGCCCTGGTTTTTGAAGATTCATTATTCGGAGTGGAAGCGGCATTGCGCGCCGGAATGCATGTTGCAGCCCTTACTACCAGCCATGAAAGAAAAGAACTGTCTGATTCCCTTGTATGGAAAATCATGAAAGACTTTACAGAAATAAGGCCGGAGGAGATCAAAGAACTATTAACACAGGCTTGAAATTAAATTCATCAACAACTCAGATACCATAAAAAATCCTTCCTGAAAAAGGGTGCCACCCTCATTCAGGAAGGAACAGACATGTTTCAATTAAAAAGCATTGCAAATGAAAAAAAGATCTAATCTACCACCCGTTCAGCCAGGCTAGTGAGATCATTGCTATATGACAATCCGTATTTGCTCAGGTTCGATTTTTTTACTTCAAAGGCAATTTTCTTGTTTTTTACCACCAAATTTATGGCTGAACCCTGTTCCAGCAGGCCGCCCTTTTCGGTAACCACCAGCGTTCCTTTATCCCCAATCTTTTCGAGGGCAGCCTCCAGTTTTTTACTTTGCCAGTGACCAACGAAAAGGATGTGACAATCTTCATTGACCGCACTTATTTCAGTAGGATTGTTCACCACAAAATTCTGGGATCCCCTTTGTTTTTCCTCAAGCATTGGCTTCAGCCGCTCATAAACTGATTTATGTCCGAGTATATCAATGACAAAATCTCCTTCCTTATATTCATCCGGCCATTCAATGTATTTGGTGAAATTATAAAGATAAAGGGTGATGTATTTTTCCTCTTGTGCATCGACCTTGTAAAAAGCCAGAAAAAACACGAACAACAGAACAATCTTATAATTCAGAAATTTATTCATAATTAATGCTCTATGGCGAATTTGATCGTTTTTACCGACTTATTGTTCAGATGATCGTAAGCATATATTTCGACGGAATAGTTACCCGGATCAAATTGTTTGATCGGTAGCTCACTTTCAGCATCCCCTCCGTTGATTTTGTAGGTGATATAATCTGTGCCACAAGCTTTGTCGGTTGCACCGATATACAATTTTGCGTTTGATGGATAAATTTCATACTTCTCTCCTCTCACCACTTTGGTCCCGATCGGTTCCACACTGAAACGCGGATAGATGTGTGGTGCTTCATTATCTACATAAACCTTAAGCTCACTGGCTTCTTCCTGGTTATTAACCCGGTCCACTGCATAAAATTCCAGATTGTGAAACCCCGGATCTTCAATCGTTACAGGTTCAGAATAAGTTTCTGCCTGTTCATCATCAATGTGGTATCGGATTTCCTTCAATCCCGACTCGGAATCTTCTCCGTTCATGACAAATCTTGTATCCGGCTTTACGAAAAGGGTATCTCTGTTTTCGTAGTTTAGCCCGTCATAGCTGACCGAAGATTCAGGGAGGCCGGTATCGTTATATATGGCCGTGGTTTTTCTGTCTGACTGATTTCCAACCTCATCCTCGGCAGCGTAATTTAAATAGCCCATATCCTCAATATCAAATTTAAAGGGCTCCTCATATTCATTATCTAAATCTGAATTATTGATGCTGTAAGATATGCTTTTAACTCCGGATTTCTCATCTTCAGCAATAATCTTTACTTTGCTTCGGGAAGACACAAAAAGATTTTTCTTCCCTTCATAACTGTCTCCAACAATCTCCATATCCACTTCGGGAGGTTCTTCATCCATGTAATATGAAAAAGATCCTTCCTCCCCCCCGTCTTCCGATTCGGAGGAGCTCTGATTTACTGATGAGGTCAACGACTGCTTCTCTTCTTTGTTGTTCACATGATCAACAGCATAGAAGACCAGTTCATTATCCTCCTGCTGAAACTTGCTTACCGGAATCGGGCCTGTATAAATTTTCTCTTCTCCCTCATTGATCGAATAACGGATCTCTTTTACTCCTGAAAGACTGTCCTCACTTTCAAGTTTAATCTTAACATCTTGTCCAAGAATGTTATCTTTGGTATTGCCTTCGATCGAATACCGGGTTTCAGGCGCACTCATATCCAGATGGAAATCCAGTGAATCGGGTGACTCAACATTTCTGACATGATCAATGGCATAATACTTCACCACATAATGTTTCTCTTCACTAAACCCGATGGGGGTCTCATAAGGTTCATAAGAATCGCCATTCAATGAGTAATAGATTTCTTCGGTACCGGACAGATCGTCCTCAGCGGACAATTCAATCTGAATTTCTTGTCCGTAATACCTTTCTCCTTCATTCATGTAGGCCTGGGCATCTGATACTTCCAATTTTGTCTCAGGGGCTTCGCTGTCGGCATACACCTCAAAGAGGGCTTCCTGCTGAGGATATACCGGTTCTTTGGTCGATGTATCCACAGCCCATGGAGAACGAATGGTATTCCACCCATCCGTGTCAAAATACATGGGATTGGTATACTCAGCACTTTCCTCGCTCTTTAATAAATAAGATTCTGATTCCTCATCAGGAGAAGTTGAAATTCTCAAATAAACAGGCATCTCCTTTTGAATGTATAATTTGCCTTCAGGAGACCTGTAAATCCGTTTCTCATGTTCGGAAGGCTTCTGGGCTTCTACTAGGCCGGACAGTAATAAACCCAAAAAAGTCAATAAAACACCGTATCCAATTCTTTTCATTTTCATCTTTTTTAATTTTTCATTCAAAATTATATTTTAATTGAATGTACTTATTCCATCCTTTAGAGGTTAATATTTTTTGATTAAGCAAAAGTTTTCTTTGATAAGGAGGGAAATATTTTTTCAGAAAAAAATTGCCGGATTTTTTTTATATCACATTACTTTTTTATTTTTGCAAAAAGATAAGACAATAAAAAAATGAGCAAACAGATGAAATATTGGTGGTGGCCCGAAAGAATCATGCAACAAACGTGAGGAAAACGGGCTATGTAAAAATATATCAGGCTCACCGTACTCACGGTGAGCTTTTTTAATTAAAAAGAGTATAGTCTAAAAAGGATTACATGAAGAAATGCCACTAAAGCTCCAAAACACCAAATCCCACAAAAAAGATATATTCAGTGTTTTGGTGGCAGAAAAAACCCTTTTTAGACTGGACTCAAAAAACTAACGGCAACATGATTTCAATCAATACAAATAACTGGTGGTGGCCTAAGTTCTGCACGAATACACCGTGAGAAGGAAGGCCTGTGGTACCTAAAAAAAGCCCATCGCTCTCGCGGTGGGCTTTTTTCGTTCCGAGAAGGCGCATTGGTTAAAGGCAGAATATAATGTTATTAAAACGAACGCAATAACTGTATCATTTCAATCTTATTCAAAATACGTGACCATGAAAACAATCAAAACATTTACAAAAACGCTACTTGCTGACATGATCACCCCGGTTGGAATTTATTTGAAACTCCGGGACGAATATCCGAACTCCATCTTGCTGGAAAGCTCGGATTTCCATCATCTGGAAAACTGTTTTTCCTATATCTGCCTGGAGCCGAGGGCAGATTTCATTGTAGAGAACCAAACAATCAAAAAACACATCGGGAACCAATCACCTGATAAGGAAACCATTAAATATCCAGAGGAAGTTCTTGCCTCGCTGGAGGAATTTATTCAGTCATTCGATTTCTCTGAGAAGGAAAAATATCTGAATGGTTTTTTTGGGTACATGGGCTTTGAAGCCGTGCAATACTTTGACAAGATCCCTTTTGATCAGAAAAAATCTCCTCCTGCCGTACCGCTCATTCGTTATCACCTGTATAAATATATCATAGCCATCAATCACTTTAAGGATCAGCTTACCATTATCGAAAACCTGTTCCCCGGAGAGGAAAGCGCTATTGACCAACTGGCTTTTCTCATCAAAACCAAACCGATACCCAGCTATCCCTTTAAAACGGATTCTGAAGAATCGGCAAACATCTCCGGGGAAGATTACAAAGCAATCGTATCAAAAGCAAAGCATCACTGCCAGCGGGGTGATGTCTTCCAGATGGTTTTATCCAGGAGATTTTCCAGGGATTTTAAAGGCGATGAATTCAACGTTTACAGGGCATTGCGTTCCATAAATCCCTCACCCTATCTTTTCTACTTTGATTACGGAGACTATAAGATATTTGGGTCTTCTCCCGAAATGCAGTTAAAAACCGACGGCAAAAAGGCAGTCATCAACCCTATAGCAGGTACATTTAAAAGAACCGGCGACGATATAAAAGATGAAAAACTGGCAGAAGAATTGCTGAAAGACGAAAAAGAGAATGCCGAACACGTTATGCTGGTCGATCTGGCAAGGAATGATCTGAGCAAAAACACCCACAATGTTAAGGTTTCCAGAATGAAAGAAATCCAGTTTTACTCCCATGTCATTCATATTGTATCCAATGTTGAGGGAGTGATGAACGATGATGGATCAGCACTGAATATCCTGGGAGATACCTTTCCTGCCGGTACGCTCAGCGGAGCTCCTAAAAACAAAGCAATACGTCTTATCGATCAATACGAACCCACTGCACGGGATTTCTACGGCGGATGTATAGGATATATCGGCATAAATGGAGAGACAAACCATGCCATTACCATCCGCTCATTTCTCAGCAAAAAGAATGTGCTGCACTTTCAGGCCGGTGCAGGAATCATTAACGAATCCAATGAAGATAAAGAGCTTGCTGAAGTGAACAACAAACTGGAAGCATTAAGGCGAGCCATCCAAACAGCCACAAATAATCTCTAAAATTGATTGTTATGAAAATACTTGTTTTAGACAACTACGATTCATTTACTTATAACCTGGTGCATATCATTAAGCATGTTACAGCTCACCAGGTTGATGTTGTACGCAACGATGAGATCACACCGGAAGAGGTACAGCCTTATGACCGGATATTGCTTTCTCCCGGGCCCGGTATTCCTGAGGAAGCAGGAATTATGAAGGAACTCATACGAAGGTATGGTTCCTCCAAAAGCATTCTGGGTATATGCCTGGGCATGCAGGGAATAGCAGAAGTATACGGAGCCGCGATTTACAATCTCAATAAAGTATATCACGGCATTGAATCGGATATCCGGATACCGGATGCCCGCGAGACCCTTTTTACTCATCTGCCTTCTCAAATAAGGGGCGGCAGGTATCATTCGTGGGCTGTAGACCAGGAGTCTCTCCCGGATGAACTTGAAATTACCGCTACGGATAATTCAGGGATCATTATGGCCATCAGGCACAAAAATTACGATGTAAAAGGCCTTCAGTTTCATCCCGAATCGGTGATGACACCCCATGGCAAAAACATAATGCTCAACTGGTTCAACCCAGATAATGAAAAATTATCGTCTTCCTCTTCGGACAACGACTCATATAACATTCACGACACCAAACACGGCTATCTATTTTGTTAAACCCAAATCGTATGGATTATGAAAAGCGTTCTTGAAAATTTGTATCGACAAAAATACCTGAGTGAAGAAGAGGCCCACAATATCCTGGTTGAGTTTGCCCGGGGCAGCTATAACCACTCTCAGATGGCCTCTTTCCTTACCGTTTACCGGATGCGGAACATCACTGTGGGAGAGCTGAAAGGATTCCGCAATGCCATGCTGGAGCTCTGTATATCAATTGACCTGGATGATTTCAATACCATCGATCTTTGTGGCACGGGCGGCGATGCCAAAAACACATTCAACATCTCTACACTGGCCTCCTTTGTTACTGCCGGCGCCGGGGCGCAAGTGATCAAACATGGCAATTACAGTGTTTCATCCTCCTGTGGATCATCCAATGTGCTGGAATATTTCGGCTACCGGTTCTCCAATGATCAGGACAAACTCAGAAATGAACTGGACCATACCGGTTTCTGTTTTATGCATGCCCCGATGTTCCATCCCGCGATGAAAAACATTGCCCCTGTTCGTAAAGATCTTGGAGTCCAGACCTTTTTTAACATGCTGGGACCTCTCGTAAATCCCGGAAATCCTAAAAATCAGCTTGTGGGTGTATTCAGCCCCGAAGTGGGCCGATTGTATAACTACTTTTACCAGGAGCTCGATAAAAACTACACCATCGTACACAGTCTGGATGGTTATGATGAAATATCATTAACCGGGGCCACAAAAACAGATTCAATCAATGGAAGCCAGCTTCTCACACCTGAAGATTTTGGATTCGAAAGAGTTGACCCGGTGGCAATTGAAGGTGGCCCTGACGTAGCTTCCTCTGCAAAAATCTTCAGCGACATTTTACAGGGAAAGGGTACAGGAGCCCAGAACAATGTAGTTATTGCCAATACAGCAGTGGCACTGAATACCCTTTGGCCGGAAAAATCCCTTGCAAAGTGTATTGAGATGGCGGAAGATTCCCTTTACAATAAAAAAGCATTGAATGTATTAAATCGGCTAATGGAGATACAGCAATGAAACACAATAACATTCTGGAAAAGATATTCAGCCATAAATCAGAAGAGGTAGCAGAGCGAAAAAAGGTGCAACCCATCAACATGCTGGAAAATAAATCTTCGTATGCAAGAGAAACGCTTTCGCTGAGCAGAGCCATCCGGAATCAGGACAATGCGGGAGTTATTGCAGAATTCAAAACGCGTTCCCCTTCCATGGGAATGATCAATGAAAATGCAGAATTAAAGCAGATTACTCAGGGTTATTTGACAGCAGGTGCCTCTGCCTTATCTATATTAACGGATGAAAACTTTTTCGGAGGTTCTCCTGAAAACCTTGAAATTGCCAGAAAAAACAACGACTCTCCGATTCTGCAGAAAGATTTCATCATGGATCCCTACCAGATACTGGAGGCCAAAGCGTACGGGGCGGATGCCATCCTCCTGATTGCAGCCATGCTTCCAAAGGCAAAGGTCAGAGAGCTTTCATCTTTTGCAGTTTCGCTGGGGATGGAAATCCTGCTGGAAATCCACCAGGAAGAAGAACTCGACAGGGTTAACGATCTCATTCATCTGGTTGGCGTCAATAACCGAAATCTCAAGAATTTTATTGTGAATCAGGAGAATTCCATGGAGCTGGTCAATGCGATTCCCGATAAATTCGTTAAAATTGCCGAAAGTGGCATAGAATCTTCCCGGCAGGCTTATAACCTTTTAAACAATGGTTTTGACGGCCTGCTGATCGGCGGAGAATTCATGAAACATCCAAAACCGGAGGAGGCCTGCCGGGATTTTATCGATCAACTGAAAATATATAAACAAAAAGATGACAAATTAAAATAAAAAGAATGAATCTCATTTTATGATTATAATAATCACATTTTTTCACATACTATTCTTTCTGAATACGCACTATATAAATTAAGAAGCAACAAAATGAAACTCAAAGTATGCGGTTTAACCAACGAAGAAAACATTCTTGACATCCTCAGGGATATCCAACCCGATTATATGGGGTTCATTTTTTATGAGGGTTCCTCACGATTTGCAGAAAATAAGCTGTATCCCGAATTTGTAAAAGAACTACCTGAAAGCATTCACAAAACGGGTGTATTCGTGGATGCCTCTGAGGACTATATCCTGGATAGAGCCGGCAAATACGGCCTGAGCACACTACAGATGCACGGAAACGAAACCCCTCACTTTTGCAGACGCTTTACGGATAAAGGCTATGAAGTTATTAAAGTGTTCAATATTTATGAGTCATTTGACATTTCCGCCATGAACGCCTACAGGAACTCTTGCCATTTTTTTCTTTTCGATCGCGCCGGTAAGTATAAGGGAGGAAACGGGTTGAAGTTCAACTGGGATATCCTTCAGCAATACACGCTGCACAAACCTTATTTTCTAAGCGGCGGTGTAGCTCCCGGAGACGGAGCCTATATACATAACATCAAAGATCAAAGGCTGTTTGCGGTGGATATCAACAGCCGGTTCGAAACCCGCAAAGGCATAAAAAATGCGGAGCATGTCAAACAATTCTATAAAACACTAAAAACAAATGGAAATGGATAAAACACGCTATTCAGCCGACATAAATGGCTATTACGGAAACTATGGAGGAGCTTTTATCCCGGAATTGCTTTACCCCAACATTGAAGAATTGAGGGCCAATTACAGGAAGATACTTGAAGATCCGGATTTCAGAAAAAAATACCAGGCCTTGCTCAGAGATTATGTAGGCAGACCCAGTGCGCTGTACTATGCAGAAAATCTCTCAGACCATTTCCGTACCCGGATATATCTGAAGCGGGAGGATCTGAACCATACAGGAGCGCACAAAATCAACAATACGGTGGGACAGATCCTTCTGGCGGAAAAGCTGGGTAAAAAGAGGATCATTGCAGAAACCGGGGCAGGACAGCATGGGGTGGCCACGGCAACCATCTGTGCACTAAAAAAGCTTGAATGCATTGTATATATGGGAGAAACGGATATGGAAAGGCAGGCCAGGAACGTTTTTCAGATGCAGTTGCTCGGGGCAAAGGTAATACCGGTAAAAACAGGCAACAAAACTTTAAAGGATGCCACCAATGAAGCCATCCGTGACTGGATCAACCATCCAGAAAGCCACTATATCATTGGTTCGGTGGTTGGACCTCACCCCTATCCCGACCTGGTTACCCGGCTCCAGTCAGTGATCGGGAATGAGCTAAAAACCCAGCTTGGGGAAAAGATCAACAGAAATTATCCGGATCACATCATTGCCTGTATCGGTGGAGGAAGCAATGCAGCAGGCATATTCCAACCTTTTTACAACCAGCCCGAAGTCAGTATGTATGCCGTTGAAGCAGCAGGGAAAGGAGTGCACAGCGGAATGACAGCCTCCACCATTCAGATGGGAAGCGAAGGCATATTGCATGGAAGCCGGACACTGGTCATGCAGAATGAAGACGGACAGATCACCGAACCTTATTCCATCTCAGCAGGACTGGATTATCCGGGGATTGGCCCGGCTTACCCGCATCTCTTTAAAACCAGAAGGGTACAATTCACAGAAGCTACCGATAAGGAAGCGCTGGAGGCTGCCAAACTTTGCATCCGAAAGGAAGGCATTATCCCGGCCCTGGAATCGGCCCATGCACTGGCAGCACTAGAAAAGCTGAATGCAGAGAAAGATGATGTGGTGGTAATTAACCTCTCCGGTAGAGGTGATAAAGACATTGATACCTACAAAAAACATTTGAACCATGAATAGAATTGACAAGCTGTTTCAAACCAAATCCAATCAGATTTTATCGGTTTATTTCACCGCAGGATATCCCAAATTGAATGACACCGGGAAAATCATCGAAACCCTGGAAGAGGCAGGAGTGGACATGATTGAAGTAGGAATACCTTTTTCCGATCCCATGGTGGACGGACCGACCATACAGGAAAGCAATAAACTGGCCCTGGAAAACGGCATGAATCTGAATCTCCTTTTTGACCAGATCAGCAAAATCAGGAAAAAAACAAGCATCCCGCTGTTGCTGATGGGTTACCTGAACCCTGTGTATCATTTCGGACTGGAAAATTTCTGCCGCTCCTGCCACAATGCCGGTATTGACGGAGCCATTCTGCCCGACCTGCCGGTAGACATCTATCGGCAACATTATAAAAAGGCTTTTAATGAAAATAATCTGCACAATGTTTTTCTGGTGACCCCGTCAACCAGTGAGGAAAGGCTGAATAAAATCTTACCGGAATCGAGCGGGTTTATTTACATGGTCTCCTCCAGTTCCACTACAGGAAGTACAAAAGACATCAAAATGCACCTCAGTTATGTGGATGTTATCCGAAACATAAAACCAGAAATACCGGTGATGGTTGGCTTCGGCATAAGTGACCGGAAAAGGTTCCTTACAGTATGTGAACACGCCAATGGTGGGATAATCGGCTCCGCTTTTATCAAAACCCTGGCCAAACAAGGAGACCTGAAAACAAATATCCGGTCTTTCATTCAGTCCATCAAAATGGAGTATAAAGAACAAATATAACTGGAATCTCCCTATAAGATAAAGCATCCATGATTAAATAAAGCACCAAACATCAAAAAACAAATCACAAAACTTGCCCGGCGATTGACGGGTAGTATCCAATTTTCAAATTCCAATAATCCAAACCCTTGAAAGGCCATAGGCCTGATATGTTTGCAGGCCCGACCGGCGTATGCCTGGAGGGTACCAAAATTCGCATATAATCGGAATATTATAGGAATGAAAAATATTTTTTTACTTATAGGACATCCTCCCTATCAGGTTTGTCCGTTAATGCGAAAATATGTATATTCGTCTCTTTTACCTTCTAATTATAGAAGACTACAGGATGCGATATGAATAAAATAGCTGTTTTTTGCGGTTCAAGTGCAGGCAATGATATTGAACAGCTTATAGAAAGTATGTCTCAATACATTCCACCAGAAGCCAAAAGACTGGGTTTTAAATAAAAAATATTAAAAAGAAAGGAGCATAAAATGACACCATCATCAGTCGCCTCGTTCATGAACGACCTTCTGTCCAGTTTGTATGAATGGATCATTACTGAATTGCCGGGTATCTTAATACTTATTGTTGCAACCCTCATTTTACTGAAGGTTTATAAGTCACTGATAAAGCAACTGAGGAAAGCCATAATAAAAAGGTCTGCAAAAAAACATGATACCCAGGCCCATGAAACGGAAAAACGGGTGGAAACCCTTATGAATATTCTTCTCAGTGTAGGCAAAGTGGTGATAGGGGCTATCTTCATCATGATTCTTCTTAAAAAGGTGGGTGTAGACATTGGTCCGATACTTGCCGGTGCCGGAATTATAGGACTGGCTATAGGTTTTGGAGCCCAAGAACTGGTACGGGATTTCATCTCAGGTTTCTTTATGCTGCTGGAAAACCAGATCCGCACAGGAGATGTTGCCATTATCAATGGTACAGGTGGATTAGTAGAAAAAATCGAATTGAGGACCACCACGCTTCGCGATTTTTCGGGAACTACCCACATCTTTCAAAACGGCAAGATCAATACCATCTCCAATATGACGATGGAATGGTCGGCAGTAGTCTTTGATATCGGAGTAGCCTACAAAGAAGAAACCGACAAAGTGGTAAATATTATGAAGGAAGTGGGCGAAGAGCTGCAAAACGATCCGGATTTCAAAGACCATATTCTCGAACCCCTGGAAGTGTTTGGAGTAGATAAATTTGCCGACAGTGCCGTAATCATCAAAGCCCGGTTTAAAACCAAACCCATAATGCAATGGGCGGTAGGCCGGGAATACAGAAGGAGGCTCAAAAAAGCTTTTGATGAAAGAGGTGTAGAAATTCCATTCCCGCATACTACAGTTTACTGGGGAGAGCGGATCAGTCCGCTGAAACTTCAGGTGGAAAAGGAACTTAAGGGCGATAATTCCGATACATAATCTGACTATATCCCTCATTATTTGAATAAGTTGACGCTTGGCAATTTGGGAAGGCTGAAGGGTGTTGATCCAGGAAGAGAGTCATTAACTCATTGGATTGTTTGACAGAAGTTTTATTGTTTGAGGTTGGAAGCCTGGAGTTGGGAGATATAGATAATAGTCATTGATGGTCATTATTTAGTCATTAAATTGCCATTGATGGTCATTCAGTTGTATTGGCAGATATTCATAGCCTTAGTTTCTATTCCTCTCCCATTGTCCTGGGGTGCATATCCAATATCCCATTTTCTCGTCTTCTCCTATGCTTCAAGCATAATTGAGAAACGCCATGGCATGTTTTACTTGCTGCATTCCCGGCTTCTTATTCACCAGTTACCCCATCTAATTCCTGTCGCTATCGATAAACCAGAGTCCCGGAACTCCCAACGCGAGACTCACAGCTACTCATTTCCTGTCGTTCCATCACTCCGTCGTTCTGTCGTACCGTCGTGCTGTCGTTTTTATCAGGCTTTCACAAAACTTTTTCCGAAGGAACGCAAACCTCCTTTCGGGCAGACGGCAACCTTCTCTCGAGCCATCGAGCTATTGCTCCCGGGCTAATGAGGTTCTTCTCCCGGACTTTCAGGTTTTATTTTTCCGAGCGGAAAAATTTCTTTTCCTGAGCGAAAAATATTTTCTTGCCGGCAAAATGTACTAATAAACGTTTTAATCGTTCAACCAAACCATTTACATGATCAATTTCAACTCATTCGTCAACCGGATCCCCGCATTCATATTTTATTTATCTTTGCCCTGTAAGTATAAATATCATGTTCAACATTGCATTCTCAATCCATACCAAATACCATCCTTTCGGCAAGGGTCTTTACGAATGCTGGATATGCTGAAATTCTGCCCGTTTTTTTCATTTATGCAGTATTTTTATTGATCACCTTTTAATACTTTTCATTATGAAAGGTTTAATCTTTGATATCAAACACTATGCGTTACATGACGGTCCAGGCATCCGGCAAACCATATTCTTCAAAGGTTGCCCCCTCGCCTGCCGATGGTGCCATAACCCCGAAAGCCAGTCCCCAGAAGTTGAGCATTATATCCGGGAAAACAAGCTGGATGGAAAGACCTTCAGAAAAACCCGGACAGTTGGATATGAAATAGATTCTCCGGCACTCATGGAAGTCATTGAAGGGGATCGCATCTTTTTCGATGATTCGGGAGGAGGTGTAACCTTCTCGGGCGGTGAACCACTCATGCAGCCGGAATTTCTGAAAGAAATTGCAACCCGATGCAAGGAGGCGGATATCCATACAGTGCTGGACACCTGCGGCCATGCCGATCAGAATATACTGATTCAGCTATTGCCCTATATCGACCTGATTCTTTTCGATCTGAAAATCATTGACAATGAACTCCATAAAAAATACACCGGAGTTTCCAGCACAATGATTTTAGAAAACCTGGAATTTCTGAATGATATCGGGCATAATTTGTATCTTCGCTTCCCGGTTATTCCGGGAATAACCAATACGCCAAAGAATCTTGAACAAATAAAAAGCTACCTGTCAAAGCTGAATAAGGTTCAGCATATTGATATACTCCCTTATCACGACATCTCAAAAGGGAAATACAAGCGTTTCAACAGGGAGAACAAGATGGGGGAACAGAAGCTGGACGAGGGTGAACCCAAAAGAATCAAAAAGGAATTTGAATCCCTCGGATTTAAAGTAAAAATTGGTGGTTAAAGAGAATAATAACAAAAAAAAGATAGTTGATGAATAAAAATAAAAATATTTGCAACCAAATCACCAAATTCCACCAAAAAATAAGCACCCATAAAACTGGTTTTGGTGTTCTTTTGTTTTTTGGTTGGTGACGGTAAAGATAATATATAACACCATCCATCATCCTTGAGAATATGACTAAAATTATGACAGAACGAATAGAAAAACTCAGAGAACAAAGCCTGAATGCCGTTAACCGAATTTCAGCAGAAAGGGCGCTGCTGGTCACAGAATTTTATCAAAGCGACCGCGCACAGGAGGGATCAATACCCGTCAGGCGGGCCATGGCTTTTGATTACATAATGAAAAACAAAGAAATATGTGTCAATCAAGGAGAGCTGATCGTCGGTGAGCGCGGACCTGCGCCCAAGGCCACGCCCACCTACCCGGAGATCACGCTTCATAGTCTTGATGACCTCGACATTCTGAATTCAAGGGAAAAAGTATCCTTTAAGGTGGATGAGGAGACCCGCAAGGCTTATGAAGAAACCATCATTCCCTACTGGAAGGGAAAAACTAACCGAGAACGGATATTCAGTCTGATGCCAACCGAATGGATTGATGCCTATGAAGCGGGAGTCTTTACTGAATTCCAGGAGCAAAGGGCTCCCGGTCATACCGTGGCAGGCAACAATATCTACCATAAGGGCATGCTCGATCTGATCAATGATATCGAAGAGAGTGAAGCCAATATAGATATTCTGAACGATCCCAATGCCTTTGAAAAGAAAGAGGAACTGAAGGCCATGCGCATTGTAGCCCACGCTCTTATCGCCTATGCTGAACGCTATAGTCAAAAACTATCGGATCTGGCCCAGCAGACTCATGACGAAAAAAGAAAAGCAGAGCTTAAGGAGATGGCAAATATTTGTAAAAAGGTGCCTGCCTATGCACCTGAAACTTTCCATGAGGCTCTCCAGCACTATTGGTTCATCCATCAGGGCGTCATTACAGAGCTCAATCCATGGGATTCCTTCAACCCGGGCCGTCTGGATCAACATTTGTATCCCTTTTACCAAAAAGAATTTCAGGAAAATACGCTCAACATGGATCAGGCAATGGAACTGCTGGAATCGTTCTGGATCAAATTCAACAACCACCCCTCCCCACCCAAGGTTGGGGTAACCGCACAGGAGAGCAGCACATACACGGACTTTGCCCTGATCAACATTGGCGGTGTTAATGAACAGGGAGCCGATGCCACCAACGAACTCAGCTACCTGATGCTTGATGTAGTAGAAGAAATGCGCGTTCTCCAGCCCAGCTCCATGGTGCAGGTCAGCAAAAAAAGCCCCGACCGGCTGATCAAGCGCACCGCGCAGATTACCAAAACCGGCTTCGGACAACCCTCCTACTTCAATACCGATGCCATCGTCCAGGAACTGCTTCGCCAGGGCAAAGAGATAGAAGATGCCCGCAACGGGGGTGCGAGCGGCTGCGTGGAAACCGGGGCTTTCGGAAAGGAAAGCTATATCCTAACCGGTTACTTCAACCTGAACAAGGTGCTGGAAGTGACACTGAACAACGGAAAAGATCCACGCACCGGAAAAACGATCGGACTGAAAACAGGTGAACCGGGAGATTTTAATGACTTCGATGAACTTTTCGATGCCTTTGTCCGGCAGCTCAACCATTTTACCGACATCAAGCTCAGGGGCAACAACCTCATTGAAAAGATCTATGCCGATTACATGCCGGTGCCTTTCCTGTCGCTTATTATCGATGACTGCATTGCCAATGCCCGGGATTACAATGCCGGCGGCGCCAAATACAATACCAGTTATGTACAGGGCGTCGGGATGGGAAGCATTGCGGATAATCTGACATCGATCCGCTATCATGTGTTCGATGAAAAGAAAATCGGTATGAAAGACCTGTTGAGTGCCCTGGAAGCCAATTTTGAAGGTTATGAAGAGCTGAGGCATGATCTGGTATATGAAACACCCAAATACGGCAATGATGACAATTATGCCGATCGTCACGCCGTAGATGTTTTCAATGCCTTTTACCAGGCCATCAACGGCAAGCCAACGGCCCGGGGCGGAAAGTACCGCATCAACCTGTTGCCAACCACCAGCCATGTGTATTTTGGAAGTGTGATCAATGCCATGCCCGACGGCAGAAAAGCTTCGGAACCGCTTTCGGAGGGGATCAGCCCGGTGCAGGGGGCAGACCGTAAAGGGCCCACTGCGGTCATCAAAACCACAGCCAGGCTTGATCACATCAAAACTGGCGGAACACTGCTGAACCAGAAATTCAGCCCCTCATTCTTCAGGGATGAGGAGGGAATCAACAAGTTCGCCAGCCTGATCCGAAGCTACTTTAAAATGGACGGACATCACATCCAGTTCAATGTAATCAGTGCGGATACTTTACGGGAAGCACAAAAGCATCCGGAAAAACATGGCGATCTCATCGTTCGTGTGGCAGGATATTCCGATTATTTTAACGATCTGGGCGAGGACCTGCAGAATGAAATCATCAAACGAACCGAACATGAGGGGGTATAGAAAAGCCTCAACCAGATAAGTGGATTAAATTCGTTTCCTCTAAAAAGAATACTATGGATATACTGAAAACGATACAAATACGCCAGAGCACAAGAAATTATTCGCCAGTCCCTGTGGAAAGAGAGAAACTGGAACGCTGCCTGGAGGCTGCACGCTTGGCTCCCTCAGCCTGCAATGCCCAGCCGTGGAAATTCATTGTAGTGGATGAACCAGAACTGAAAAAGGAAGTAGCCGGAGCAGCCAAACACATGTCATTCGGCATGAACCAATTTGTCGATGAAGCACCCGTTATCATAGCCATTGTCATGGAACCGGCCAATGTTACCTCTGAATTCGGAAGCAAAATCAAAAGAAAACATTACCCTCTTATGGATATTGGTATTGCGGCAGAACACTTTTGTCTTCAGGCAACAGAGGAAGGTCTTGGCACCTGTTTGCTGGGCTGGCTCAATGAAAAAAAGGCAAAAAAAGCCCTGAACATACCTTCCAGGAGAAGGGTTCCGCTGATGATCAGTGTGGGCTACCCGGCTACCGATAAGAAAAAATCAAGAAAAAGAAAAGACTTGGACAAAATCGTCAGCTATAATGCTTATTGAATATATAAAACTTTTAGAGAAACTTTTAGTTGGCAATGGGCAGAGAGCAGTTGGCAAGTCAGAAAGCTACAGTTGGCAGAAGAATTCGAATGTCATTCGGTTGTCATTAAGTTGGCAAACGTCAAAATCTGGAGTTGGCAGGGGAAGCATAATATCATTGACTGGCATTGATGGTCATTGGGGGTTTGACGGGAGTTGGGGGAAGAAGTTGGTTTTCATAAAATAAAAGAGTAAATACGACATGCCAGATAGACAAACTAAATATCAATCATTCAATTGATCAAACTTATGTCGGCCATACAGGAAAATATATCCCTAAAACCCTATAATACTTTCGGTATAGAAGCGAGGGCCCGTTATTTTGCATCATTCAGTCATGTAGAAGAGTTGAAGGCATTGCTTGAAGATAAGGCCTATTCGGAAATGCCCAGGCTTTATCTGGGAGGTGGCAGCAACATCCTGTTTACGGATGATTTTGACGGGCTGGTGCTTCAAAACAACATCAAAGGCCTGGAGATTCTTGAAGATTCAGACAAATCAGTGGTGATCCGTGTCGGCGCGGGAGAAAACTGGGATGATCTTGTAAAATATACTGTCGATCAGGGATGGGGAGGTCTGGAGAATCTGTCTTATATACCAGGGAACGTGGGGGCTTCCCCCATTCAGAATATCGGCGCCTATGGTACAGAGGTTAAGGAAACCATCCATTTGGTACAAGCCCTCAATCCGGATACCCTTATCCCTGTAAGCTATATCAAAAGTGATTGCCTTTTCGGTTACCGTGACAGCATATTTAAAAAACAGTTAAAAAACAGGAGGATCATCACCCATGTTGTATTCAACCTCTCCAGGAAACCAAGTTTCAAGCTGGATTACGGAATCTTAAACGAAACGGTAAGGCAAAAGGGACCTGTTAACTTAAAAACCATCCGGCAGTCTGTGATAGAAATCCGCAAAAGCAAACTTCCAGAGCCTGAAGAAGTGGGCAATGCCGGAAGTTTCTTTAAAAATCCCATTGTGGATAACAAGCATTACAAAAAACTCAAATCCGCCCATCTTGATATTCCATCCTTCCCTCTTTCAAATAAAAGGCACAAAATACCGGCCGGCTGGATGATAGACAAGCTGGGCTGGAAAGGCTACCGTGAAGGTGATGCCGGTGTGCATTTCCAACAGGCCCTCGTCCTCGTCAATTACCGAAATGCAACAGGCAGGCAAATCTACGAGCTGAGCCAGAAAATCCGGGAATCAGTGAAATCAGAATTTGGAATTGAATTGGAGTATGAGGTGAATATTATTTAAAGTCTGTCTATAATATCCGCTGGCTGCGTTACGCTCGTTTTTCATGCCAGTCAATTACATCTTAACAGAATAATCAAGGGTTAAATCATTGAGTAGTTTTTCTATTTTCTTCAAAACAGCTTTATCACCTGATTTCTTGT
>JBKGZA010000043.1:0-18684 GCA_046545815.1 Bacteroidales bacterium
CTCGATGCCTTCAAGAGCATCCATATAAGGCTTAATGGCATACATGCAACCTGCGCATTTCAAATCGGTCTTAAATTTCAGCGTCTGCATTTTTGTTTGGTTTATTTTGATTCCACATTAACTTAACATATAAACCGTATAACCGCATCAAAGTTTTACGGAATTTTAATTCAGTTTTACAAAATTTTAACCCGAATTATTATTCACAAATAATTCTGACGCTATTGAAAAAGCTGGCTTTTCACTTCATTATTTTTCGCAAAAAGCCGGTTTTTATAATGCGGGGTTAAAGTACTGGTAAACATCTTCCGGCTTACGAGTAGATGGCTAACTCAACTCCTTCTTTTTTTCCTCAAATTCCTGTTTGTCTATTTCCCCTCTGGCATAACGTTTTTTCAATACATCCAGAGGAGTTTCCCTGCCACCAGCAGAAGAAGCTGTCGTGTTTTGTGTCGTAACTTTTACCACCAGCCATACGATGAGTGCAAGAACGACGAGGCCGATTATCCAGCCCCATCCCATGCCAAAACCCATTCCATGGCCATATCCTTCCATCATTGCTAAAATCATAATTTACTCCTTTCTTTGTTAATTTTATACCATATGATCAGTTTATCCTCATTAAATAATACAATCAAAGTATTATCCATGTTTTACATTATGCTCACTAAGTTTTACAGAATAATGAGGAATTTTTAAAGGCAGAGATGGCTATAACCGGTCCAGGGGCCTTCGCCCTTTATGCTGTAGTTTTTTGAAGGCTGTAGGGGAGAATCCTGTGATCTGCTTAAACTGGTTGGATAAGTGCGCCACACTGCTATAGTTCAGTTTCAAGGCAATTTCACTCAAACTCAGCTCATCGTAGATCAGAAGTTCCTTGGCATACTCAATTCGCTGGCGGATCATATACTTCTCTATGGTGATGCCTTCTTTTTGCGAAAAAACATTACTCAGGTGATGATAGTTCTTTCGAACCTTATCGGCCACGTAGGTAGAAAAATTATAGGGGTTCTTCTTATCCTCCGGATTTCGAACGAGATCAATGATAAGGTTCTTTATCCGCTCGACCATTTGTAGTTGAGAATCTTCGATCAGCTCAAACCCGATTTTATGCAGCTCTGATTTCAGAGTATCCAGATCATAATTTTCCTTCGGTTCCTTTAACACCACTTCACCCAGCCGAACTTCAATATAGGGGAAATCAAGCATATCCAAAATATTCTGCACTGCCATGACACATCTTGGACACACCATGTTTTTGATATGTAATTTATAAGTTTCTGACATGGCAGTACAGGATACTCCAGAATCTAAGTGTCTTTGTCTGAGTCTTGAGCCCTGTTATTTTTTTCTGAATAGGCACTATAAATCCCATCTTTTTTAATCTTCTTGTATTTGTCCGGGTCTGACTCCACATTGAACCTGGCTCCCTTGTCGTAAAGCAGCTTCAACCCAAAGACTCCCATAATAATGGCTACCATTATAATCACCAATAAGAGCAGTTTTAAATACAGAGCCATAGGCTTACAGATTATTTATAACACGTTCAAGCTTTTCCTTAATATTGGTGGCCACAATCTTCAGATCGGAATTTTCCACAGCAGTCATGGAAGCAACGGGGTCAACAGCCGCAACATCAACCTTTCCGTCATCGGTTTCCTGAACCACCACATTGCAGGGGAGCATTAGGCCAATATAGGGCTCTGCAGACAAAGCCTTGTGGGCATTAGGCGGGTTGCATGCTCCCAAAATCCTGTATTTTCTAAAATTGACATCCAGCTTTTTCTTCAGTGTTTCACTGACATCAATATCAGACAATATGCCAAAGCCTTCTTCTTTCAAAGCATTGGTTACTTTGTCCACAACCTGATCAAAGGTTCCCTCCAGGGTTTTATTGGTATAATAATTCATTTTTGAATAATTTTTATGGTTTTATCTTATAACAAAACGAAAGAACTTTTGTTTTAATGCCTTCGATTGCATACCTAATGCAGATAACAGTTGCTCTTTTCCCGAAAACCACTGTGATGCCCAATGCATTATACTTCCTTCAGTACCCCGTTTACCACAAGATACTTAATCCCCATCCGCCTGGTCTCATCTAAAGCATCCTGTTCAGTATGCACCAGAGGTTTGCCTTTCGAATTAAAAGAAGTATTAATCAGCGCCCTTATTTTGTAATGTTCCTCAAGCATTTTCAAAAGATCGTACAGAAAAGGATTTTCTGCCCTTTCTGCAAGGGACTGAATCCTGGAAGTCCCATCCACATGAACAACGCCTTTCAGTTCATTGATCCTTTCAGGACGAATGTTGAATTCTGTAAGCATATACCTGCTCAGGCGGGGAGCGCCAATATCCTCAGTAAAGTAAGGAAGATGGCTTTCAAGCATCACGGGTGCCAGAGGACGGTACCATTCCCGTTGTTTAAGTTCCCGGCTTACATAATCTGAGAGATGGAGGGAATCTGCCCGTGCAAGAATGCTCCTGTTGCCCAATGCCCTGGGACCTGTTTCGCCGTATCCGTTTATCACTGCGACCGCTTTGCCTTCATACAATATCCCTGCAATCCGACTTATATCTGTATCAGAATACGCGACTTCCGGGACATTCAGGAACCAATTGTTCAGAAAGGGAGATTTATGCTTTACATATCCTTGTTTCAGCCATTCCACAAGGGCCCCTGCTCCGATCGAAAGTCCCGAATCATTCGTGCAGGGCGGAATAAAAACCTGTCTGAACAACCCGCTATTCAGCAATGCAGCATTCGTTTTAATATTAAGGGCTGACCCTCCGCTATAGTACAAACATTCCGCACCCGTTGCTGCCTTCAGTTTCTCCATTTTCTTCAGCAATTCACGCTGAAAAATGTGTTGAAACGTAGCCGCAATATCTTGTAAAAAAGGATGCTTCAAATCAAAGCTGCCAATATCCTTTTTCCAGTCCTTCCTGACCCGGTCGAAAAAAAATTTTCTTCTTCCCCAAATGCCGGTAAAATAATTATTTTCTTCCAGCCAGAACCCAATTTTGCTGTCGTAATTCCCATAGGCAGCATAACCCATAAACTTTCCGGGCATACTGTTCTGATCTTCCCTTCGGGCCCCCACCAATGAAAAGGTAAGCGCATTGGAATTAAAAAAAGAAGCCAGATAATCCAGGTCCCAATGGTATTCAAGTAACCTGAGCCTGCCCTCCCTGAAAATCCATGCTGAAAAATTGCTTTTGCTGGCGCCACCGTCAAAATGAACATGCAGGCTATTCTCCTTAAAAGGTCCATGAAAAGGCAAATTGGAAAAGACATGAGCCAACTCGTGATTCACAACCCAGGCGTCGGTAGTTTTATCCAGGAAGTATCCATATCCCTTTTCAGGCATTCCGGCTAAACCTTCGTTCAACGGGCCTTCGAAACGTATTTGGCCTTCCTTGCTGATGAAAGCCCTTCCAATTAAATTATCCACAAAAACCAGATCCATATTTCGGATACCAAGCATTTTCTCCTGTTTTAAAAGCCGGTACAGATAACCCGGCAGCCGGCTGTCGTACTTAAGCCTTGTATGTCGTTCCAGGGCCAGATGTTTGATAATTTCCCCATTCTCATACAGCGTCAGGTTGTGGTCATGAACATACACGGGGCAGGGATCTTCCGACAAATCCTGAATTCCATATATCGCCAATGTCAGATTGCTGTTATTCATAGAAAAAGAAAACCGTTTGGGTACAAAATTGTACAAATTTTGATATTTTAAACATTTTTATATTCATCATGACAAACCATCCTTATATAAAATTATCCAAACCTAAAATCTATTTTATCGTAGTAAGGTAAAGTGCTTACATTAATTAGTGAATTGCTGCATGGGTTTATCGGAACAAGAAGTCCAGTATTTTATTTCTACCATAAAGAACTATTCCGAATATGATTTTAGCGAATATTCGGAAAAGTCATTGAAGCGTAGGATACAGAAAGTGCTGAATGATTACAGTATGGAGCTGCCCACAATGCTTATGCAACTAAAGAAGAACGGAGGATTAATCGATGAGGTGGTAAAAAGTATTACGGTGAATACCACGGAACTATTCAGGGATCCCAAAATATGGCAGGACTTGAGATTTAGAATTCTACCCAAATTTCAGAACAACAAAAACATCAATATCTGGCATGCCGGATGTTCGACAGGCCAAGAGGTTTATTCTATGCTGATCCTGCTGAACGAACTGGGCCTGTTCGACCAGGCCAAAATTTTTGCCACCGATCTCAATGAGGATGCCTTGGAAAAGGCCAGAAAGGGAATATATAAATACCGGTTCAACATCAATTATCTTGATAATTTTGACAAGGTTATCAAGGAAAACCCCTTCAATTACGAAGAATACAATGATGTACCATATGAGAAATACTTTAAAATCAATAAATCGGAAGACATGCTTGTAATGAATGATTTTCTGAGGGAAAAAGCTATATTCCGCAAGCATGATCTGGTAAGAGGAAAAAATTTGAACTTTGCAAAATTCGATCTCATCGTGTGCAGAAATGTCATCATCTATTTTAAATATGAATTGCAATCAAAAGTATTCAAAATGTTGCATGATCATCTTTATCCGAATGGCTATCTTCTATTCGGTATGCACGAAAGTATGCTGGGAGATATAGCCAATAAATTCGAAAGGAAGGGCAATTTTTACAAGAAAAAATTTTAATTGACCAAAAGTTCCGGAAATGAATAAAAACGAACTTGGAATTGTCGATACCAGAAACATTTTAAAGGCCATACAGGAACATTATGATTACGATTTCAGGAATTATGCCATGACTTTCTTTAAAAGAAGGCTGGAATATATCCTTGAAAAATATAATCTTCAGTCAGCAGACCATCTGATAAGAAAAATCATTCATGACGAGTCGTTTTTCCTATTGTTTCTTAAGGAAATATGTATTGAAAACACCGAGATGTTCAGAGATCCCTCTTTATGGCGTTTTCTGATGGATAACTTTTTGTCCCGGATCATTCAAAACAGCAATACCTTTAAAATCTGGTTTCCCGAAGTGAGCTCGGGTGAAGAATTGTATTCACTGGTGATTCTTCTCACCGAACTTAATCTTCTTGAATACGTAGAAATCCATGCCAGCAGTATCAGCAAAATCAGAATGGATAAAGTAAAACAGGGAATTTTCGACCCCTACAAAATGGAGGTCAATGAAGCGAATTTCAAAAGGATTTTCAGAAATAAAGAGCTGAATGAATATTGTACCATTGAAAATAACCAGGGGTTCGTCAATCCCATGTTAACGGAAAATATCAGATTTTTCAGCCAAAATGCTATCTTGGACCAGCTTCTGAGGGGCGTCAAGCTAATCATGTGGAGGAATCAAATGCTTTATTACAATCAGATACTGGAAGAACGTTTGCTTAAAATCATGAATAAGTGTTTGGTACCGGGAGGCCATCTGATTATCGGACTAAATGAAAAGATAGACTACTGGAATTCAGACAAAGATTTTGTTTTGGCTGGCGATAAGGACAGTGTTTACAAGAAAAAAAATTCATAGATGTATCAGGCAGTCATCATAGGAGGATCGGCGGGAAGTTTCAGGGTAATCACGAGCATATTGAATGCATTGCCGAAGAATTACCCAATGCCTTTGTTATTAAATCTGCACAGGCTGAAACATGTGCGCTCCGGCTTTGTAGAAGCTTTATCCATTAAGTCAAACATTCCGGTGACGGAACCCTATGACAAAGACTCCATTAAACCGGGAATTGCCTATCTTGCACCGTCCAATTATCATATGTACATTGAATTGAACAAAAAAATCGCACTTTCTACCGAGGAAACCGTCAATCATTCCCGTCCTTCGATTGATCTCTCATTTGCCACAGCTGCCCAGACCTACCACCGAAACCTGCTCGGTATTATCTTATCGGGAGCCAATAAAGACGGTGCCCGGGGCCTGAAAAAATTAAAAGAGGCAGGGGGTACTGCGATTGTTCAGAACCCGGAAGAATGTGAAGTAGCTACCATGTCCAAGGCTGCATTGGATACCTCTGATGTGGATTACGTATACGGTACAGACCAGATAATAAATTTCTTATTAAAGTTAAAGCAATGATTTTGAGTAAATTATTAAAATATCCGAAAAAACTGGCCTTTACCTCTTTTTTGATCATTCTGCTTCTGGCCTTTATATTGTTCGGAAAACTGATGAACCTTAATATGGGCGTTGAAACGAATCTTTCGTTTGGGGTGGTTTATCTCCTTTTAGCATGTATCCTCATATTAAGCCTGGTTAATCTTTGGTTGGTTATGCAGCTCACTGCCGAATCAAGAACCAAGGAAGAATACCTTCAGAAAACCACAGACAGCCATTTGGATGAAAATACCGAAGGAGAAACTGGGGAAACCACTGCACAAAGCGATGAAGAAGATTCCATTGACCTTGAAGAAATGGAGAAAAAGATCATTCCCTCCGACGGGAAAAGCCTTGATGTCACCGGGCTTACCGAAAGCATACTGAGCAATATAGCCAATGTATTCAGTATTGTTCAGGGATTGTTCTATGTAAGAAACCACAATTCCGATAGTTTCAGCATTGCCGGTAAATTTGCCTATTATGGCGAAGAAGAGCCAAAGAATTTTGAGCTTGGCATTGCTTTAACGGGACAAACCGCCAAAAACCAAAAAGTTTTGAACCTCAATAAAATACCCGAGAATTACATCACTGTGCTTTCCGGGTTGGGCCAGGGCTCACCGAATGCTTTACTGTTTGTTCCGGTCATTCATGAGCAAAAAACCATTGGACTTATTGAACTGGCGTCATTCAAACATTTTGACAAAAAAACCGAGGATATATTCAGACAGCTTTCAGAAAAAATCGGTAAAAGGTTGTCCGGAACCATTTAAAATATAGGTATTTGACGTATGAATCAAGACAATAACTCCATAACCATCACCAAAAACGATATCATTACCGGTATAGCCGCTTCACTGGTATTGGTGCTGGCTGCATGGATCATCGATATTTCCTTAAGGAATTTGCCATTCGGATTTTCAGCCATAGGAGAAATTCATTCGAACAATCCAGTCCATTGGTTTATTGATGCCATACCTGTTATTGTGGGTTCAATCATTTACATATATTACAGAAAAAGAGAACAGGAAGTGGAAATGTTCGAGGACATTATCCACCAAAGGGATATGGACATCGACAGAAATGCCACTTTTGCCAAAAAAATCGGAGAAGGTCAATATGATGCCGACTTTGAAATAAAGGATGAAAGCGATGTACTTGGGAAGTCCCTCCTGAGAATGCGGGATAATTTGCTTGAAAGCCATAAAAAAGAAAAGGAAAGAAATTGGATATCAGAAGGCAAGGATATCATATCCGACATTCTGAGGATCCACAACAAAATTGACGATTTGGCCTATGATGTGATCGTAAAACTGATCAACTACATCAACATCCTTCAGGGAGCACTTTATATTTACAATGAAGACGAAAAAAAGCTTGTTAATGTAGCCACTTATGCATATAATCGTAAACGATTCATCAATCAGGAGTTTCAGGTTGGTGAAGGGTTGATCGGTGAATGTGCCTATGAGATGGATTATATTTACAGGACGGAGATTCCGGAGGATTATGCCACCATTACTTCGGGAATTCTGGGAGACAAGATTCCCAAGAGTCTCCTGATCGTGCCTCTGATAACAGATGAAAAGCTACAGGGCGTTATTGAATTTGCAGATATTAAAGAGGAAATACCTCAGCTCACCATCGATTTCCTGAGGGAGCTGGCTGAGATTATTGCCCGCACAATATATAACCTGAAGATGAACCAGAAAACCGAACGGCTGCTTCAGGAATCCCAGCAGATGACCCAGGAACTGAAAGAAAATGAAGAGGAGCTCCGCCAGAATGCAGAAGAAATGAGAGCCACACAGGACGAACTGGAAAAATCCAACAGAGAGCTGGAATCACAGGTGAAGAAAGTGGAGAATGCCCAGAACAGGATGCAGGCATTGCTGGAAAATGCTTCCGAGGTCATTTCAATATATGACAAAAATCAGAAACTTAAATACCAGAGCCCCAATGTAGAAAAAATATTGGGTTATACACAGGATGAAATGCGGGGAGGAGAGGACATGAACCGACTGACTCCCAAAGGCGAGGCCGCAGTGAAAGAGATGTTCAAGAAACTGAAGGAAAATCCCGCCCAGCCTCAAACCTTGCAATATACTTACATAAAGAAAGACGGAAAGAAAATATACCTGGAAACCACCGGAAGAAACATGCTGGATGATCCTGCCATCAACGGCATCATTTTAAACTCAAGGGACATTACCGAAAGAAAACGGGCAGAGAAAGAAGAACGCATGAAAAGTAAAATGCAGTCCCTGTCCGAAAACAGTCCCGACCTGATATTACGCCTGAACACCCGGGGTCAGTTCTTCTATGCTAACCCCGTTTCGCAGGATTATCTGGGCCTCCATCCCAGTGAACTGATCAACACGAGGGTTCAAGACCTGAAAATGGAGGAAACACTGGCCGGATTTTTTCATGAATCCATCCAAAAGATCAAACAGCAGAACAACCATCTGACCAAAGAGATTACCATCCCAACGGCCAATCTGGGTGAACGGATCATGAACTTCAAAAGCATCCCGGAATACAATGAAAATGAGCTGGAAACCGTGCTTTTTGTTGGCCACGACATTACCGAGGCCAAACGTATTGAAATGGAGATTCAGGATAAAAACAAAAAGATCACAGAAAGCATCAATTATGCACAAAGAATTCAGTCGTCCATCCTCCCCGATACCAATATCATTCAGGAACACCTGCCCAAGTCTTTCATATTTTATGAACCCAGGGATGTGGTCAGTGGCGACTTCCCCTGGTTTTACAAGAATGAAGACATCATTTTCATAGCAGCAGTGGATTGTACAGGTCACGGAGTACCCGGCGCCTTGCTTTCATTCATTGGATATTTCCAGTTGAATAACATTGTGGATCATGACAAGAACTATACAGCGGCCGAGGTACTTGACAGACTTCATTACGGGGTGAGAAGCACCCTTAAGCAGGAACGTTTTGATGCCGAAGCCAGAGATGGCATGGACATCGCGCTTTGCAGGGTCGATAAGAAAAACAACGAGCTGCAATATGCCGGAGCGCACAGACCCCTTTACCTCCTCAGAGACGGGGAGCTCACTCAGTACAAAGGCAACCGCAAAGCCATCGGAGGCATCCCACACAGAAAAAAAGCGGAAAAAGATTTTGTAAACCACGTGATAGATATACAGCAAAAAGATAAAATTTTCTTCTTCACCGATGGATTACCCGATCAGATTGGAGGTCACAACAAACGGAAATACACTCCAAAGAAAATAAGGGAAAAAATCCTGGAAAACAAAGAGTTTTCAATGCAACAGTTCAGCAGCTTTTTTGCCAGTGACTATAGAAAATGGAAAAAAGACAACAAACAAATAGATGATGTACTGATGATTGGAATAGAATTTTAATCTATATATTTTTATGGTGTCATGTTTAATTAAACTCATTTTATTTTATGGACAAACATAATGTTAAAGGCTTTCTTGAATTTGTTTACGATTTCTATCGTTCCATGAAGGCCCATGAAATCACCCTGGTTTATGAAGGTGAAATCACTCACCAGATAACCAAGGCCTTTACCTCCCTCACGGAATCTAATATGGCCAAGGAAGATGAATCCAACACGGTTCAAAAGAAAGTCTTTCATGTAATGGTCGAATGTTTGCAAAACATTAGCAAACATGCCGACACCTTCGGCTCAGACGACTATCTTTTTGCCGGAAGAGGAATCTTTATGGTCAGCAAAGGTACAGAGGACTATCATGTCACGACCGGGAATGTTATCGAAAACAGAAAAATCGAGGAACTGACCGAGATGCTCGAAGAGATCAACAGTCTTGACAAGGAAGGCCTTAAGCAGCTTTATAAAAAGCAGATGAGAGAAGGACGCCTTTCAGACAAAGGTGGTGCGGGCCTTGGATTTATTGACATTGTTCGAAAGACAGGAAATAAACTGGAGTATCATTTTCTGCCCATAGACGAAACAAACTCCTTTTTCCTTCTTTCATCATCAGTTTCTAGAATCAACGAATAAAAAAACAAGTATATGGAAGTAATTAAGATAAAAGGAACGGACGATACCCCAAGCATTGTACTGGACAAAGACAATGAAATTTTTGAAATCTCCGGCAGATCGCTACCGGAGGATGTGTCAACATTTTATGAGCCCATACTGAACTGGCTGGATGAATATGCTGAAGACCCAAATGGAAAAACCGTTTTTTCATTCAAGCTGGTGTATTTTAATACAGCCTCTTCCAAGCTGCTTCTGGATATATTGATGAAACTCGAGAGCCTATATGAAAACGGCAACGATGTGTTCATTAAATGGTATTACCCGGAAGACGATGAAGACATGCAGGAAGCAGGAGAAGAATATGCAGATATTGTCGATATCCCATTTGAACAAATAAGTTACGTATTGTAATTCCAAAAGACCAGTTATAAAAAATGAGTGAAGAGATACTAAAGGCTTTAATGCAATTATTTGCCATCATCGCCAAGCAGGATGACGGTGTGGAGACCAATGAGCGCGACTATGTGCTGAACTTTCTGACACAGCAGCTCAATGACGAGGCCATCAATGAATATATTGCATTATTCGATAAAAAGGCAGGACCCACAGCGGATGCATCCGGCGAAAGAAACGGGGAAAGAAAGCTTACCTCTGTAAAGGACTCGGTGAGGATACTCGGATTGTGCAAAAAGATCAACAAAACCCTTACTCAAAAACAGAAGGTGATTGTCCTTGTAAGGTTGTTTGAACTGGTCAATGCAGACAGAAAATTTTCCGGGCAGCGCATGGCGATTATCAATACAGTAGCCGATGTATTTAAGATCAATAGGGAAGAATACAAAAGCATCGAAACCTACGTGGTAAACAACGAGTCAGAAAAGCTGGATAATCCCAACATACTGATCATTAACGACAAGGAAGAAATCCCCTGTACGGAATGCAAGCACATCCAATCCGAAGCGCTTGACGGAAATATATTCATTTTGCATATCCGCAGCGTTGATCTTTACTTTCTGCGATATACCGGTAAAGAAGAACTGAACCTGAACGGGCTGCCCCTGAACAATAAAAGAATCTATCTCTTTGCTCATGGCGGATCTATAAAACTTCCGAAAGGAAAACCTGTATATTACAGCGATGTTGTAGCCCATTATTTGGCAGACAAAACTTCACTGAAGCTGTCATATGTTGCCGAAAACATAGGTTATGAGTTTGACAACGGTGCAGTGGGCCTGAGAAACATCAACTTTTCCGAAAACCAGGGCAAGCTGGTGGGTATTATGGGCGCAAGCGGTGCCGGCAAAACCACCCTGCTCAATGTCATGGCAGGTCTTAACCGGCCTTCCAGCGGCGAAATAAGAATAAACGGCATTAACCTGCACGAAGAGGAAGAAAAGCTTAAAGGAGTAATTGGCTACATACCTCAGGATGACCTGCTGATAGAAGAGCTCACTGTTTTTCAGAATCTTTACTATAACGCTAAACTTGTGTTTGACGACAAATCTGATGATGAAATCAGGGATCTTGTCAACAAAACACTGAGCAATCTGGGACTTGGAGAAATTAAAGACCTTAAAGTCGGATCACCTCTAAACAAGCTGATCAGCGGGGGACAGCGGAAAAGACTCAACATCGCCCTTGAGTTGATCAGGGAACCGGCTATCCTTTTTGTTGACGAGCCAACTTCAGGATTGTCTTCCAGGGATTCGGAAAATGTGATGGACCTGCTCAGGGAATTAACACTGAAGGGAAAACTTATATTCGTGGTGATTCACCAGCCCTCCTCTGAGATATACAAGATGTTCGACAATATGATCATACTGGATGACGGAGGATATATGGTCTATTACGGCAATCCCGTGGAGAGTGTCATATACTTCAAAAAAATGGATGCCCAGGTCAACAGTGATTTGGGTGAATGCCCCACGTGCGGTAATGTGAATCCCGAGCTCATCTTCAACATCATGGAAGCCCGGGTAGTGGATGAATACGGGCAATATACGGATAAACGGAAAATCCCGGCGAAAAAATGGGAAGAAAAGCTGCATAACCATGTAAAAATAGAAAAGGTGCCTGAGGTGGAAGAAAAACCGCCTTCCAGCACCAATCTTCCCTCCTGGCTCACACAGTTCAAAATCTATACGGTCAGGGATTTTCTTTCCAAGATCAGCAACAAACAATATGTGTCGCTCAACTTGCTGGAGGCTCCCGTGTTGGGTTTTATACTTTCCTATATCATACGCTACGTCCCGGATCCCTCCTCCGGGAATTACATCTTCCGATTGAATGAAAACATCCCCATCTTCATATTTATGGCTATTATTGTAGCGCTCTTCCTGGGGCTGACCGTCAGCGCAGAAGAAATTTTCCGCGACCGTAAGATACTTAACAGAGAAAGATTCCTGAATCTGAGCAAATCAAGTTATCTTTCCTCCAAAGTGCTTATCTTAATCCTCATCTCGGCCATACAGTCATTTCTTTTTGTTTTGATAGCCAACAGCATTCTGGAAATAAAGGGAATGTACTTTGAATACTGGTTTGCCCTGTTTATTACTGCGGTTTGTGCCAATATTTTGGGACTGAACATTTCGGCCAGTTT
Source organism: Bacteroidales bacterium (assembly GCA_046545815.1). GTDB lineage: Bacteria > Bacteroidota > Bacteroidia > Bacteroidales > UBA12077 > JAGXLC01. The sequence goes on from JBKGZA010000043.1 coordinate 12,724, forward strand.
CAATTCGGCCGTTACCATCTACATCATCATACCCCTGCTTATGATCCCCATGATGATTCTGAGCGGGGCCATGTTCCCGTTTGACAAACTTAACCGTTCCATCAGCAGCATTGATAAGGTGCCCATGATCGCGGAAATCATGCCCACCAAATGGTCATACGAAGCCTTGATGGTAAATCAATACAAAAACAATGAGTTTGAAGAATATTTCTACGACCTGAAAAAACAGGAAAGTCAGGCGAACTATAAACAGGTTTACTACCTGCCGGAAGTCAGAAAAAGCCTCGAATACGTGGAAAATCATTTAAATGACAACAACCATGAAGAGGAGGAGAAGTTAAGAGAAGAACTTAACTTGCTGCGGAATGAAATGGGAAAGGAAGTCCAAAAAACCGAAATTGAATTTAACGGGCTTGAACGTTTGGAGCCAGATAATATCAGCAGAGAGACAATTGCGGATACCAAAACGTTACTGGGACAGTTGGACCAATACTACGGGAAACAATTTGAACAAGCAACCCAAAAGCTGGATAACATAAGGAGTTACCTTACCGAAAACAACCCCAGGGTTTATCGCAGGAAAAAAGACAATCATTATAACGAAAGTGTCGCTGATCAGGTGAAAAAGGCGTTTGAAAAGAACAAGATTATCCGGTACAATAACGAACTAATTCAGCATATTGATCCGATATATAATGATCCGCAGGTTGAAGGATATTTTAACTTCCGTTCCCACTTCTTTGCCCCCAGGAAGCAGTTTATGGGTCATTTTTACAGCACTTACTGGTTCAATATATCCATTATTGTTGTAATGGCAATTATTTTGTATGCAGCGCTTTATTATAATGCATTATACACACTTCTTAATTTACCACAAAAATTGAAACTGAAAAGGTTGTTTTCTCGTAATAGGTAATGATATTATTTTTGTAAAAATTATCAAATGACCAACATGCGATTTAAAAAGCTTGCATATCTCTTTATCGCCTTTTTTGTTTTAATCTCCTGCAGATCCTCCAGCGATAAGGAATCGGATGAATTCCAGGTTCCCGACTCTGTAGCCAACCAGGAAGTATTGGAAATCTCGGATGAGGCCATGGAAAATGTCACGCAGAACATCTCATCCCATATTGAAACAGCCGCATTGATAAAAAATTTAAATGTGCCATTCACAAAAGAGCATCTGGCTCCAACGGATGTGGATGATTTCAACACACAATTTGATCAGGCCATATTGCTTGGGGTTTACGGAGCCGACCTCGGCTATTTGAATATGTACAGCAAAACCACCGTATCCCTAGATTATTTGCGTTCCATCAGAAAGCTGGCCAACAGTTTAAATGTGGGACAATTTTTTGATTTCAACACCCTCCAAAGGTTGGCCAAAAACAATGAAAATCTGGATTCTCTGATGTACATCTCGCAGCGGAACTTCAATCAGATGGACCAATATCTTAGGGAAAATAACCGGAGTAACCTCAGCACCCTTATGATTGCCGGCGGGTGGATAGAGGGCCTTTATCTGTCTGGAAAAGTATTTGAAAACCGGCCCGATCCCGAACTCAGAGAAGCCATCGGAGAACAGAAAATTATTCTCGGAGACCTGATGATATTATTAAAAAACTTTGAAAACAATCCTGATTTTGCAAATTTGATAGCTAAATTTGAACGGCTCAACGATCTTTTTAAAGAGGTTTCCATCACCATTGAGAAAGGTGAACCGAAAAAAGAGGTGGTGGACGGACGGCTGGTAATTCAACAGACGGAGAGAAGCGTCGTCAACGTATCCGATGAACTGCTGGATAAAATCATACAAGAATCCATTGAAATAAGAAACGACCTGATCAAACAATAACATAGATGAACACATATATGAAAAGATTTTATATCCTCATAATATTATCAATATTTACGCTGGGCAGCTTGAACACACTTCAGGCTCAAAGCGGGGAGGAACTGGTGAACATGTGCACTGAACTCGCAGAAGACACCAAATATCTGAAGGACTTTACTGTCAAACTCAGTGATGCCGATCCAGGAGAAGACCCTCCTTCCCAGAAAAAATCCCTGATGTTGAGAAAAAATACCCAGTACCGTTTTACCATATGCAGTTCGCGAGATTTTCCGGGGCGGGGAATATTGAAAATATACAGCAGCAACAAAATGCTGGCCTCAAATTATGAAGAAGAATCGGGTGAGATGTACCCTTCTGTAGATTTAAAGGTGAAAAAAACAGGCCCTTACCACATCTGGGTTGAATTTGAAGACGGAAAAGAAGGATTGGCGGTGGTTGTGCTATCCTTTGTAAAGAAATTGTGATCAGTTTAAATATTGAATAAATGCCAGGGCTGCAATAAAAAGAAAAAGCAAGACATTACCGAAAACTACCGAACGAAGCGAATGAATATAATCGGCCAGAAGGAAAGACAGAGGCAGGGCACAAAAATACAGCAGCTCTACCGATACCTGGCTGCTGAGAATGAACAATACCACATTGCCGGCAAACATCCACCACAATATCTCATAATATTTTCTCACATATATCTTGAATTTGGGAAATCTGCCCAGGAGGGAAAAACTTCCGAGAACCACCATCAGTGCAATTAAACCGGCAAAAGCGTAATAAGAAAGGTCATAATAGGTAACGCTCACTTCGTTCCTGTAACTTTGCCCGATGGTATCAACCAGTCCCTGGAGGGTCAGCGTATCGGAAACAAAATAGAAGGCAAAAAGAAACAACAGAGGAAAAGCAAATCCCAGTACGGGCACAAACCATTCCCTCAAACTGAAGCTCCTGAGAATAAAAAGGGATATCCATATCAACAGAATGAAATACACCGCATGAATATAAAACAGCCCGGCTATGGACACCCAAAATCCTGCCACAAACAAGCGGTTTAGAATATACTGCTTCTTATATACAGACAAGAGCTGATCAAGCATGAAAAACACAAATATAGCGGATACCAGTCCCGGATTAAGTTGCTGAAGCGGGACAACACTGCTGGCTATTAGCAGATAAAAGCCCACATGTAAATAAGTCTGCGCTGAAATAAACATATAACGCTGGTTGAATCTCAGCACCAGTATTCCCTGGATAAGAAGAATAAAAAATGCAAGGATCACGTTCAGCAGGGTATTTTGTCCCAACGCACCGGTGACCAGTTTATAAAGGGGCATCTTCACCCCGTCAAAATGAAACCTTGAAATTTCCGGGTTACTGAAAGACGACCACCACAAAAGGAAGGTTGCTATGATTATAAAGATGAGAATCCCTGGTGAGCGGGTTTTTGCTGTTTTAAAAAGCATCGGCCTGGTTCGTTCTGTGGTTTGTTAACTGGTTAGTTATTTTACTATAATGCCGTCGCTACGCGACTTTCTTTTTGCTGATCGTCCTCCCTTTCGTTCTTTTCTCCCCTCGTGCTGTCGCTCTTTCGTGCAGTCGTGCCCTCGTGTCTACAACTGGCCAAGGGGAGACACGCCAAGGCATGTCTCTACTCAGTTCTCGTCTTCTCCTTTTCTCGTCTTCTCGTCTAACCTCGTTCCCTCGTGCCGTCGTGCCCTCGTGCAGTCGTTCTTTCTTTTCACAATTCTTTCCCAATGTCTCCCCGGAAATACTTGCCCTCGAAATCGATTTTATCGATGTTTTCATAAATTTTAGAAAGTGCCTTTTCAAAATCCCGGGCCAGTGAGGTCATCGCCAAAACACGGCCGCCTGAGGTCACCAGGTTGCCGTTTTCATGAGCAGTGCCGGCATGAAACAACTGCACATCTTCCAGGGGCACGGATATAGAAATCTCTTTTCCCTTTTCGTAATCACCGGGATAACCTCCGGAAGCAAGAATAACTGCTGCACATACAGAATCTTTTATTTCCAGGGTATAATCATGCAGCTTGTTGTTGCTTAAAGCGATAAAAGCTTCCAAAAGATCGCTGTTCATACGCGGTATGACAGCCTGGGCCTCGGGATCGCCCATACGCACATTGTATTCAAGCACATAAGGCTCGTCTCCCACTTTAATCAGTCCGAAATACAGGAAGCCCTTATAGGGTATGTGTTCTTTTCTTAATCCGGAGATGGTGGGTTTGACGATCTTTTCTTCTATCTTGTCGACAAAAGCCTCATCTGCATAACTTACCGGAGAAAGAGAAGCCATACCTCCGGTATTTGGACCGGTATCCTGTTCTCCAATTCTTTTATAGTCCTTTGCCAGGGGGAACATTTTATAGTTCTCCCCGTCAGTAAGCACAAAAGCCGACATTTCATAGCCTTCCAGGAACTCTTCAACCACCACCTTCTTGCTGGCTTCACCAAACTTACCGCCAAAGAACTCCCTGAGGGTTTCCCTGGCTTCACCGAGGGTCTGACAGATCACTACACCCTTTCCGCCGGCCAAACCGTCAGCTTTTATTACATAAGGAGGATTCAGGCCATACAGATGGTTCACCGCCTCATCATACTGGCCTTCAGAAAAACTCTTGTAACCGGATGTGGGAATCTTGTACTTTTCCATAAAACGATGGGCAAACTCCTTACTTCCCTCAAGCCGGGCGCCTTCCCGGCCGGGCCCGATCACCGGGACCTCCTTCAGATCGGGATCTTCCTTAAAGAAATCCGTTATGCCATTTACGAGGGGTTCCTCTGGCCCCACCACCACCATATCAATCTTTTTATCCAGTACGATCTCCCTGATGCCATCAAAATCGTTACCTTTGACATTGATGTTTTCACCAACCTCCCAGGTTCCGCCATTACCGAGAGCAAAATATAGTTTAGTCAAATGCGGGCTTTGGGCTATCTTCCATCCCAGTGTATGTTCTCTTCCGCCTGATCCGAGTACCAATACGTTCATAATGGTTGTTTTTTTGTATTCGACTTTAGCCTGGTGAAAAACGAGAACAAATTTAATAAAAATCCTAACCCACATAAACTGGAAATTAGAATTTCATTTTCTGCCAAAAAATGCAAGGAAATAAAAAGTAAGATATTGCTACTATATTTTATTTACCGATCATGATGGTTTTGTTTCCCTGATATTCTCCGTCGACGTAAAACCGGATGAAATACATGCCTTCGTGCATAGTGGATACGTCTAGTTTTTGTTTCAGAGATCAGTTTATACGGGCAAATTTCTGTTCTTCAACCGTTTTGCCGATCACATTGATGAATTCCAGCCGCACGTCTGACTCGTCATCCATGGACATTTCCAGTTGCAGATTGTCTTTTGCGGGATTGGGGTAAAGCTTCACATTATATTGTTTTGTCAATGGATCTATAGCGGTATTGGCTTTAATTTCCAGGCTGTCGGTCGTTGCCGGGCTACACTGATTGACGTCTGTGACGGTCACCAGGTAGCTGCCGGTACTCAGGCCCTCAAATGTCCCGGTCTGATTACTCATAAGGGTATCGGGGTTCAGTGTATAGGTCAGGGGAGCGGTTCCTCCGGATGCATTTAAGCTGATGCTTCCATCTTCGGCTCCCGGCTCACTTACACGGGTCACCTCAATGCTCCCGGCATCGATGGTGATCTCCTCCGGCTCGGTGAGGGTAAACTGATTGGATTCCGTGCCACATCCGTTCTCATCGGTAATCTCTACACGGTACGTGCCGGCGTTCAGATTCGTAAACTCCCCGGTGTTATTCTCCGTTCCATCGGGCTGAAGTTTGTAAGTCAGCGTGCCGGTTCCGCCTTCCGCTGATAGGGTGATGCTGCCGTCCGTATCGCCGTTGCAGGAAAGATCTGTTGAAGCGGTGTCTGTAATACTTAGGGCAGGTGGTTCATCAATGGAGACGGTGCTGATTTCGCTTGTACAATTCAGGTCATCGCGAATCTGAATGTCGTAATCACCGGCAGTCAGATCACTAAAAGTGTTGGAGGTCTGCCAGCTTGAACCGCCATCATGGCTGTATTCATAACTGCTGCCTGAGCCGCCGCTCACATCCTGTATAACAATCTCCCC
>JBKGZA010000044.1:0-18683 GCA_046545815.1 Bacteroidales bacterium
CTTTTTGCTTCAATAAATTTCGCAAAAACCCGGTTTTTCTAATGCGGGGTAACCTTGCTCCGCCGAAGCTTCGCGAAGGCGAGCCTGGATCCTTCCCACAATCCATCCCGCATTCATAAACTTCACTTCGTTTGTTTAAGAATAATCCAGGTTATTATGCTTTCCGGGTCGTATACAAAATATCCTTCTTTTAAGTGCATTATATCTTATTGTTATGAGATAAATCTCCTTCTCACCAATTCCATGAACTTGATCACTTCAGGTTTGTCTTCATCCCAGTTGAAACGCTCTCGAATATACTGTTCGGCTTCTTCATAGTTGGGCATTTCATTGATGATCTGTATGGCCTCATAATAGGCATTTTTATCTCCGCCAAAAAGTTCCCGGATGAAAAGGAACCGGTCATTCAGCCCGATGGCTTTGTTGAGGTCGTGGATGGGCTTCTCCTTTATCTTGGATGAGATGTTGTTCTGTGATTGTTTCCTGGCCAGGCTGTCGTGCATAGAAGTTTTGGTATTGTAAAATCTGTCCGCCAGTATCTCGGGTATGTCTTCGTTCTCAGGCCGGTTAATGGTTTTGCTTTCCTCGACCGATTGATCTTCATACTGTATCCGCGAGGAGGCGTCTTCTTCCGGGGAGGTCGTTTCTTTTTCCTCTTTTTCCTGCTTTTTGGAAGTTTCTTTGTTGTATTCTTCTTCCTTTTCCTTTTCTTTCCTGGTTTCTTCCTGGTCCCGTTTTTCATTTTCTGCATGCTCCCGGGTCGAAGGATGCTTCTTCTTCGCCGGTTCCTGTTTGTGTTTTGCCTGCTTCTTCGGTTGATCTTCTGACTGATAGTCGAAGGATATGCCTTCAGATTGAGCTGCAGGAGTTTCGTACGGATAATTCCGGTCGATTTGCAGGAGTTCATCATACAAATGACGAACTTTTTCAGTGAGGATGTCCATTTCGATCTTGGGAATGGTACGGGCATTTTTGAAATCTACCGTATAATTCTCAATTTCCTGAATATCCTCTAATATCTTGTCAAGTTTGTGGTTAAAATCCATATTTTTGTTTATTTTAAAGTTACACAAAAATAACGAACTATTGGGAAAAGTTAATACAATGGAGTTTGAAAATACTGAAAATCATTTTGGCAGGGGCGGATGGATTGAAGTGATCACGGGGTCCATGTTTTCAGGAAAAACAGAAGAGTTGATAAGGAGATTGAAAAGGGCAGAGTATGCACGCCTTAGGACAGAGATTTTCAAGCCTTTGATTGAGACCAGGTATTCTGAAGAGGAGGTTGTTTCGCATGATGAAACTTCTCTGCGATCCACATCGGTTGAGTCGGCCCGTAACATTTTGCTCTTGGCAACCGATGTGGATGTTGTTGGGATCGATGAAGCCCAGTTTTTTGATGAAGGATTGGTAGAAGTATGTAATGAGATGGCCAATTCCGCTTTGCGGGTAATCGTTGCAGGTCTGGACATGGATTTCCTGGGAAAACCCTTTGGTCCCATTCCTTCATTGATGGCAACAGCGGAACATGTTACCAAGATCCATGCCATTTGTGTCAGGTGCGGCAATCTGGCCCATTATTCCCATCGGAAATTTGAATCTCAGAAGTTGGTTCTTTTGGGCGAAAAAGATCAATATGAGCCGCTCTGCCGAAAATGCTTCAATAAAACAATAAATCGCTGACAATCTTTCTATCTACCGTATCGTTTTATGTTAAAAATTGTTGGGAATTATATGAGGAGAGAAGTGCTAAATGAAAGGGATACACATGATTTAAATTTACTTATAGTACCTTACCGGACAATTTTTGCTAAAAAAAGCAAGAATTTGACCGGTAAGTGCCTAAAATCACTGATAGTTCAGCCTTTCGGCCCTCGTCTCTCTGCTTTTTGCTTTTGGCTCTCTGCCCTTTGCTCTGAGCCTTTCAAACTTAAATGTTTAAACATGACACCTGAGAATCGAAATCTATAGTTAACCAGAAATAAAATTTTATGTCTGATTATACCATTTACGATCTGGCTCGCCATACCTCCGGCAGGTTATATCACGGTTCCGATACCATCATCCGCCGTCTTGCCATAGACAGCCGGAGAATTTTCTCCGCAGAAGATACTGCATTTTTTGCCATTGAAGGGGAGCGGCATGATGGCCATGATTACATACCCGGATTGTGGGAAAAGGGCGTGAAAAATTTTGTGGTCTCCCGATTGCCTCATAGGTGGAATGATTATTCGGGCGTCAATTTTGTGAAAGTTCCTTCTGCATTAAGCGCTCTACAACAATTTGCCGCTTACCACCGAAATCAGTATGAATTTCCTGTAATAGGCATTACCGGGAGCAATGGAAAAACCATTGTCAAGGAATGGATCCACCATGTATTGGAAAAGGAGTATAACATAGTCCGTAGTCCCAAAAGCTATAATTCCCAGGTAGGGGTGCCGCTTTCCGTCTGGAGCATGGGAGAGGAATACAATCTGGGCGTGTTTGAAGCCGGTATCTCTCAGCCTCATGAAATGTTCAGGCTGGGGAACATTATACGCCCGGATATTGGCATTTTTACCAATATCGGGGAAGCACATCAGGAAAATTTCCGCGACCTGAAAGAGAAAGTCGATGAGAAACTGCAGCTTTTTGAGGAATCGGAAATTCTTATATACTGCAAGGATCATGAGCAGATTCATAAGCGCATCAGGATGAATGATCAGTTAAAAGAAAAACATTTAATTACCTGGTCACTTGAAGGGAATTCTGATCTGAATATTGAGCAAATAAGCAGAGGCAGTACTCATACGGCCATTGAAGGCACCTATCACGGGCGTGAGATGAAGGTCGTAATCCCTTATATCGACCGGGGTTCTGTTGAAAATGCCATTCATGTATGGCTTTTGATGCTACACCTGGGCATTGACGAAGAGTTCATTCAACGAAGGATGGCTGATCTTCCGGTTATTGCCATGCGACTTGAGATGAAAAAGGGGATCAACCAATGTACGATAATCAACGACAGCTACAATTCCGATCTGGGATCTCTTGATATTGCCCTGAATACACTTAATCAGCAGAACCAGCATCAGGAAATAACACTGATACTTTCTGATATTCTGCAGAGTGGAAGGGAAGAACGGGATCTATACAATGAAGTGGCGGACCGGGTGCAGAGGAATGGTGTGGACAGGCTGATTGGAATAGGTGAAGCCATTTCTGAGAATCAGGATTGTTTTGAGCTTCCCAAAAGCTTTTATTCCTCAACGGAACAGTTCATGTCTGCCTTATCGGAACAGAATTTTCGCAATGAAGCCATACTGCTGAAAGGTTCAAGAAAATTTCATTTCGAGAAGATCAGCCATGCCCTTGAAGAGAAGTTGCACCAAACTGTACTGGAAATAGACCTGGATGCTATGGTGAATAATCTCAATTACTTTCGTTCAAAACTGAAATCCGGCACCCGGGTTATGGCTATGGTCAAGGCCTTTTCCTATGGCAGTGGAACCTATGAGATAGCCAATGTTTTACAATACCAAAGGGTAAATTATCTGGGGGTTGCTTTTGCAGATGAGGGGGTTACTTTACGGGAAGCAGGCATTACACTGCCCATTATTGTCATGAATCCGGAGGAAGAGAGTTTCAGTATGATGATTGATTACGACCTGGAGCCGGAAATATACAATTTCCGGGTGCTTGGTAAATTCACCGAAATGGTCCATAATTACGGAAGTAAGGAATATCCTGTACATATCAAACTGGATACGGGAATGAACCGCCTGGGCTTTAAGCAGCTTGAGGTGGATGCCCTTATTGATCAGCTGGTCAATCAGAATGAGCTGAAAGTATCTTCGGTATTTTCTCATTTGGCTGCCAGCGATGAACCCGGGCAGGATGAATTTACCACAAGTCAGATTCGCCTTTTTGAAGATCTGAGCAATAAAATGATGAAGGCTTTGGGTTATTCCATGCTCCGGCATATATTGAATTCTGCCGGCATCGAACGCTTCCCGGAATTTCAGTTCGATATGGTACGCCTGGGTATTGGTTTGTATGGCATCAGTGCGGTTGATCAGAACCAGCTACGTAACATCAGTACCTTCAAGAGTACCGTTACACAGGTAAAGAATGTGGCCGAGGGCAGCACCATTGGTTACGGACGAAAAGGGAAAGCTCATGAAAATATGAAAATTGCTGTGATTCCCGCAGGATATGCTGATGGGTTCAGTCGTGCCCTGAGCAACGGGATTGGCAGACTTTATATCAATGGATACTATGTCCCCATTGTTGGTGATATCTGCATGGATATGTGCATGGCCGATATCTCGAATTGTGACATCAAGGAGGGAGATGAGGTGATCGTTTTCGGCGATCAGATACCGGTTACTGAGCTTGCCGAAAAAACGGACACCATTCCTTATGAGATTTTTACCGGGATTTCCGAAAGGGTGAAAAGGGTGTATTTTCAGGAATAAGGCAAAGGGTAAAGAGTTTAGGGCAAAGAAAAAAAAGCAAAGGGCCGGGGGGGGTCTCGGATTATCAGCAGCTAAATTTTTTATTTTTACTAAATAATAAATTGAATGTTAGTTTATTAAAATTGAATGTTATAAAATGAACAATTCAGGTTTGATGTTTTGGTAATTAATCATTATTTTTGAGAAGCTTTAATTATAAGCAAAAAATAGATGTTTAAACCTTTAAAAATTTGGTAAATATGGCTAAAATAAAACTTGCCATCAACGGCTTTGGAAGAATCGGAAGAAGCGTTTTCAAAATCGCTTTTGAAAGAAAGAATGTAGAAATTGTTGGTATCAATGACATTACGGATACGAAAACTTTGGGTCATCTGTTGAAGTATGATTCCATTTATGGAAAGTTCAACGGAAACGTTGAAATCGAGGATGATGGTTTTGTGATTAACGGGAAAAAGGTCAAAGTGAGTGCTGAAAAAGATCCCTCAAAGATACCTTGGGGTGATACGCCTGATGTTGTTATTGAATCAACAGGTGTTTTTCGACAGAAAGAAAGCGGAAAAGGTGGATACGGTGATCATCTGAAGAACGGAGCCAAGAAGGTGTTGCTGACTGTACCGGCTAAAGATGAAATCGATCGCATGGTGGTACTGGGTGTTAACGACAGTGATCTGCAGGATAGTGATGAGTGTGTATCCAACGCTTCATGTACTACCAATTGCCTGGCTCCTGTTGTTAGGGTGCTTAATAATGAGTTTGGTGTTGAACATGGACTGATGACAACAATCCACGCCTATACGGCCGATCAGAATCTTCAGGATGCTCCTCATAAGGACTTAAGAAGAGCACGTGCTGCTGCATTGTCACAGATACCAACTACTACTGGTGCAGCTACCGCAGTAGGCAAGGTAATTCCTGAGCTCAATGGCAAGCTTGACGGTAAAGCCATTCGTATACCCACTCCAACTGGTTCGCTCGTTGATTTAACAGCAACATTGAGTAAAGAAGTTACTGTGGATGATGTAAATGCTGCCATGAAGAAGTATGCCGAAGGTGATATGAAAGATATACTGGGTTATACGGAAGATGAAATCGTATCGGCTGACATCATTGGGGATACACGTTCATCCATTTTTGATGCTAAGAGCACCATGGTCATGCAGGGCAATATGGTTAAGGTGATTTCCTGGTATGACAACGAATGGGGCTATTCCACAAGAGTAGTGGACCTGGTTGAAAAACTGGTTTAATACGTAAATGTTCTGACATAAATTAATTAAAAGAGAGGCTGTTCTTATTGCAACAGCCTTTCTTTTATATATTCAAAATGAAAAAACAACGTTGTAAGTCCCGTTAAGAAAGGGACATATTTAAAGTATGTTTTGATGGGCCATCGATTATAAAATAATTTTGATGAAGCCGGAAACGTTATAAAAATGAGATTTTATATTTAATTTGATTAATATATGGGGCTACTCTGGAAGAAGAAAAAATGGAAGATTTTTGATTACGACGGCAAACCGCTAAAAGTAGGGGATAAAGTGATGTCCCTTCGTTACGGTTTGGGTAAATGTGTCATTGTAGAGGGAGAGCACGGTATAGAATATGAATCAATAAAAACAGGTAAACGGGTACGTGATACATGGATGATCGATGCCCACACCGAAACTCAGAAAGTAAGAAAGATAGAGGATCAGGATTAACACTTAAAAATAAACAAAGGTTTATTGATAAATCCTTTGCAATTATTTCTCAGATACGTATTCCAAAGACCAGTACATCATCTACCTGAAAATTGTCTCCCTTCCATTGCATAAAGGTTTGATTCAGAATTTCGTGTTGCTCCTCCATGGGTTTGTGATGGATCCGTGAAAGAAGTTCAATAAAATTTTTGGGTTTGAACTTTTTGTTTTTAGACCCTCCGAATTGATCTACATATCCGTCAGAGAACAAATAAATTACATCTCCCTTCCTAAGGCTGATCCGGTGGTTGGTAAAAGATTCCTTTTCTGTGTGGTAAATACCTACAGGCATGCGATCGGCCTCGTATTTTTCAAAATTCCCGTTTCGGAACAGATATAACGGATTAAAAGCTCCTGCAAAATCCATTTCCATTTTCTTTTGGTCTATTGCACAGAACGCCATGTCTATTCCATCTTTGGCAAGGTCTTTTTTGCCTGTCTGGTGCAGGGAATGTTTAACCATATTTCGTAACTGATTCAGTATATCGGCTGCAGTTTTCGGGTTGTGGTGGTTGTTCATGATTTCATTCATTGAGGAGATACCCAACATACTCATGAAAGCCCCCGGAACTCCGTGGCCAGTACAGTCCGCTGCAGTCAGGTAAATCTTGTGTTCATTGGTGTGTATCCAGTAAAAGTCGCCGCTTACTATTGATTGTGGCTTGAAAAGAATAAAGTATTCTGAGAATACATTCCTGAACTGATCTTCTTTCGGGAGCAAGGCATTTTGAATCCGCCATGCATATTCAATGCTTCCTGTGATCTCTTCTTTTTTTCTCTCGATGGTGTTCTTTTGTTTGAGTATTTCGTCCCTCTGTACGGTGATCTCTTCTTTTTGCTCCTCGATTGTTGAGGTTAATACGGTAAAGTTCATTTTCAGAGATAACCCACAAATGTTGCCTTGAGCTTAGGGAGATATTCTGAATGTTGTCGAAAAGCCTCAGATAAACTGAGAGCGAATCTTGCCATTTATCTGAGCTGCCTATCCTTTCCCAGTGATCTTCTCTTTTGATCCATGATATACCCGGCTGTGCTAGCAAATACCGGTAATCACTTTGGAGAAGTGAATCTTTGCGGTGATGGGAATGGATCACAAAAGTATCCGTACGGGGGCGGTAACGGTATATTCCTGTAGAGACCAATATATATAAATCGTCATTTATGTTGCGTACAAAATGTTTTTCCGGGTATTTGGCAGATAAGGAATGGGTTTGGATTGTGCTGACTTCCCCGTTTCGATTGAAAACGACTTTGTATGCCTGATCTTCTCCGCCTGCCCATAGCGCGCCGGTTTTGTCGTTTATGGTGAGAGAATAAATCGGTCCTTCGATTTGGGGAAGATAATCTGTGATTTGCCATTCTCTGTTTCCCGGTATGGCCTTTTTGATACCGGATGGGGTTGCTAGCAAGATACCGTGTTTATCTGTTGGATATACCTGATGGGGATATATTCCCTTGATTACCGGTGTAACTTTATCTTTTCCGTTAACATGGTACAGACCGTTATGCGTGCCGGCCAGAAGCCCACCCTGATATGGAACCAGTTGCTCACACCTGCCTTCGATGCCTTCTATCTTTTCAAACTGGTGTGAAAGCGACAGAAGCGAAGCTATTTTTTTCTTTTGATAAGAAACGCGGGTTTCAATCCGGGGTTCCTGTTGATTTTCCCTTTCCTCTTGTTTGTCAGTTCCCGACCCGGCTTCTTTTTCTGCGGCCTTTTCCCGTTTACGTTTCTCCTTTTTTCCACCAAATATTTTGTTGAAGAATTTTTTAAATACGCTTTGATTTGCATTTCCTGTTTTTTCCCTGTTTTCCTTTTGATCTTCTTTTCTTTCTGTTTGTTCTTCGGATTTGTTTTCGACCGGCACTTCTTCTTCTACACGGAAGGTGATCTCTTTTTCCTGGTAATTCTTTCCTTCCTCCAGGCGGTATAATCCTTCTCCTGTTGCCAGATAGAGCAGGCTATCCTGCTCCAGGGTATTGATCAGGTTACCTTCAATGCCCGGATAGGTGCTGAATTTTTTTACAGGCAGATCCAGATCGGCTCGGGTAATCCCGTATGCATGACTGATCCATAATCCGTTGTTTTTATCCCTGGCAATGGCTGCTACCTCATCACCGGGAAGTCCTGTTCTGTAATTGATGGCATAAAGGAGTTCTCCCGTTTTTTTATCAATTATCAGTACCCCGCCGGCAAGGGTAGAAAGCGCAAAACGGTCATCGCCTAATTCCAATCCGTTGGTCAGTATGCTCTCTTCGATATATGACTGGTTATCTAAGGAGAAATCATAAAATTTCATGCCAATAAATTTTTCGTGCAAAAGGCAGTAAGTTTATTTAACCCCGCCAAAGAAATAAAATTGCTTGCGCAATATAAAATTTATCTTCCCCCACAGATATTGGAATTTCATTTTCTGCCAAAAAATGCAAGAAAATAAAAAGTAAGTTACCTTTCCTGAGAAAATGTATTGTTAATCTTTAGGTTGTTGTTCTTTTTCCTCATTTATTTTTTGCAGTGCTTCTTCCGCAGCTTCCCGCACGGAGCTTTTATCATCTTTTCGGGCTGCCATGAGCGGCTCTACAGCCCGGGTGTCACCGATCCTTCCCAATGCCGTGGCCGCTGCTTCCCTTACATGCCAGTCATCGTCAGTCAGCGCCTGCAACAGGGGTTCAGTTGCCCGTACATCTCCGATTTTTCCCAGTACGCTGATGGCCATTTCTCTTCCCCAGAAATACTCAGCGCTCAGTGCTTTAACAACCGGGTTCACTGCCGGCTCCCCGATTTTTTCAAGGGCCTCTGCTGCCGCTTCACCGGAATTGTAATCAACCAGTGTTTCAATAAGTGGATCTATGGCCCGGGGGTCTCCTATCTTTCCCAATGCTTCTGCAGCTTCTCCCCGAACATCATAATGCTCATCGTTCAGCGCCTTGATGAGCGGCTCGACAGCCCAATTGCTTCCGGTCTTTCCCAGTGCCTGTATAGCTGCTGCCCGGACATGCCTGTTGTCGTCGCTCAGTTTTTCTAGAAGTGGTTTAAGGGATTTTTGATCCCGGGATTGTCCCAATGCCATGGCGGCTGCTTCGCGCACATGCCAGTCATCATCATCCAATGCTTCAATAAGATGGGGTACAGCCGGTTCTCCTATATATCCCAGTGACCAGGCGGCATTGGTGCGCACATCCCGTTCATTATCGGTCAGTGCTTGAAGGAGGGGATCAATCGTAGTGGTATCTTCAATGCGACCCAGCGTACCGGCAGCCAATGCGCGGACTCTCTGATCACCTTCTTTCAGAGTCTTGGTGAGGGGGTCGGCTGCAGGCTTTCCTATCCTGAATAGGGCACCGGCTGCTGCTCTGCGAACCCCGGCATCGTCATCTTCCAATGCCTTAATGGAGGGATTCACTGCCCGAATATTTCCTATTTTCCCCAATGCCTTGGCTGCTGCTACACGTACACTGGGATTGTCATCACCGGCCAGTGATTTAATGAGTGGTTCACTGGCACTGGAATCAACGTTTCTGCCCAGAATCCGGGCTGCCGTGATACGGACATTGGGATCATTATCGCTGAACAATGCATCAGTGATTGGTTCCACAACGCGCGAAGCATTGAAGTTTTCGAGCGCTTCGGCTGCCGCCGCCCGGACGTTGGGATCATCATCCTCACGCAGCTTCATGATAATGGGGTCCATACCCCGCTGATCACCGATTTTTCCCAGCGATACCACTACTGCTTCCCTGACAAAACGCCTGTTATCATCCAATGCCTCAATAAGGGGTTCCACCGCACTGCTATCACCCATCTGCCCTAAAGCATATGCCGCCTCCCACCGGGTGGATGAAGAAGACGAATGCTTAAGGTCTTCAATGTGTTCCTGAATATCTTCTGATTGTGCATACAGCATTACAGATATATTCAGGAAAAAAATGGAAATCAACAATGTGCACATTAAAACCTTCCGAAGCCTCCGGCTTCCTTGTCTGAATGAATAATTTTCAGAATATATGGGGGAATTTGTTGCACCTGGCAGATTTAAAGCAACACCATGCTTAATGCCAGTAATAATCGAACGCTTCATCTTGTATGCTTTCTTTTTTGTTTTTTCCGTTTATATAAATGACAATGTTAACTTTAGCAGCGTTTCTCAGATAATTACAAACCAAATATAATAAATTTATGAACAATTTTTGTGTTATCTTTGAAGGCAAAAGTCGATGATCTATGGCACTGATCAATAAAGTTTTTCTTCCTTTTTGGGTCACCTTCCGGTATATTCTGAGGATATCTTTTTTTGAGGATGAGGATCGTCTGTTTTCTTCATCCTCCGGGAAACCTGGAAAGGGCAACGGCAACAATGAAGATGATGGTGACCGAGAGGAGGGCGATGATCTGGACAATTTCGACCGGGAGAAGCTACTTGACGATTTTCTGGGCGATCTGAAGGATGCAGAAGTGACCCCCGGGGAAAGTAACTCCGGTTTGCCTGAAATATACAACCTGACACCGGATGATTATCCCGAAGTGGAGATTCCTGAAGAGTCAAGGGAAAGAATAGAAGATCTGCAGAAAATAGCAGAATCGATTGAGCAAAAAATGCATAAGCTGGAATATTTGAGCAAAGAGCTTGTCAAGGGCGATTACAGGATTGATTATGCCAACCAGCTCAATGAAGCCCAGTTGACGGCTGTTACCACTACTGAAGGTCCCTTGCTTGTTATAGCCGGCGCAGGCAGTGGTAAGACGCGGGTGATTGTTTACCGGGTAAGCTATCTGCTCGAGAATAATGTGGATCCGGGTAAGATTCTCCTGCTGACTTTTACCCGCAAGGCAGCCCATGAGATGCTTTCCAGGGTTGAACAGCTTCTAAAGGATACCCGCGCCGGTAAGGTGATGGGAGGAACCTTTCATTCTTTTGCGGTGCATGTGCTTCGTAAGTATGGCGGACTGCTTGATCTTCCCCCTAATTTTACCATTATCGATACTGCAGACAGCGAAGATACCATTGATCTGATCAGAACAGAGTTGAAATACAATCAGAAGGATAAGAAATTTCCCAAAAAGAAGCGTTTGCAGAAGATCATTTCCGGTTCCAGAAATCGTAATATGACCATCAAGGATTTTGTGGAGCGGTTTTATACAGGACTGATCGATTATATCCAGGACCTCGAGCTGATCTACAATGGTTATACCCGTTATAAGGAGATGAGCAACATATTCGATTTTGATGATCTGATGGAATTCCTGAGAAATTCACTGCGGGATAAGCCGCGGTTTCGCAAAAGAATCCAGGAAGATTTTCAGTACATCATGGTGGATGAGTTTCAGGATACCAACGTGGTGCAGAAAGAAATCGTTGACTGGCTGGCTGCTAAACACAGGAACCTCATGGTTGTGGGTGATGATTCCCAAAGCATATATGCTTTCCGGGGAGCCAACTATGAGAACATACTCAGATTTCCCCAGCAGTTTCCCAACTGCCAGGTGGTTAAGATTGAGAAGAACTACCGGAGCAGTCAAAGCATCCTGCGGTTCACCAATAACATCATCGACCATTCCCTTATTGGCTATAAAAAGAAGCTTTATTCGGATATTGAATCGTATAATCAACCGACTGTCAAAAGGTTTTATGACGAAGAGGAAGAAGCAGCATTTGTGGTATCCAAAGTATTGGAGCTGCGTGAGCAGAATGTGCCCCTGAACGAGATTGCGATATTGAACCGGGCCGACTGGCACAACCGATACATTCAGACCGAACTCAATAAGCGGGGTATACCTTATGTAGTGGTTGGAGGGTTTAAGTTCAATGAACGGATACACATCAAGGATATGATCGCCTATCTGCGTATCATATTAAATCCCCATGATTCCGTGGCCTGGCACAGGGTGTTGAAATTGTTGCCCGGCATCGGAAAAGTTACAGCAGGGAAAATTGTCCGGGAAGTAAGAAAAAGCGGTGAACTTGAACTGGATAAGTTCATGGGGAAGAAGTTCTTTATACAGTTGAGGCAGCTTCGGGATGTATTGAGCCGTGCCGGTGAGGAAAAGCTGTATGTCAATGAACGGCTTCAGATACTGAAGGGTTATTATGCACCGATACTGGAGTCTAAGGAAACCGACTATCAGAGCCGGTTGCTGGATATTGATGTGTTGATTGACCTGGCAAAAAAATACGATGCCATCGACCGGTTCCTTTCCGATTTTGCACTCGAACCGCCTTCGAGAAGCCTTTCAGGCGAGACCACCCCGTTAATAGATGAAAGTGAGGAAAGCCCCATGACCATTTCAACGGTTCATTCAGCCAAAGGATTGGAATGGAACACGGTCATCATTCCCCATGCACTCGATGGATTGTTTCCATCTGTCCGTGCAAAGGACCTGGAAGAAATGGAGGAGGAGAGACGCTTATTCTATGTGGCCTGCAGCCGTGCAAAGGAACAGCTATATATTACTTTTCCCGGTGTATTGTATTCCTATGATGCAGTATTTACCTATCCGTCAAGATTTTTGGCTGAAATCGAAAAGGACCGGTTTACATTCTGAAAATTATTTTTATTTTTGGGTCTGATCTTATAACCTTCAATACACATTTATGGATCAGACCCGGCAGAACATCCAGCGTCTTATAGAAATACGGGACAAAGCCGTGGTTTCTCAGGAGGAAAACATAACCAGGGAGAAATTGATGAATATGGCCCGCGAAGCCCTTGAGTTAGCCAAAGCATCTGAAATTCTTGATCAGTCAAAATACGATGTACTTAAACAATTGATGGGATATGAGATAAGGTCTTTTACCCGTTTTCTGGAGTCAGACATGACCTTCAAATCTCTTGTGGAAAATCTTATCTTTTTTTGCGTTTCCATTATTACAATCATTCATGGTAAACTGGATGTTTGATATATGCCTGAGAGAAGACCATTGATAAAAGCGCTTGTATTGATCGTGGTTATTGCGGCTCTTGGTGTTTTGGCAAAGCTGATACCCAACGGAGGAGCCATATGGATTTCACATCAACTGGCAGGTTTGTTTTATGTGACGGAGCTTTCTCTTATCTTTTTTTTGTTTTTTCCCGAACATTTTATCTTTCTTTTGGTGCTGGCAGCCTTTCTGATCACATCTTTGGTTGAATTTATCCAACTGTGGCATCCCGCCTTTCTTGAACCTGTTAGGTCTACTCTTCTGGGCCATACCATTATCGGTTCTACTTTCAGCTGGCTTGATTTTCCGTGGTATATTGGAGGTGCAGTGTTGGGATGGTTCCTTTTAAAGTGGGTGAGAAAGAACTGACCCTCATTTTTTGCTTTTCTTGATTCTTTTCCTGAGTTTCTTTTGCTGTTTGCGTGTCTTTTCCAGGGTTTGCCTGATTTCTTCCAGCTCGTTGGCTTTTTGGAGGATTTCATCTTGTCTGACCTCCATGCTTCCTGCTCTTGAACTAAGATATTGCAGGGATTTTTGGCGTAATGACCGCAGGTAAAAGATCAGGAAAATGATAAGCCCTATGGCCAGGCCATGAAAAATGAAATGAAGCTTGGCGTGTTGTCTGTTTTTCTTTTGGTTTTCTTCGATATTCTTCTGTAATTGGGTGGCCTTTTGATGAATTGAATCACGGGTTACACCGTGTTCCTCGCCTATGTTTTTTTCCAGGGATTTCAGGCCTTCCAAAGATTCGCCCGAAAGCGAAAATATGCTGTCCAAACTGTAGGTATGGCTCTGGTTCATCTCGTTCAGTCTGGATAACAACAGGTTGATCCGTTTCTTGACAAGCTGCAGGTCTTCATATACCAGGCTGTCTGTGTCATTGGCGCCGGTAGCAGTCGATATGCATGTAAAGAGCATTATTTTGACCGCTATCTGTTTTGCTCTTATCTTAAACATTGGTTTAGGATTTAATAAAGCCGGTCTACAGTAGATTCTCATGTATACCGCATGTAGATTCATATATCTTATCTTTTTTGCAAGCTTGTGAAACCATTAGACTCTGCCGGGAAATGAGCTTCCCGTTGAGCGGGACAGGCTTCCTTTCCAAGGGAGAGGGGGGAGAGTATGCCCCTTTAGAAGTTCAAGGATAATTTGGCATTCATCTATGGTTCTTTTCTTAAATGAATATCTACCTATTAATCACTATAAACTCCACCCGCCTGTTTTTCTGCCTTCCGGATTCCGTGTTATTTTCGGATATGGGTCTGGATTCGCCGTAACCGGTTGCTTCCAGTCTTTCCTCTGTTACACCCTGGGAGGCCAGGTAATCCCTGATGGCCCGGGCCCTTTCTTCTGTCAAATCCTTGTTGTTCTTCGCTGATCCCCTGTTGTCGGTATGAACTGCAATTTGCAGTTTTAACATGGAATATTTTTTTATGATTCCGGTGATGCGATCGAGAATGGGATAGGAAAGATCTGCAAGCTCCGTATTATTAAAAGCCAGTTGTGCCTGGTTCATAGTGCTGAATGCTTTGTTGAGCTGATTTCCCAGTTCTCCGGGCAGTTCGGCAATGACGTAGTTTCTTATATTAACTTCTACGAAATCCTCATCATCCGATTCCTTATCCGATTCGCTGTCTTCCCCGCTTTCTTCCGTAATGATTCTTTGTTCCGTTCCTTCTGCCAGATATACAGCTAAAGCCTGGTAATCTTCAAACGTACGTATTTCTTTCCATACACAATGATTTTCCATAACCCCTGTGCTGTCATTAATTCCGGTTACGCCAAGCGTCACCCGGTAATTTCCTTTCTTTTTAAATGTGTGATTGGCACTTGAACCATCTTCAAGGGTTCCGTCTCCGAAATCCCAGTAATAATCTACTTTTTGTAAACCCGGAAGTTCGGACCTCAAACCGTCAAATTCCATTTCCTTGTTTACAATAAATGCATCCCTGGAACGAATATGGGGTTCAGCCTTTGCTTCGACCACAAATTCGTAGTCGCTTTGCGTGTAATATATGCTGTCTGTCTTTTTGTCCTCAATATTCAACTGCACCCGGTATTTACCCGGTCCGGGAAAGCAATGTGTAACTTCCTTGCCGGTGACTTTGGCTCCGTCACTGAAATTCCAGACATATTCGGACATGCTGTCAATTTCATGATAGCTGTCTTCACTGAAGCGATAACAATATTTATTTTTCCCCAGGCTGTCGCAATTATAAAACTGGGGCCTTTTTGTGCGGAAATGGTAGATATCATCCGACTGTTTTCTGTTTGATGAAAAATAACCCGATTGAAACTTGTGGTCGGTGATCAGTGCGAAATCGTCATCTTTTGAATTGATGGGAGGTTTCAGATGTACGGGTTTGATCCATTCTCCATCCTCTTTTTCCGTCAGGAAAATATCTTTTTTTCCCAAACCTCCGTGCCCATCTGAGGAAAAAAAGAGTTTCCCCGAGGCGGTAATGAAGGGATACATTTCATTACCTTCCGTATTAATCCTGGAGCCCAGGTTGACCGGCTTACTCCAGCCATCGTCGGTTTTTTCCGAATAATACAGATCGCTTCCGCCGTGTCCTCCAGGCATGGTGGAAGCGAAGTACAAACGGTCGTTGAGTGTGTCATAATAAGGCGTGGTGTTATGATATTCCGGGCTGTTATAAGGGAAAGTTTTGATATCGGTCCAATGGCCGTATAATTTTTTTGCTGAAAATAAGCCCAGAGTATTGGGGCCGGAAAGTTTGTTCTTTTTCCTGTCAATAGTGAGGTTTCTGGAATAATACATAACCTCCTGTGCGGGGTCGAATGTAACCGGACCATCGTTGAAATGGGAAACCAGGTTTTTGTCAAATATCCTGTAATTCTTCCAGGATGTCGTATCATGGATATTTATGGAGTATATATTGAAATTTTCCCGGTTTTCTTCATTAAAGTGCTTGATGAAAAGATCATCATTCCGGTTGGAACAAAAAACAATTTTATTCCCGTAAAGTACCGGGGCGTATTCGTCATAGTGGTTTGAGCTGAAAGGTGTATCTTCGGCTGAATAGTAGTCGGACTCAAGCGACTGTCTGCCGCCTGCACAACCGGAAAAGATGATAAACAAAATGAATAATGTTTTTATATCCTTCATATTTAAAAATATCTTGGACTTATGGCTTCCACCAGATATTTGAAATCATATTGCAATGTGATCTCGTGTGTTCCTTTGTTGTATCTGCTCAGTTCCGTATTTTCCGTACCATAGGAATAAGCTATCCTCAACTGGTTGGTTATTTGGTATTGCAACGTATAGATCATTTGATTTTCTGTCCGGTAATTGGCGCCGAGCCAGAATTTTTCGCCAAGGATCATATATAGACTCATATCTGCCTGCTGATGTCCTTTTGGGTTGTATCTATAAAGGGTGTTCGGGAACAATTTGAAATCGTCGCTTATTTCCCATAAATAACCTCCTGTAGCCATATAAGTGCTTTTTTCGAAATCATGATACAGTTCATACTCCCCCTTCGCCGAATTAAAACGATGATGGATGAAAAACGGCATCGAAAACCCTGCAAAGAAATTGTCTGTATTATAATACACTCCTGCACTGAAGTCGGGCATATAGTAAGCTTCCTCAGCGGAACTCAGCACCTCGTCGTCAGGGTCAACACTCCGTAGCTTATTGGGGTTTTTATTTTTAAGTATGACTCCGGCGCCCAGCCCCAATGACATTTTTCCCCGGCCTGTCCTGAAACTGAAAGAATAATTGCTCATGATCCCCGACTCCTGGGTTACCCCTATCTTACTATTCATAAGGATTAGCCCAACTCCGACATTTTCATGCAACAAGGGTGAATGGATGCTACCCGTTTGGGTTACGGGAGCTCCTTCAAATCCAACCCATTGGTGGCGGTAGGAAATGGCAACACTCAGTGCTTCTCTTCTTCCCGCATATGCGGGATTGATGCTCAGCCCGTCCACTATGTACTGTTCACTCATTGGCTGAAGCTGGCTGTATAGTTTGCCGAAAGCCATAATAAACAATATGCAAAATACAATTTTCTTCATCATTCTTCTATGTTGATAAATCCTTTCAACACCCTTCCTGATTTTAGTTTCAATATATAGAAATAGGTATCCGGCATCAGCTTATCACCCTGATGGTTTCTGCCATCCCAGTCTTCCTGATAGTTTTTCTCCCGGAATACTTCATTTCCCCACTTGTCGAATACTATAAATTCCTCGTATTCTGTTTTTTCCATTCCGGGGATCCTGAAATAATCGTTTTTGTTATCCTGATTCGGTGTGATTACTGTAGGAGGATTTATATCCTTGACGGTAATGCTAACCTGATCCTCTGCAACCGGACATACTCCGTTGTCTACCGACCATTGCAGAATGTTTTCCTTCAGCTCGAGATCGGTGACTTTTGTTTTGGGATCCGTGATGTCCTCAAAGACGGCGTTCCCTTCAACCACGCTCCATTCACCATTACCCTCAACAGGCCTGTTGGCATCCAGTATGGTTTCAAACTGATAATTTAGTGTCTGATCTTCACCTGCATCTGCCTCTGGTTTCTGATAAACCTGAATCGTTACCTCTTTTGATCGGGAACATTGATATTCATTGGTCAGATCCACTCTGTAGGTTGTTGTATTTTCAGGATAGGCCAAAGGATCAGGGATGTCGTAACGGTTCATGTTTTCCTTCGGATACCATTCGAAATCACCGGCTCCTTCAGCGTTTAATCTGACTGTATCTCCTTCACATATTTCGTATTGATCCTGAATACTTAATTCCGGTAAAGGATTCACTGTTACGGTTACCTCTGCGGAATCCTCCAGTCCCTTCTCGTTGACTACGAAGACCTGGTACGTTGTTGTTTGTTCCGGGGAAGCCTCGGGATTTTCTGTTTCCGGATCGGACAGTCCGATGGAAGGCTTCCAGTGGTAGGATACTCCTCCCGAAGCTTGCAATTGAGCAGTGCCTCCACGACAAATTGCCGTATCCGGACCGGCCTGGGCGAATTCAGCAGGATTGACGGTAATGGTGATCTCGTCGGTGTCGGTACATCCTGCTTCATTCGTTACTGTAACGGTATAGGTGGTGGTCGTTCGAGGTTCGGCGACAGGATCAGGTGCGGTTGGATCGGATAATCCTTCAGATGGCGACCAGGAGTAATCCTGTCCACCCGATGCGTTAAGCTGAACCGAATCACCTTCATCGATGGTTACATCTTCTCCGGCATCTGCAACAGCAGGTTCTTTGAATGTAACCGAGATGGACTCATTGTCGCTGCAAGTTCCATTGGTCTCGGTCCATGTAAACTCATAGGTTCCATATTGATCAACTTTCACACTTGTGTTGTTTGATTCACGGTTTCCCCAGTCGGGGATACCCGGTCCTTCCGTTTGCTGCCAGTACCCTGAAGCATTTGTTACAGAGTATTTGGCATGGAGTTCAAAAGTCTGCCCGCAGGTGTCACCCCCTTGACCCGCATCAGCCTCCGGCTGTTCGTAAAAATCCACAGTTATGGTAGAATCATCCTTGAAGTCTCCGTTGACTTCGGTCCATGTAAAGTCGTA
>JBKGZA010000045.1:0-18596 GCA_046545815.1 Bacteroidales bacterium
GCGCTGGGATAAGCTCTCAGAGGAGGATGAACCTGAGGTGGTGGTTTTTTTTGCTGAACCCCATGTATTGTCTGGATTATTTATGCTGGCCAACTATGATTTTGTTGGTAATGCAGGGGTTATCTCTCCATTCGGTTCAGGATGCAGTACCATTACCCTTTATCCTTATATGGAGAAGGATAAAGAGAATCCCAGAAGCGTATTGGGCATGTTTGATCCCTCAGCCCGCGCCTGTGTTGGAGATAATGAACTGACTTTTTCCACCCCATACAACCGCCTGATTACCCTGATGGATTATATGGAAGAGAGTTTCCTGATTACCAATATATGGGAACATCTAAAGAAAAGAATAAAATAAAAATGCGAACCGATATGAAAAAGTACTTGATTCCAGTTCTTTTGAGTCTGTTGTTATCTTCAGTCGCTATGGGACAAACCGTAAAACTGATCACTTATAACATCAGGTATGACAATCCCAACGCTACGGAAAATGCATGGGATAAACGGAAAGATATTATTAACAGTCAAATCACCTTTTATGAGCCTGGTGTTTTCGGCATTCAGGAAGGCTTGGACCGTCAGGTAAAATTCCTTGACAGTCAATTAGAATCATATAGTTACGTGGGCGCAGGCAGAGATGATGGGAAGACAGAAGGTGAATATTCTGCAGTTTATTACAACCATAACATTTTTACCGAACTGGATCACGGCACCTTCTGGCTTTCAGAAACGCCTGAGGAGCCTTCTGTAGGCTGGGATGCCGCAATGGAAAGGATATGTACCTGGGTGCTTCTGGAGCATGAAGGGTCAGGAAAAAAATTACGGGTATTCAACACCCATTTCGATCACAAGGGAGAAAAAGCCCGGGCCAATTCGGCACGACTGATCCTACGTAAGATGGATGAGATCAGCAAACCGGGAGAGACCATTGTCCTTATGGGCGATCTGAATGCCCTTCCTGACCAGGAGCCCATTGAAGTGATCGCCGAAGAACTGAAGGATGCCCGGGTTGTCAGCCAGACCCCACCTTTCGGACCGGAAGGCACCTACAATGGATTCAACTATACGGAGCCAGCCAAAAGGCGCATAGACTACATCTTCGTTAAAGATACGGAGGTGTTAAAGTATGGAGTGCTGAATGATCCGGTGAACCTGCATTTTCCTTCCGACCATTTCCCCGTCTATTCGGAGATACGACTCTTGTAACTTTTATATATGCTCCAGGGCATTTTGCAGAGCGTAATGACAACAAATGACCAATCGAATGACATCAACTTCCTCTTCTTCCATCCAATCATTCAATCATCCGCTCATTGCAAATTCTTCTCAGGATACATTTCCTTCCATTCTTGTGGCTGATTCTTTAGCTTCATGTCGAACCACGATAAGATCGTGTGATGCCATTTAATGCGTTTGTCATAGTCCACGATCCAATGGTTTTGGTCATCTACCAGTACCATCTCCACATCCTTGTCTAATATCTTGAGGGCAGCATAATACTGTTTGCTTTCGCCCACGGGCACATTGGTGTCGTCAGTTCCATGCAGCAAAAGTATTGAATTGGTAAAATCATCAGCATTAAACATGGGACTGCGCTCAACATACAGATCTTTATTGTTCCAGGGATAGCTGTGCGCAGAGGCGATGGCGCTGTAGGTATATCCCCAGTATCCTTCGCCCCAGTAACTCGATATCGTGCTGATTCCGGCATGTGCAACTGCTGTTTTAAAGATATCGGTTTGTGTCTGTAGCATCATGGTGGTATATCCTCCGTATGAGGCTCCGATCGCACCAACATTATCTTCATCGGCTGAAGGATGGGCCTCCAGAAACTTTTTCGTGCCCTCGATGATGTCATCGAGTTGTTCCCTTCCCCATCCATTTACGTGCAGGGCCGAGAATTCCTGCCCGTAGCCGGTGGCACCACTGGGCTGAAGTACATAAACAATATATCCCTTTCCGGCCCAGATGTTTTTGGGGTAACGGCCGTCAAAGCTCCTTGAAGTTGGCGTTGTGCCCCCGTAATAATAGACAATCACCGGATATTCCTTGTCGGGATTGTAGTCCTTCGGATAATAAACCCTTCCGTCGATGGTCCTTCCCCTGCTGTTGGTGAAATCCCATTCCTCGGTAGGCCCGTATTGCACATTGGCCAGCTCTTCCTTTTTGGGCCGGTCAATGAGGCGGCTTTTTTCGTTTTTCATATCCAATACATAGAGATGTTCCGGCATGGTCATGCCAGTCCCCGTGTATACTGCTTGCTTCCCGTTGTCAGAAAAGTCAATGCCGCCCAGCATTTCCACTTCAAGCTCTATCTGTTCAACTCGGCTTTTATCCAGGTTATAGCGGTATAAATTGGAGTAATCTTTTTCCGTTACAGATAGATAGATGGAGTTTTCCCCGATCCAGTCGGCAGCATTCACTGAAGGAGCGAAAGATTTTGTGATGGGTTCTACATCTTCGTTCTGAAGGTTATACAGGTAAAGCTGACTGTCATAATTGTTGGGCATCATGGTATCAGGAACGTTTACCCCAACATCTCCGAAACAGAGTGGTCCGCCCTGTACCAGAAGCTGTGTGCCATCGGGGGAATATTCTACCCTTCCGGAATAATGCTTATCTTTCCAGATGGTATCCAGCTCAAGGCTCTCTAAATCCATTTCATAAAGATTTTGCTTCGAAAAGGGTGTTTCCGTGTAATCGGGGTAGGAGGTGGAAAACAGGAGCTTTTTGCTGTCTGGCTGGATGTCATGCAATCTGGTGCTTAAATTGCCGGCGGTAATCCTGGATGAATGTCCTGATTTTACATTCAATATATTCAGGAATGAACGGTCGCGGAATCCCGGAATGCGGTCTTCATTGCCATATATCCGCTTCAGACCACCAGCACCGTCTGCTTCTACCTGTGAAGAATATACGATGTATTCTTCGTTAGGGGCCCAGGTGTAGCTTCCCATCTTTTCGATGTCTTTGGCAATGTTTTTTTCCTTTCCGCTTTCCACATCATATAAATAGATATTGGAAGCTTCCTCGAACTCTACGCTATAGGAGATTCGGTCGGTTTTCGGAAGCCACTGAACCTTGTTGATATCTTGATTTCGGAAAACCACTTCGTTTTCCAGATTAT
Organism: Bacteroidales bacterium; assembly: GCA_046545815.1. Taxonomy (GTDB): domain Bacteria; phylum Bacteroidota; class Bacteroidia; order Bacteroidales; family UBA12077; genus JAGXLC01. The sequence goes on from JBKGZA010000045.1 coordinate 3,128, forward strand.
CCAGTTTTTTCAGTACGGTATAGTCCATGCTTTTTCCCGTCCCCCGGGGTGATTCCGAGTAGTTGATCAGCACATATTTCCCGGAAGGGGAGATGCTGGCCGAGCTAATGCTCTTGCCGTCAAGAATATCATGTATGGTGAGTTCCCTTGTGGGATCAAGGGTATTGGTCAGTCTGAGCCCTTCAAAATTCCGGGAATATGAAACTGTAGTGTGAAATTTCATATTCTTCCCCTCGTTGAGTAATTTCAGGCCCACCAGGTGTTTTCCCCTGTGAAGTTGTGCGGAGCATTTTTCGCTGCTACGTTTTCCGGTTTCCTTGGTATGCTTCTTTTCTCCGTCGATGTAAAATTCAAATAAAGCATCGGTGGTGATGTTGAATTCCAGTTTAGTCCATTGGTCCACCTCAATGTAGGAGGACAGGTACATCACATTGTTGCCATCCGAAGAGGTGGTTATCAGGCTGTCACTGTCTGTTGTGATTTTCTGCCATTCCGTCGAATCTTTAGCCAGGGCAACGGGCCGGGAGTCCCGTGGTATGCGTTCAAAATCCATGCGGATGCTTTCCAGCAGATCGTTGTTTTTGAATTTTTCTCCATCAATGTTTCCCTTTTCGGAGAATGCAGGTTTATGGATTTCCACCGGTCCGGCTTTCAGCCATTGATTCATGATGACCTCCTTTTGTGCAAAAAGAGCAGTAGTCATAAAAATTAAGAGAACCGGCAGAATGATATGTTTCCTCATAATATAAATGTTTTGAATTTCATGATTAGACTAATTCCAGTCAAAAAGGATTAAAACTAAATAAATCCTTATAATTGGTAAAATTCTAAAAGATGGTTGATGATTTTATGGATATTATTTTTCCGCCACCAACCAGCCTGTCGGCTAGCAGGAACACCAACCCCGCCTGCTTCGGGGCAGGAACACAAAAGAGCACCAAAACCCGTTTTATGTTTATCTATTTTTGGTAAAATTTTGAGTTTCCGCCTGCGGGCAGGCATCCAATCATTGTTCCCGGTTGTATAGAAATCTTTTGATCTTATGGGTAGCGGTTTTCTGGAATGGTTCGTTCTGAAGCATGACTTGTTGTATGCGTGAAAAACGGTTTACTCTTAAATTGATGTAGGTGTAGAGTTCGTTTCTCAACTCTTCAAGTTTCCAGTCAAGATATTGGCTGACACCTTCTTTCAGTTCCTGGTATCTCTGGGTCATTTCCTCCGTATTGAAATGCACCATGGCCACCAGCTTTCCTTTTTTTTCAACGACAATGGATTCGGCTACGTGCCTGAAATTATTAATCACCGATTCGATCTCTTCAGGATAGATATTTTCACCGTTATCTCCAACGATCATATTTTTCAGCCGGCCTTTGATATAGAGGAAGTTGTCTTTATCGAAAACACCCAGATCACCTGTCTTAAACCAGCCGTCTTCTGTGATGGCCTCCCTGGTAAGTTCCGGTTGCTTATAATAACCCAGCATCACACTCGGTCCTTTGGCCCAGATTTCTCCTTCGCCTGTGCGCTTGTTGGGATTGTGAATCTTTAGCTCTACTCCTTCCAGGGGAGGCCCTGTTGACTTAAACTTAATGTTTTCAGCATTTGCCCCGGCAAGTAGTGGAGAGGTTTCGGTTAATCCGTAGCCAATGGCATAAGGGAAACGGGCTTCCCGGAGAAATTGTTCCACAGTCTTGTCGAGTTTGGCTCCGCCGATGCCAAAGAATTTGACATGTCCTCCGAAAGTTTTCATGAGCTTTTTGCCGGCGGCTTCATTCATTTTCTTTCGTACCGGAGGGATTTTGTAAAGGGCCCGCATGTACCAATTTTTCTTTAAAGTCGGGAGAATTTTGTTCCGGTATATTTTTTCTATAATCATTGGAACCGAAAGCATGAGGGTTGGTTTTACCTGCTTTAGGGCAGGCAGAAGCACCGAAGGAGTTGGCGGCTTGCTCAGGTAATGTACAGAAGCCCCGCATATCATGGGGATAATGAATCCCAGCGTATTCTCGTATGTATGAGAAAGGGGAAGGATAGAAAGCAGCCTGTCTTCCGGTTCCACGTGTTGTATTTTTAGGGTTTGAAGGGCAGTGAATGTAATGTTTTTGTGAGAAAGCATAACGCCTTTTGATTTACCTGTTGTTCCCGATGTATAAATAATGGCAGCCGGATCATCTTCCTCCACCCGGTATGTGTGAGCGGGCTTTTCCATGGGATTGAACCGGACAGAACGTTCTTCGGGTGAGATGACAGCCATCTTTTCTATTCCAACTATGTATTCCAGTTGTTCACCAGAGATATTTTCCGCTTTTTTTCTCAGACCATCAGAAACGAAAATCACTTTGGCCCCGGAGTGTTCTATAATATTCCTTACTTCATTCTGATGAAAGTCAGGTAATAAAGGCACCACAATGGCTCCCATAAAAGTGGTTGCCAGATATACAATCCCCCAGTTGGGCATGTTCATGCTGAGTATGGCTACCCTGTCGCCAGGCCGGACACCCATCTTTTCAAGAAAGGCAATGCTTGCCTGTATCTTTTCATTGACCGTGCCGTAGGTTAGGGGTTTCTCCCCTGCAACAGCCAGGGCATCCCTTTCGCTGTGCTTTTTAACCGTCTCCTTGAACAAACGGGGTATGGTAAGTGTTTTGTTATGTAGCATATAATATTTTCTAGACGAATCAAAAGTATGACAATTTTATGAGTTTTGTCTTTTATTGTTGAAACAAAAACAAATGTTTTTTGGTTCATTCACGGACAAATATTAATATTTAATAATTTTAAGGAGGGTTTATGGATAGATCAAACCGGAGAGATTTTTTAAAAACGCTGGCAGGCCTTACTTCAGGTTTGCTTATTCCCTATAGCAGCTTTTCTTCCGGGGGTGTTTCCCCGAAAGATAAACTCGGTGAGCGATTGCCTTTGAGGAAACTGGGAAATACCGGTGAGAAGGTCACTATGCTTGGCCTTGGGGGTTATCATATTGGATGGACGGGCGAAAAGGAAGCCCGGGAGACCATTGAGGCTGCCTTGGAAGGAGGAATTCGTTTTTTTGACAGTGCCGAATCTTACGGTGACGGCCGTAGTGAAGAGCGCTATGGCAAATACCTGGTTCCGCATTACCGGGATGATGTTTTCCTGATGACCAAAACCTATTCTACTGATGCAGAAACAGCCCGGAAGCATCTGGAAGGCTCGCTGAAACGGATGAAAACCGACTATATTGATTTGTGGCAGGTACATTCGCTGCAAACTCCTGAAGATGTAGATGAAAGAATAGAGAACAAGGTTCTGGATGTAATTGCAGAGGCAAAAAAATCAGGAAAAGTAAGATATGTGGGTTTCACCGGACACAATTCTCCTTATGCTCATACCCGGATGCTGGATAAAACCAAAGAGGACTTTTTTGACACCTGTCAGTTTCCGGTCAATGTAGTTGATTCCAGTGTTGAGCACAGTTTCATCCATGATGTGTTGCCGCGCCTTGCAGAACGGAATATGGGCGTTCTTGCCATGAAGACCCTGGCTGACGGACGGTTTTTCTATAAAAAGGTACAAAACGGCAACGTAAAATGGGACACCAACAATCCCGTGATTCCTGATGCGATTTCCCTGGAGGAAGCGCTTGATTTTGTCTGGTCACTTCCCGTCACCGTGCTTATAACCGGGGCTGAAAATCCTCAGATGGTAAAGGAGAAGATTGCCATGGCCAGGCGATTTGAAAAAATGTCAGAGGGTGACAGGGAAAAACTGGTCGATAAGGTTTCCGACCTGCCCAAAAGAGACAAGGTCGAATACTATAAGAATGTTCAAAGTGGCTAATTTGGACAAGCCAAAACGGAAACACATTAAAATCCTTGGAAGCATCATGTTTGGTTTTGGCTTGTCCAAATTAGGATTATCTGTTTTTATCGTTTTTAAGCTCCCGGGATAATTGTGCTGCGGGAGCTTTTTCATTCACTGAAAGGCTGGTTTACACACTGCCCACGGAACCTGATGTTCCCAATATACTCACCCATGTTTTAAACATGAAAATCGACATCCCGGATATCAGCCTGGCTGTGACCAATATAGAAATAAAGCACTATAACAAACTATTATATTAATGAAACCCCTATTTTAACTTTATGGCCTTTTTTTCCTCGTTACTTAGCAGGGAAGCTTCAATGACTTTAATTACGTTGAGGCCTTCTTCGGCCGGAACAGGTGGTTTTTCTCCCTGTCGTATGGCATAGTAAATCTTATCAAAATAACCATGATAATTTCCGGGAAGGGTTTCAATTTGCCCGTAGTAGTGAAGGCCATTAATCTGAGTGTTGAGTGTGCCCCAGTAGGTTTCTTCTTCTTTACCCCATCCCGGGCCTTCAGGGAAATATCCTTCTATCAGGTCTTGTTCCTGTGGGTCGATACCGGATTTGACAAAAGAGCCTTCAGTACCATGAATGATATACCTCGGGCCTTTTTCCCGCACCAGAAAACCGCCCTTAACAGTTACCACGGTTTCAGGGTAATTTAGTTTAACATTAAAATAGTCGTTGACTTCTCCACCGGGCCGCTGAATTCTCAGATCTGCCGTTACGGAGCCGGGCATGCCGAAAAGCACCAATGCCTGATCAATCATGTGGTCTCCCAGATCATATATCAGCCCCGGATAGGAAGAAGCTTGTTCCTTCCATTTATTTATATCCACAAAATTTTTAAAACGGTCAAAATGGCCTTCGTATTCAACCACACGACCCAATAGTTGCTGATCAAGTACTTTTTGGACTGTCAGAAAGTCTCCGTCCCATCGCCGGTTTTGATATACTGAAAGTACCAGATTCTTACTCCTGGCAAGCTCGATAAGTTCTTCCCCTTCTTTTGTGTTGAGTGTGAAAGGTTTTTCCACAATCACATGTTTACCTGCTTCCAGTGCTTGTTTGCAAAAATCATAATGTGTTGTATCGGGTGTGTTAACAATAATCAGTTCAATATCACCGTCGTTGAGCATTTCTTCGTAACTTCTGACAATCTCAACATGGGGATACCTTTGTACCGAAAGATTTTTTGTTCTTTCCCATACTTTTTTTATATTGAAACCTGCATTGGTTTCCAGAAAAGGAGCATGGAAAACCTGCCCGGATAAGCCATAGGATGCAATTCCTGTTTGTATTACTTCTGTCATAAAAAATGTATTTTTGGGGTAAAAATAAAAAATTTATAGGATTTCCTTCAAAGCATCAGTTTTTCTATCTTTTTCAAATAATATTCAGGGATATTTTAACCCGAATGATTGACAAATAATTCTGTCGCGTTTGAAAAACCTGGCCTTTAGCTTCATTTCCCCTTATGTTTTGGGATACTTTTTTATTGTTTTGCGAGATTCCTTACCTTTGGTGTCGTTTTTTGAAACAGGCTATGTAAACGGTCATTGCCCGGAGATGGAATTATTTCCAAACATTCAGTTAGAAAGTTAAAGCAAGAAGGAAGAATGGAGCAGAAAAGCGATCCTGCTGGTATATTGAGGAATCCGACATTTCAGATTATTTTGGCGATTGTAGTAATGGCTGTTATCGGCGGTAGTCTGGTTGCTCCGATATTGCCTTCTATGATTGACCCCCTCGGCACCACCCAGGAGATGGTTGGCTTGGTTATGAGCGTATATACCCTTTTTGCTCTTTTTTCCACTCCTGTTCACGGCGTGCTGGCGGATCGTTACGGAAGAAAGCGTGTATTGGTGCCTGCTATAGTTTTATATGGAGTGTCAGGATTTTCCATTGCTTTCACCGATGTGTTTTATGGAGTGCTGGTACTACGGGCATTTCAGGGAATAGGAGCAGCCGGGATGATGGGACTGGGTGTAACTTTGATCGGTGATATTTTTAAAGATAAAGCGCGAGCCACTGCAATGGGTTACCGGAGCAGCGCCCAGTCGCTCATTAATACAGCAATCCCCTTTATTTCAGGATCTGTTGCTACAATAGCGTGGTTCTATCCTTTTTATATTTATGTGCTGTCCCTTCCGCTGGCAGTATTCGTGTTTCTGAAAATGGACGACAGGTCCTCCACCAATAAATCTTCCGTTAAGGATTATTTCAGGACCATCTTTTCTGTGCTGAAAGACAAGAAGACACTCTGGGTATATACTTCCAATTTATTCATTTTTATTTTTTTATATTGTCTTATTGTTTATGGTCCCATCCTGGTTGTGGAAGAGCTGAATCTGTCCACGATGTATACCGGTTTGTTGCTCTCGGTAGGTTCTGCCATAGCAGCCATAACTGCTTCCCAGGCGGGCAGGCTTTATTATCGTTTTCAGAAGTATCAGATTGTGGCATTGGGCTTTTTACTTTGTGGTACGGGACTGTTTCTCATTTCTCTTGCCTTAAGCTTTGTTTATCTTTTACTATGTATCGTTGTATGGGGGGTGGGCTTTGGACTGGTCTTTCCAACTCTGAACACCACGGTTACAGAATTGGTCTCTTCTCATTTAAGAGCTGGTGTTGTTTCGGGATTTACTGCCATGACCTATATCGGGCAAACAATTTCTCCCCCTATGTTTGGATTTATACTGAACTTTTCTGATCTGCAAACCGTATTCTTTACTGGCGCTCTATTGACCTTATTGCCATTTGGTTTTACCTTGATCAACCGTTTTGTATACCGTAAAATATGAGCAGATGGGCCGAAAATGATCTGTATGACTCCTCTTTGTCGGAGAAGATCTATCGGGCCATTGCAGTTTTTGATTCACTTATCATAAAGTTGATTGTTAAGCTTATAGTTTGAATGATTTTCAAACATTATTTTATATATTTGAAAAAATGAACCTTACTATGGAAAAGTGGGTTACCATATTAACTTTCAAACATCCTACTCAAGCCCATCTGATCAAAACAAAGCTGGAATCAGAAGGAATCAGGGTATTTCTGAAGAATGAGGTTATTGCCCAATTGATTCCTTATGGTTCGGAGCCTGCTAGTCCGATCAAGATGCGCATCCACGAACATGATTTGGATAAAGCTGTAAAAATATTGAAAGAAAGCGGCTGTTTGTCAGGAGAACAAGTAAAAGCTCCACAAAGCGCTTTAATTAATTTTATAGGTGGTATAACAGCTAATCTTCCCGGCTTTAGCAACAAACCGCTCAGGCTTCGGGTGATACTGGCAGTTGCTGTGCTGCTGGTTGTACTCGTATTGGTTTATTCGCTTCTGGCACTGCCCGCTTCGGTTTAAGCTTTCTGCTTTTTTACTTCCGTCCGGCAAATTTGTCGCAGCATGCTCTCATTTTTCGGCACTTAAGTATTCACCTGCTTTCTGATGATTATCTGGATCTTGTTTTCTTGTTATTTTTTGGTGTGTGGTTCCTTGTCTTTTTTTCTTATTTACCTTGATCCGGCTTCTTGTCTGAATCCTGTCTCTTTCTTAGCAGGAACAATCCGATTAATGTAAAGAATCCATTAACAATCAATATTTCAAAGCCGAATTGATATCCGTTGAAAAGGGCTTGGGAATTGTAGCTGAGAATACCGCAAAGAATCGGGGAAAGTACGGCTACTAACGGAACCCATTTGTCCTTAACCTGGTATCGGGTAAATAACCCGAAAGTGTACAAACCCAGTAAAGGCCCGTAAGTATACCCCGCCACCGTAAATAGGGCTGAGATTACTGCTCTGTCGTTAACGGCATTAAAAATCAATATGATGATGACCAGAACCACGGACATGCCTATGTGTACTTTTTTTCTCAGGCGTTTCAGTGGTTGTTCTTCCATGTCTTTGGTGTTAAGGATGTCCACCGTAAAGGAGGTAGTAAGTGCAGTAAGTGCGGAGTCGGCGCTCGAATAGGCGGCAGCTATAATTCCAATCAGGAAAAATATCCCCACTGCAGGAGTTAAGTAACCCTGGGTGGCAATAAGCGGGAAAAGGTCGTCTGATTGCTCGGGGAGCGGAATCCCTTCTTTTTTTGCATAGATTATCAGCAGGGCGCCAAGTGACATGAACAGAAGATTTACCGGTATCAGTGCAAGGCTGAACCAGTACATGTTCTTTTTGGCTTCTTTGATGTTGCGGCAGCTCAGGTTTTTCTGCATCATATCCTGGTCAAGTCCTGTCATGGTGATGGCTATGAAAGCTCCTGAAAGAAATTGCTTGATGAAATGATATTCTCCGTTCCAGTTCTCAAAGAAAAATATTTTGGAGTGACCGCTTTCAACAATGGTGTTCACCATGCCTGAAAAGCTCATATTCAGCTCTTGGGTGATCATATAGACTGTAATGCCTACAGCAGTGAGCATAAAAAGGGTTTGGAGGCTGTCTGTCCAGATAATGGTACGAATGCCGCCCTTAAAGGTGTAGAGCCAGATCAGCAGAATGGTAATAACTACAGTGGCTTCAAAAGGTATGTTCCACTGATTGAAAAGCGTTATCTGGAGTACATTGGCAATAATGAAAAGCCGGAATGCAGCCCCGATGGTTCTGGAGATCATAAAAAAAGCAGCCCCTGCTTTGTAAGAGCCTATGCCAAAGCGTTTTTCCAGGTAGGTGTATATAGAAGTAAGGTTTAATTTGTAATAGAGCGGCATCAATACATTGGCAATGGTAAAATATCCCAGCAGATATCCCAAAACAATCTGCATATAAGAGAAACTGCTGTCCATCACATAACCGGGAACAGATATGAAAGTTACACCGGAAAGTGTGGCACTTATCATACCGAATGCCACAATGTACCATGGAGATTGACGGTTGCCAAGAAAGAAGGTTAGGTTGGTGGCATTTTTACCTGTGATATAGGAAATAAAAAGCAGCAGGGCAAAGTATCCCAGGATAATGACAAGTACTGTTGTCGGGTGCATATTCCGGAATTTGTAATGTTAATAACCAAAAGCAAGGCACAAGAATAATAAAAAAACAATGGAATGAATATGAGAATTGTAATAATTTATGAAAATCTCTCGGGCTGAGTGTATCATACTCAGTTTAGCCGTACAATAACAAATTGGATGATGAACCGGCGAAATCTACAGAAGTTGTTCCTGTATTTAATGGGATATTATTAATTTTGATCCAAAATTTCGGAGGAGGCTATGGAGCTTGAAAATTTTTCTTCGACCCTGTTGAAGGAAGCTGTGGAGGAATTTTCCAAACTGCCCGGTATAGGAAGAAAAACCGCTTTGAGGCTGGTTTTGCATCTGCTGAACCGGGATAAAGAAGAAGTGAATCAGTTTGGCAATACCATCATCAAACTTCGCAATGAAATTAAAAGATGCAAGTCATGCAACGTGATCTCCGATGATGAACTTTGTCCCATATGTGCTGACGCCAGCCGTGATCATTCATTGATCTGTGTGGTGGAAAACAGCCGTGATGTTATGGCTGTTGAAAGCACCCATCAGTATCCGGGCATTTTTCATGTACTGGGAGGTATCATATCACCTATGGACGGAATTGGACCAGGGGATCTGAATATTGAAAATTTGCAAAACAAAATTGAGGATAATATCGTAAAAGAGATTGTGCTTGCACTTAGTACTACTATGGAGGGAGATACTACAAATTTCTATCTTTATAAAAGATTCAGAGATTATCCGGTAAGGATAACCACCATTGCCAGGGGCATATCCATAGGTAATGACCTGGAGTTTGCCGATGAGCTGACTTTGGGAAAATCTATTATTAACCGAACCTTATTTGAAAATACTTTATCATCGCATTAAAAATAAATTGGAATTATGAATCAACGCCATCTTGCAACTTTTATATTTCTTTTCTTTGGGTTTTTACTGTGGAGTGACTTCGTATATTCGCAGAGCGCTGTGGATTCCATCCTCGAAGAGGGAGACGATCTCATCAGTATGGAGGATTATAAGGCAGCTGAAGAAAAGTATGATGAGGCACTTGATAGGAATGAAGAGTATATACCCGCCTTAAAGGCCAAAATTCGCGTTTTGCTTCTGAGGGATAAAAACAATAGAGCAAGAAGATTGGCGGAAGAATCCCTTGAAAAACATTCGGAGGGATCTGCTGCTTTTCATGCATATATTGGCGAGGCTTTGATGGGTAGTGAGGACTATAAGGACGCCGTCGATCATCTTGATGATGCATTGGAAATGGCTGATAAGAGTGATAATCAATTGATATACAGGATTTTTGTTAACCGGGGAGCAGTTTTACAAAAGCTGGATAATTACGAGGAGGCCCTGACGAATTATTCAAAAGCCCTTGATATTGATCAGAGTAATCCGAATGTATTTGTATACCGTGGAAATCTCTACTATAAAAGAGAAAACTATAAAAAAGCCCTGGCTGATTTTAAAAAGGTTTTGGAACTCGATCCCAACAATCATGTGGCGCAGTATAATCTTGGAATGTGTTATTTTCGGCAGGACGATAAAATGGATGCCTGTGATGCTTTTCATAAAGCCTGTGAATTGGGTAATAAAAATGCATGCCAGATGGTGGTATCCAAATGCCTCAGGAATAATGAAACCCAATAACTACTTCTTAATATCGCAGAATTTTGTTTTTACCCTGGCGATGGCGAGAGATATAACAATCTTGTGTTTGAAACGTATGAGCAAATAGCTGAACAACACGTTTTACTGCAAAAGGGTTGGCTCCAAATCATTAAGAAATCTTGATAATGATCATCCTCTTATAAAAAAGCGGGAAACGCTATCTTTAACGTTTCCCGCTGCATCTAATCTATAATCAGGACCTTTTATTTGTTATTGTTCTTCCTGCTGGGATTCTTCTATTTCTGCCTTTAGTTGCTCAGGGTCCGGTTCCATTGAATACCTCAATCTTCTCTGAAGCGACCACTGTTGATTCTTCTTGTCCCATTGATAGGTGAGCTCTTCCTTTAACTCACCATCTTCATCATACTTAAACTCCCATTGCTTTCTATTGTTCCATTTATCACTGCTCAAATCCCAGTGTTGTAAGGTTTCGCTTGTCTTTTTCTTCTTATCGTAGTCGATAAGATACCGTATTCCATTGATATAGTCCTTTATGCTTTGATTCCATGTTGCACGGCTTTCCATAGTTTTTTGGCCTCTGAAATTGTATTCCATATTGTAACGGCCTTTTTCTTCCCAATCCTGTTTGGCTCTGTTCCACCCTTCTACTATAGATGCATCAGGCGGGCCAAATCCATCCTCGTATTCAAAAAGATATCGCTGATGGTTGTACCACCTATCTTCTTCGGGATCATAAGCCCTGATAACTATATTGCTTTTTTCTCCCATTCGGTTATATTCTATAAGATATCTGGTGGTGTTTACCCATTTTCCAAGCGCTCGCTTCCACTCCTGATAAAGTATTTCGCTTCTATTGCCCAATCTGTCGTAAGTGATCGTTCGGAGTTCCAGGTTAACCCAGTCGTTACTTGTTGAATCCCATTCCTGTTCAAGATCTTCTACTACTTTATTTTTATCGTTGTAACTTTTGATGCTTCTTTTGTGATTGGCAAATTCTTTATCCTCAGGCTGCCACCTTTGCTCATGAGAGGCCAGCAAATTCTGTGGGCCTTTGTAAAACTCTATATTTCTTCCATGGAAGTCCCATCTGCTGGAATCCTGGTTCCACTCCCACGTGTAGGATGTGTCGATATTTTGTTTGCCTACCATCTGTATAAGGGAGTCTTTATTATATAGTTCCTCGTCGATTTCTTCCTGAGCATTTACTTTACCAGTAAGTAAAGAAAACAAAATGAACAGGACTAACATTCCTGCAGATCCTTTTCTTATTTTAAGCTGTTTATTCATAATACCTCCTTTTAGTCCAATTAAGTAACGAAACATAACTTTTGTTATTACAACAAAAATTTAGGTTTGTTCATTGTCTCCCTGAATCCCCATAGACTGAAGAAATGCTTCGTAGCCTGGTTCTCTGCCGAGAAAATCCCTGACTATTTTGGCTTCTTCCCTGGAAGCTCCTTTTTCAAGAACTTCCTTTTTAAGTTTATTGCCCAAACTAACATTAAAGCTTCCGTTTGATCTGAATGGTGAATACATGTCTTCAGCATAGACTTTGGCCCACATATAACCGTAATAACCTGCAGCATAACCGTATAGATGTCCGAATCCGGCTTCAAAATGGGTCTCTTCCATATACTCGAACAAGGTAATGTTATTTTGAAGCTCTTTTACTACTTCAGTGGTGCTTCTGGGGTCATTTTCCGGGTCATAGCGGTCATGGAAGGTCATATCCAGCATGGCGTAAAATATTTGCTGAAGTGTAAACAAGCCGGAATCCAGATTTTTGGTATTCACCATTTTTCTATGCAGTTCCTGGGGTATGATCTCTCCTGTTTGATGGTGTTTGGCAAAATTTTTAAGAGATTCATATTCCCATGCCCAATGTTCCAGGATTTGAGAGGGTACTTCCACAAAATCCCTTTTTGTACTGGTGCCTGATTGTGCGGAGAAGGGAGCTTTGGTAAGCAAATCGTGCATCAGATGACCAAATTCATGGAAAAGTGTTACCACATCTGAATGAGGCAGTAATGAAGGAGTTTCTTTTCCGGGTCTCGGAAAGTTGGTTACCAGTGCAGCTGTTGGTTTCTGGTATCCTTTCTCCGTCTCTTTTCCCGGAATTATGGTAAAACAGGCTGCATGGTTGAATTTATTTTCCCTCGGGAAAAGATCCATATAAAACCTGCCTTTTAGTTGAGCATCGGAATACACTTCAAATAACCTTACATCTTCATGCCATACGGAGGGGTTTTCTACTTCTTTGAATTTTATATTGAAGAGTTTTCCGGCCACTTCAAACAATCCCCTGATCACATGGTCGAGTTCAAAATACTGTTTGACCTTTTCATCATCGAGCTGATAGTCTTCACGCAGTAAAAGGGTTTTATAATAGGTAGCCTCCCATGGTTTTACCTTCTGCGCGTGCTCATTATGCTTTTGTTTCTTTTTATTAAGGAGTTTTTCGTAATCTTCCCAGGCTTTACTGTTTATCTTTTCCCTGAGGGTTTCTTCAAAGTCCCAGACGGTAGTTGAATTTTTTGCCATTCGGTTTTCCAGGACATAAGCAGCGTATGATTGATAACCCAGTAAACGTGAAAGCGTTTTTCGTTTTTTTAACAGTTCAACAAGTACTTCCAGATTTTTATCCGCGGCAATATTTTTAAATTTTTTGGAAAGCTCCTTTCTTGCCCAATCGGATTCCGAATATTTCATAAAAGGAAAGTAAGAAGGATAGGTAATATCTATCTTGTAATTGCCCTCTTTAGTTTTTCGGGCCTTTTTGTAATCTTCGGGGAGACCCTCCATTTCTTTTTCTCCGACGATCAGGGTATCCTGGTGGGAACTGATGTTGGATTCAAATTGAATGCCCAGTTCCGATATCTCATCCTGAATTTTTTTTATCTCCTCGCGTTTTTCCCCGGGAAGCCCCAGCCCGTTTTGTTCGAAATCGCGAATGGTGTCATAAAGAAATTTCTTTGCCGGTTCACCAAGTGTGGTTGCTTCATCGGTTTGGGAATAGTCTTTTATGGCCTTATACAGGTCTACATCCATTTGGATTCTGTTGTCTTCCCTGCTTAGCTCTTTGATGCTGTTAAGGGCTTCTTCGCGTATTTCAGCCTTCGGATGCACGTAAGCCATCAGAAAAATGGAGGCGTGGGTTTTTCCCAGCTCATTGAGCAGGTCGTCGAAGCGCCTGAGTGTGTTATAATAAGTCCGTTTGCTCATTGAGTCATCTGTTATTTCTTTGATGATTTCTTCAATGCGAGCGATTATAACTTTTTTTGCCTGTTTTATCTGACCGGCAGTGAGATTTTTGAAATCCATACTTTCGTTGAACTCCGGGAAGAACACATTATCTTTCATTTTCTGTACTGTTTTTCTGTTCTGAATATTCCGGCAAATTTGCATATTTTACAATAGGGTACAATAAAAACCATCATTGGTTCATTGCCTCTTTGCCGGTATCAGACCTCACTCAAGATTTCGACGGATAAATCTGCAACCTTTTTATTTCTAGTTATTTCATCGGGTATTTTGAGTAAAAAGAAGCCCAATGTTTTTTATTCATAGATTAAATAAGTAATTTTGGCCGGCAATGTTTTGAGCAAATAAAATTTTTTCAATTATGAAAAGAGATACCAAAATTTTTGATTTTATTGAACAGGAGCGACAACGGCAGTTGAGTGGTATTGAATTGATTGCCTCTGAGAACTTTGTAAGTGAACAGGTGCTGGAAGCGATGGGCTCCTGCATGACCAACAAATATGCTGAAGGTTATCCCGGCAGAAGGTATTATGGAGGATGTGAGATTGTGGACCAATCGGAACAACTTGCCATAGATCGTGTTAAAGAATTATTCAATGCAGAATATGCCAATGTACAGCCTCATTCCGGTGCACAGGCCAATGCGGCTGTATTTCTCGCTACACTGAATGCCGGTGATACAATTATGGGTCTGGATTTGTCACATGGAGGACACTTAACACATGGATCTCCGGTAAACCTCTCCGGTAAGCTCTATCATGCTGTTTCATATGGGGTAAGTAAGGAGACCGGACTTGTCGATTACGATCAGATGGAAGAAGTGGCTAAGAAAGAAAAACCTAAACTGATTATCGGTGGTGCTTCAGCGTATTCCCGTGACTGGGATTATAAACGGATGCGCGAAATAGCCGATGAAATCGGTGCGATTTTTATGGTGGACATGGCCCATCCCGCTGGTCTGATTGCAGCCGGATTGTTGAAAAATCCACTGGAATACGCTCATATTGTGACTTCCACAACTCATAAGACCCTGCGAGGTCCCAGAGGTGGCATCATATTGATGGGTAAAAATTTTGAGAATCCCTGGGGAATAACTACCAAAAAAGGCACGGTCAGAAAAATGTCAGGTCTGTTAAATTCTGCTGTTTTCCCGGGTACTCAGGGTGGCCCGCTGGAGCATATCATTGCCTCTAAAGCTGTATCTTTTGCTGAGGCCCTTGAACCGGAGTTTAATGAATACCAGCAACAGGTCCAGAAAAATGCCAGAGTAATGGCGGAACAATTCGATGAGAAAGGCTATAAGGTGATTTCCGGCGGAACGGATAACCACTCCCTGCTGATTGACCTTCGTACTAAGGTTCCGGATATCAGCGGCAAAGAGGTGGAAGATGCCCTGATTAAAGCTGATATTACCATCAACAAAAATATGGTGCCTTTCGATTCAAGACCGCCGCTGAAAGCTTCCGGCATGCGCCTGGGAACGGCCGCGGTCACCACACGGGGTCTCCAGGAAGATAAAATCAAACTCATCGTGGAATATATCGATAACATCATCACCAATATTGAAGATGAAAATGTTATTCAGGATATCAAATGGAAGGTTCATGAAACCATGAATCAATATCCTTTGTTTGCCTATTAAATAAGGCATACTATTGGATTCATCATTAAAGGGGGGGTGTGGGTAACCCCCTTTTTTTTAATAGAACAACCTTACCGGCCAATTTTTGCCAAAAAAAGCAAGAATTTGACC
>JBKGZA010000046.1:0-18420 GCA_046545815.1 Bacteroidales bacterium
CATGCTTTATTCATTGCCTTGTTGTGAAGGTTCCTGGATGCGGGTTTCATAGGATTCTTTATTTTTTATTTATTGGTCATACGGAACTTACCTTATTAAAATAATCACTCTTGTTTTTGATTTTCATGATAATTTTATCATTGAATTTCACTACCTTGCTTTTTGAAATGCTTCATAGGCTCTTTGCACCGCGTCGCAATAAGCCCTTGACGATATGGTGGCAGCGGTGATGGCATCGACATCTCCTCCGTCCTTCTGAACCTGCAGCTCAAAGTTCTCCGGATTTTTCCCGTTAAACTGGGCACTCCAGTCTGATTTTGCATTTTCGATCTTATCTCCTAAACCTGGAGTCTCGGCATGTTCAAGGACTGATATGTTATTGATGGAACCATCGGGCTTGAAGCCCACCATTATTATGATCTTTCCGCTAAAGCCCTGATCGGTAGATGAAGAAACCGCCATGCCTACAAGCTCACCATTCTGCTCTGCCGGATATATCTCCAGGCTGTCACCTTCAACTGTAACTTTATAGGATTCATTGTTCGGTTGATTGGTAAATTCAGGCACAACCTGCCGGATGGCCGTATTCTTCTTGCGCATCTCTGCCTCGGCAATCGGTTCTCTCGTCAATTCATAAATAAAACCCAAAGTTGTGGACGCTGCAAGCGTAACAAGGAACAGGGTAAGCACCATATTGGTAAAAGTAGACTCTTGTTTAGCCATGTTGCACCTCCTCTCCGAATCGCTTGGGTTTGACATATCTGTTCAAAATGGGAACAAAGCCATTCATGATCAAAATGGCAAAGGAAACGCCTTCAGGGTACGAACCAAACACCCGTATGATCACCGTAAGTACGCCGATACCTATACCGTAAATCCATTTGGCTTTATTGGTCATTGGAGAAGTCACATAGTCAGTGGCCATAAAGATGGCACCCAACAGCACTCCTCCGGTAAGAATATGGAACAAGGGATCGGCATATTGAGCTGGGTCCGCAAGCCATAAGATCCCTGTAAAAGCTCCTGCCGTCAAGACATTTGAGACGGGTATATGCCACGAGATAACCCTGAAATACAACAAAAGTGCAAATCCTATAATAAGGGCCAATGCCGACATTTCGCCAAGAGAACCTCCTATTTGTCCTAAGAACAGATCAGAATAACCGGGCATCTGTCCCATAACCTCCGTCATGGAAGCTTCCCCTTTCTCCTGGAGAATACCAAGGGGAGTTGCTCCTGTTTGAGCATCTACATAACCGGTGCCAAACCCCCGGGGTACAGGCCAACTAGTCATTTGAACGGGAAAAGAGATCAACAGAAAAACCCTTCCCACCAGGGCAGGGTTAAAAGGATTTGTTCCCAGGCCTCCGAATGACATTTTTCCGATACCGATGGAAACCAGAGCGCCAATAATAATGATGCCCAGAGGCAAATTGGAGGGCACATTAAATGCCAGAAGCATACCGGTTACAAGAGCTGAGCCATCGGTAACGGTAGGCTTTTGTTTGAGCAGAAATTTTTGTATCAGATATTCAAAAGCAATACACGACAATACGGAAACCAATGTCACAATGATGGCCCCTACACCGAAAGATATTACTGACCAAGCCAGTGCAGGTAAAAGGGCAATAACCACTCCATACATCAGCTTTCTCACACTGGTATTTTCGTAAACGTGTGGTGACGGAGAAACTGTTAATACCTTATTGCTATCCATTATTTATCTTTTCTGTTTCGTATGATTTGATTCACGTTTGTTTTTCCCAGCCTGATATAATCAAGCAAAGGTACGCGTGCCGGACAGGTAAAACTGCAGGAGCCGCATTCCATACAATCCATTATGGCATTCTCTTCACATTCTTCATACCTTTCCAGCTGAGCAAGCTGTTTAAGAAGGTAAGGTTCAAGGCCCATGGGACAGGCATCCACACATTTTGCACAACGGATACAATTGAATTCCTCATCCCTATGGGCATCCTTTTCGGGGATCACCAGTATACCAGAGGTGCCTTTAACCACGGGAACTTCCAATGAGCTTAGGGCTTTACCCATCATTGGGCCGCCGCTAACCACCTTTCCCGTATCTTCAGGTAAACCGCCGGCCGCTTCTATCAGATTCTTTACCGGCGTGCCGATTCTGGTCATGAAATTGGAGGGCCTTGACAGAGATTTTCCAGTAACCGTAACTACCCGTTCAATAAGTGGTTTGTTCTTTTGTACTGCTTCATAAACAGCCACGGTAGTACCAACATTATGCACTACCACTCCTATATCCAGGGGTAACCCTCCAGAAGGGACCTCCCGGCCAAGCAAGGCCTTAATAAGTTGTTTTTCACCACCCTGCGGATACTTAACTTTTAGGGAATTAACCTCTATTCCCGGTTCATTTGCTACCAGCCCGGATACATGTTCAATGGCATCAGTCTTATTCTGCTCAATCCCGATCATCACATTCTCTGCCCCAAGAGCCTTTCTTAAAAGCTTAATGCCTACAAGCATTTCCTCGCTCCGCTCCAGCATCACACGGTGGTCAGAAGTAAGGTAAGGCTCACATTCCGCACCATTAATAACGAGTGTATCAATCTTCTTTCCCTCGGGGATGCTTAACTTAACGTGGGAGGGGAAAGTAGCACCTCCCATACCAACAATACCCCCCTGAAGAATCTTATCGATAATTTCCCCGGCGGTATAGGAAAAATCTTTTACAATATCCCCACTGACGTCAATGTTGTCATTCCATTCGTCATACTCCACATTGATCACCACGGCAGGTTTTCTGAAACCGGTTGTATCAATCACCTCCCCTATTTTTGAAACCGTTCCTGATACAGACGAATGGATATTGGACGAAACAAAACCTTGACTTTCAGCAATCACATCCCCGGCCTTAACCTTATCTTTCTTCTTGACAAGCGGTTTGGAAGGGGCTCCGATATGCTGGGCTATAGGTATGGATACCTGTTTGGGCAACTGAAGCTTTTCGATGGGTTTATCCCCGGAAAGTTTATTTTCCGGGGGGTGAACACCGCCTTTTTTAAATGTTTTTAACACTTGCATGCCGTATTCTCCTTTTATCGCTGTTTTTAGTTTTTTTCCTTACTTCCGCTTCCGGATTGTACAGATTCCGTTTTTTCTTTAGACTTTTTCTTTCTGGGTGGAAAGCCAACTTCCACAATGGCGTTGGTAGGACAAACCTCCACACATTTTCTGCAAAGTTTACATTTAAACGGATCAATGTAGGCCAGGTTATTTTCAAGGGTAATGGCATCAAAAGGACAAACTTTTACACATTTTCCGCAGCCGATACAGGCAACTTTACAAGCTTTTCTGGCCACTCCTCCCTTATCCTGATTGACACAGGACACATAAATCTTCCTGTCTTTCTTGTTCCGCTTTCTCAATTCAATGATATCCCGTGGGCAGGTTTCCACACATGCTCCACATGCGGTGCAGTTATCATCAATGACATAAGGCAGTCCTGTTTGCCCATTAATGAAAATGGCTTCAAAATCACATGAGTCCACACAATCACCTTTACCCAGGCAACCATAATGACATCCGGTTTCCCCTCCATACAAAGCATGTTCAATTGCACAAGTGGCCGGACCTTCATAACGGTTTAACGCCGGGGCATTGTCGAAAGAGCCAGAACATCGGACAACAGCTACCTGTGGATCTTTTTGTTCCACTTCAAGGCCGAGGATCTCTGCCACTTTCTGCATGGTCTCATTTCCTCCGACCGGGCAATTAAGTTCCGATAAATCCTCTGTTTTCACAGCAGCCTCAGCAAAAGCCCGACAGCCAGGATACCCGCAGCCTCCGCAATTGGCTCCAGGTAAGGCATCTTCAACCGCATCTATGCGGGGATCTTCATATACCCTAAATTTACGGGCTGCCATATACAAAATAACCGCTGCCGCAACCCCAAGTCCACTTAAAGATACAATTGTATATATGACTGTAGTTGACATAATAATAAAAATTGGTTTAGCCTAATTTCTGCAAATCAAATGTAAATGACTTCTGAAAATAATTCTTCCTGTAATAAATAATCAGGTAATAAGGAACCAGAATTCCAATGGATAACAACCCTACCAGCAATTCATTGCTGAAGAGGGTTGAAAAAAGGAACAAAGCAAATATCAAAAGGAAAAAAGGTAAGACATATCCAAAGTACAAAGCTTTAAAACCCAATGACTGTTTAAGCAAAACCCTGACTTCCTCACCCTCCCTAAAACGGCCGCTATCATCAATGACCTCTACCTCTTTCTCTTCCATGCCGGCAGCCGTACAGACACTTTTGGCATGGCAATTGGAACAGGCGCTCATCGTAATAAACTGTACTTTTACTCTGTTCCCCTCAATGGAATCGATTCGGCCCTTATGCTCAATCACATCCTTCGCCATATTATCCATCTAACATTTCAAACTGAACGCAAATTTACTGATGTTTGAAAAATAACAGATGATATATAACATCTTTCAAAAGAAATGAAACTATTTAGAAAAATTCTAAATAATTTTCGGGGCCCATACCGTTCCCCGGTAATAAAAGGCAACACATTTTCCCTCAATCGTCGGATCAATTTAATAAGCCCGCCTATTTAAACCAAAACAGCAAAATTCTCTACAAATTAAGGCTGCAATGATTAGTTTTGTAAGAAAAATACAAAGAACCTGCAAAAAATCAGTAAAGATATGAGACTGACCAAACCCACCCTGCTTACCGACAAAGAAAAGTGTCTTCAGAACATCCGTAAGATGACTGATAAAGCCAAAAAGCACAATCTTTCCTTTCGTCCTCACTTCAAAACACATCAGTCTGCAGATATAGGCCGGTGGTTTATTCCCCGCGGCATTGATAAGATCACCGTATCTTCGGTAGATATGGCATTTTACTTTGCCCGGGATGGCTGGAAGGACATTACCATTGCCTTTCCTTTAAATATCAATGAAATTGACAGAATAAACCTATTGGCCAGGGAGCATACAATCCATCTGACACTGCTAAACATGCACGGCATTGAAGCCCTAAACGAAGGGCTGAAATATGAAGCAGGCATTTTTCTTGAAATTGATACCGGAAGCAAAAGGACAGGCATTTCTTATGAAAATATCGGTGAAATTTTCCAACTGAAAGAAAAGATTGACGCATCGCCTAAACTACGTCTCGAAGGAATGTTGACCCATTCCGGTCATACTTATCAGGCCGGGTCAAGGGAAGAGATCATGGGTATCCATCAGGAAACGAAAGATCGCCTTTCGTGGATCAAAAAACAGATGGCACAACAAAACGACACCCTCCATATTTCTGTGGGTGACACCCCTTCGTGTACTCTGGCAGATGACTTTTCAAACATCGATGAAATCAGGCCCGGCAATTTTGTTTTCTATGATCTTCAGCAATATAATCTTAATATCTGCACTTTGGATGAAATTGCAGTATGCATGGCTTGCCCCGTTGTAGCCAAATATAAGGAAAGAAATGAAATCGTTGTTCATGGCGGGGCGGTGCATTTCTCTAAAGACTCATTTCCTGAAGAAAACAGAAGCATCTATGGATATGGGGTTATTTTGACAGATAAAGGCTGGATCATACCGGAGGAAAAAATCATACTGAAAAAATTGTCACAGGAACATGGCACCCTTTATGCAGATTCCTCTATGCTCAAAAAATTTGATATCGGAGATTTCATAGGTATTTTGCCGGTTCATTCCTGCCTCACGGCAGATGCCATGGGCTCGTACCGGGAAGTGGCAACCGGCCGGTCTTACGACCATATGAAAAAATAGCAAAGCAGCTTTTGGAAATGTATTTGCTGGTTGATTATTTAACTTCCCAGGTACTTCCGCTATGAAGGAGATCGTCCACGCATGTAAACTCAGACTGCTTTTTTAGCTGTTCAATCTGATGTTCCATACTCTGTTCATACGTATCGGCTTCAACGGATCGTATGATACCCAATGCTACAGGGTAATCCGGGTATTGCATATTGGCCAGCATGAGATGAATTCCGGGGTCCTTTATGGTTTTATCATGAACCAACAGATCATCCTCTGTATATCCATCCTTACCCAGCTCAACCACCTTCAGTTTTATACCTTCCAGCACAATACCCTTATCCCGGTTCTTGCCAAAAATCATCGGTTCTCCGTGCCTGAGAACGATCTGCCTTTCGTCCTTATATTTTTTGTCGGTGATTTCTGCATGGGTTTTATCATTGTATATCACACAATTCTGAGCAATCTCCACCACCGAAGTGCCTTTATGTTTTTCTGCTTCCAGAAAAATTTCCTGGTTCAGTTTAATTTTGGTATCCACAGAACGGGCAAAGAACTTGCCCTGCGCACCGATAACCAACTCCCCGGGATGAAAGGGATTTTCAATGGTACCATAAGGAGAGCTTTTGGTTTTGGCGCCTCGCTTTGAGGTAGGCGAATACTGCCCTTTGGTAAGTCCATAAATCTCATTATTAAAAATTACGATGTTGATATCGATATTTCTTCGAATGGTATGAATCAAATGGTTCCCTCCTATAGCCATAGCATCGCCATCTCCGGTAATCTGCCAAACGCTCAGATCGGGATTGGCGGCTTTGGTACCCGAGGCAATAGCCGAAGCCCTGCCGTGGATGCCATGAAAACCGTAAGTATTCATGTAATAGGGAAACCTTGATGAACAACCGATGCCTGATATAAATGCAAAATTTTCCCTGGGAATATTCATTTGAGGTAAAGCTTTCTGAACGGCATTCATAATGGCATGATTACCACACCCCGGACACCATCTTACTTCCTGGTCGCTTTTAAAATCCTTTGGTGAATTGTCTGTTTGGTCGGTTCTTGTTTTATCAGCCATATTCACTAACCTCCACGAGCTTTTTGACATGATTCTTAATCTCTATTGTTGTAAAAGGCTGGCCTTGTATTTTATTATACCTCAGATAATCGAATTCCGGATAATTTATTCTGAGATAATCCATAAACTGGCCCCGATTCAACTCACATACCAAAATTTTCTTGAACCTGGAGAAAATGTCACCGGTATTTGCCGGCAAGGGTTTTATATAACTAAACTGGGCCAGGCCGATTTTCATATGTTCTTCTTTTTTTAATTCATCCAGAGCGGTTTTTAGGTGTCCGTAGGTACCACCCCACCCTACCAGTAGCAAGTCTCCTTCCTGATTACCTTCCACTTTCTGCTCGGGAAAATCCCTAACCACCCGGTTGACCTTTTCCTCCCTCAGGTATACCATCTTCTCGTGATTTTGGGGATCGTGGGACACACAACCTTTCAGCTCATCTTTTTCAAGCCCTCCAATGCGATGTTCATAACCAGGTGTTCCGGCAACAGCCCATGATCTGGAAAGCTTCTCAGGATCACGCGCATAAGGCATCCATCCTTTTTCTCCCCTTGGCACAATAGGTGGATCAATCTCAGGATAATCGGCCATTTGGGGAATCTTCCAGGGTTCAGAACCATTGGCGAGAAAACCATCGGTTAAAAGGATAACCGGTACCATGTGCTCAAGGGCAATTTTAGCTGCTGTAAAAGCATAATGGAAGCAATTGGAAGGCGTGGTGGCTGCAAGCACCACCACCGGGCTCTCACCATTTCTGCCGTAAAGGGCCTGCAACAAGTCCGATTGTTCCGGTTTGGTTGGCAAACCGGTAGAAGGTCCGCCTCTTTGAACATCCACTATTACAATCGGCAGCTCTGTCATAACAGCCAGCCCGATGGCTTCCGATTTAAGCGCCAGACCGGGACCCGACGTAGTGGTAACAGCCAGTGAACCTGCAAAACTTGCGCCCAGGGCAGTACAAATACCGGCAATTTCATCCTCCGCCTGAAAAGTTTTTACCCCCAAATCTCTCCTTAATGCCAATTCATGCAATATTTCAGAAGCAGGGGTTATGGGATAAGAACCACAGAAAAGCTCCAATCCCGATTTCTCTGAAGCTGCAATAAAACCCCAAGCTGTTGCCCTGTTTCCATCAATATTCCTATAGGTTCCCTTTTCAATTTCAGCAGGGCTTATTTTATAAGTAGGGGTCAGAAGCTCGATAGTTTCGGCATAATGATAACCTGCCTCAAGAACTCTTTTATTTGCCTCTATGATCTTTGGCTGGTTTTTGAACTTTCGCTCAAAAAAGCGCTCGGTATATTTAAGAGGTCTTTCAAACAGCCAGTAAACCATACCCAAAGCAAACATGTTTTTGCTTCTTAATATGCTTTTCTGATCCAGATCCAGATTCTTTAACGATTCCTTTGTGAGGGTGGTAATAGGAGCTTTGATGACATTAAAGCCTTCCAAATGGTCTTCTTTGACAGGATCATTGGTTTCATAACCCGCCTTTCTGAGACCACGTTCTGTGAAGCTATCCTCGTCAATGATGATGGTACTTCCATTTTTAACCCACTTGGCATTGGATTTTAAGGCAGCGGGATTCATAGCAACCAGCACGTCAGCGTAATCCCCTGGTGTATTAACCTGCCGGTGGCCAAAGTGTACCTGGAATCCGGAAACGCCGCCAATGGTGCCCTGGGGAGCTCTTATTTCCGAAGGGTAGTCAGGAAATGTGGATAAATCATTGCCCAGAAATGCGGAAGTATCAGAAAAAAGGGTACCTGTTAATTGCATGCCATCGCCCGAATCACCTGCAAACCGAACCACTACTTCTTCCCGTTCAATGACATCTTTTTTTTCATTCATATTTCTCTTGATTTAAAGAAATTTCTAAAAAATGTTTTTTTATAAAACCATTTAATGTATTGCCCCGATTTATCACCGATCTGATCCGTTCATGATACAAAGTTAACGTAATGTTAATTAATAATTATTTAAATTTCAGAAAATCTACTGTATTATTATATGATTTTTCTCATGATTTACTTTCAGTCATTTAACCCTTTAATAACAAGAATAGATAAAACTTCAAACAAATTCACAAAATCCAATATTTTTGTATCTTTATCGTCCTAATTTGATAGACAATACTATTAAACCTCTATAATATATAAGTTAATGAGCAACGGCAGAGAAACCAATATATTGTCAGATTTATCCGGATTAGCCAGGTTCACGGTAAAGACCATAAAAGAAATGACATCTCCTCCGTTTGAAATCCGTGAACTTTTAAAACAGTGTTATGTTCTGGGATACACAACACTTCCGCTTATTATCATTACTGCCTTTATCCTGGGACTTGTAATTACCTTACAATCAAGACCCATCATGGTGGATTTTGGTGCCGAATCACTTTTACCCAGCATGGTTTCCGTTTCCATTGTAAGAGAAATCGGGCCGGTGGTTACAGCACTTATCTGTGCGGGGAAAATGGGCTCAGGGATTGGCGCTGAGCTGGGGTCGATGAGAGTTACCGAACAGATAGATGCTATGGAGGTGTCAGGTACAAATCCGATGAAATTTCTCGTAGCTACCCGTGTGGTTGCTGCTACCCTTATGATACCTATCCTCGTATTCTTTGCCGATACAGTGGCATTTGCAGGTTCCTACATTGCAGTGAATCTCCACGGTGACATCTCTATTGCCCTTTATATCACAGATGCTTTTGCCCCACTTCATTATTATGATGTGATACCTGCTACAATAAAAACCTTTATTTTTGGTTTTGCAATTGGATTGATAGGATGTTATAAAGGTTATACGGCAGGATTTGGAACCGAAAGCGTAGGCAAGGCTTCCAATTCTGCGGTGGTGATGTCCTCGGTGGCCATATTCATCATCGATCTGATCGTAGTAGAACTGCAGCATTCGTTTGAAATGACGCAATTTTAATACACTTATGGAGAACGCATTAAACATAGGCAAAGAAACGGTCGTTAAAATTGAAAATCTGAAAAAAAGCTTTCAGGACAATCCGGTGCTGCAAGATGTTAATCTTACGGTCTCCAAAGGAGAAAATGCTTTAATCATCGGGCAGTCAGGAATCGGCAAGTCTGTTCTGATTAAGTGCATGGTCAGACTTATTGAGCCGGATGCCGGGAATATTGAGATCTTCGGCAAAAATATCCCCAAATTGAATAGAGACGAATTAAATACCGTAAGAAAACGCATAGGGTTTCTTTTTCAGGGGAATGCTCTGTATGACAGCATGACGGTAAGAGAAAACCTGGAGTTTCCACTTATACGAAACAAATTGGTTTCTTCACAGAAGGAAACGGATGCCCATGTTTTAGAAGCCCTTGATAACGTTGGTCTGAGAAGGACAATGGATCTCCTGCCAAGCGAACTATCAGGAGGTATGCAAAAGCGGATCGGCCTGGCCAGAACCCTCATCCTCAAACCTGAAATCATCCTTTACGATGAGCCCACCACAGGCCTGGACCCCATTACTTCAAAAGAAATCAGCAACCTGATCATCAACCTCCAGGAAAAGTATCATACCACGGCCGTCATTATTACACACGACATAAGCTGTGTCAGACTTACATCCAATATCATCCATGTATTGAAGGACGGGAAATTATATACCTCAGGGAAATACCATGAACTGAAATCAAGTGAGGATCCCTGGATTTACAACTTTTTTAATTAAATTCGCTGTACCATGAAATTAACATTAGGGAAAAGTATACGTCTCGGATTCTTTATCATTGTTGGCATTACCATCTTTGTTACTGCCATATACATTATTGGAAAGCAAAGAAACCTGTTTGGCAATACCTTCACGATCAATGGCGTGTTTAAAGATGTAAGCGGATTAAAAGTAGGCAATAATGTCCGTTATTCGGGCATTAATGTTGGAACGGTGTCCAATATTCAACTCCTCACCGATACCTTGGTAAAGGTACAGGTTACCCTCGAAAAAAAGGTACATCAATTCATACGTGAAGATTCCAGAATGGAAATCGGTACAGAAGGAGTGATGGGCAATAAAGTGGTAAATATAACCTCAGGAACTCCTTCGGCGGAAGTTGTAGAAGAAGGTGACTTTCTCGGAACAATAGAAGCGGTGAAAATGGACGAAATTCTTGAAGAACTTGACAAATCAAGTTCCAACACCACTGTGATCACGCGAAACCTTGCCGAGATCACCACCAAGATCAATCAGGGTGAAGGCATTTTCGGAAGCATTTTCACAGATACCTCCTTTTCAAATAACCTGAATAAAATCAGCAACAATACTGCCCGGTTAACAGAAAATTTCAACCAGGTTACCGAAAAGATCAATCAGGAAGAAGGAGTTTTAGGCAAAATGCTTTCAGATACTCTGATGGCCGAACAATTCGATGAGGCAGGGAACAATTTGTTCCAGTCCACAGAAAATCTCAGGGAAATTAGTCAAAAAATCAACAAAGGCGAGGGGGTCTTTGGTAAGATCTTCACCGACACCTCATTCACCCACAATCTTGATATCGCATCCAAAAATTTAACCCATACCAGCGAAAAAGCCCGGAACATTTCCGACAATCTTGCCGAATTTACCGGACAAATGAGATCAGGCAAAGGATTAATCAATAAACTACTAACAGACACTGCCTTTGCCAAAAGAGTGGACAGTACACTGGGAAGTATTGACAAAAGTGCCAAAGAACTTGATGAGGCTGCAGAAACAGTTAGGAAGAACTGGTTTATCAGAACTTTTTCAAGCAAAAAAGACAAAGAAGAGTCCGAGAAGACAGAAAAAGACCAGTCAGAGGAAGAAAAACAATAATGTTCTGAATATCTTTTATTCTTTTATTTCGATTCTTGCGCGAAACGCCATTATTTTTACCTTTACAAAATTTTTATTCAGATAAAATATATTGTTTATGTCACCCTCATATAAAGTGCAGGTTTTAATAGGAGAATACAATCTTGAGAATGGTGGAGTTATTCCTGAATATCAACTGTATCTTTCAGAAAATGATGAACCCATTCTATTTATGAAAGAATTGAAGGGATCCAATGAATGGGTATGGTATCCAAGCAATGACAGCATATTGGATGATATCTTTTTAATGATTTCAAGCGTTGTCTTCCATGAAGTAAAAGTGGAGCACCCCCATCATCTTTCTCTAATGGATTATTATACTGAAAAGGAGCGGTTTGACTACTATGAAAAAATTAAAGAACAATCACAACACTGGGATAAGAAAATCTTCCTGAACCTTTTCTATTCAAGTCCCATTAATGACCAACTGGAAAATATAAAGGAATACCAATGCGATGTAGAGGTGACAAAAACCAGATATCTGCAGAAATTTGATCCTGAATCAGGAGAGTTCAGCAGAAAAGGTTCTGTATATCAATAAATAATAGCCATTGGAAATGCCTCCGTCCATTTCTAATGGCTATCCAACTTATATCTCTATCAGTTTGTAATCATTTGTACCCAGGCCTATCTCACCGGCATGGTCAAGCTGTATGGTAGGATTCAAATGGGGATAATATTCAACAAAAGGATCATTCCCCCCATTGGCTTTTTTCACCAGATCATGTGCAGCCCTGTCAATCGACACCGGATCGGTGGATGCCAGAAAACCGATGTCCTGAACCAGCGGCTCATCATTTGCCGGATCACAATCACAGCCCGGTACCACATTGGTAACGACAGTAACATACAACATTTTTTCACCAAAATTTTGCTGCACGCCATAGGCATATTCGGCCATTTTTTTCTGTATATCTTCCGACGAAGCATTCCAGTTGATCTCAATGGCTCCTTCAGGACAAATGCCTATGCAACGGGCACAACCTACACAACTGTCTGTAATATAAGCTTTTTTGCCAATTTCGATGGCTTGCTCCTGACAATAATCTAAACATTGTCTACAAGCAGTACATTTTTCCTGATTGACAGAGGGCCTGGATAGGGAGTGCATATCCAACTTTCCCTGCCTACTGGCGCAACCCATAGAAAGGTTCTTTATGGCACCGCCAATACCGGTCAGCTCATGTCCTTTAAAATGACTCACACACATCATACCATCCGCATTGAGAATATCAGAGGCAAGATGCACATTGTCAGACAAGGTCTGATTAACTTCCACTTCAACGCTGTTTTCCCCTCTGAGTCCGTCTGCTATAACAGCCGGCACCTGAAGGGTGGAATAACCAAATCCGTTCCAGTTGACGCAATAAAGATGATCCACACTATTAGTACGCATACCAACATACAACGTATTGGTATCTGTCAGATAAGGCCGGGTATTCATTTCCTTGAGTTCGCCTAGTACCGGCCTTAAAAATACAGGTCTCAAAAAAGCCGTATTTCCAAGCTCACCAAAATGTACCTTAACCGCAATCAACTGTTGCTCTTCAAATGTGCCCATCACATTGATCTTCTTCAATAATCTGCTGATCTTATGCAGCGGACTTTTATGAGTTCTATTTCTCATTGACGAAAAAAATACGCTCTGTGTCATAATTTTTTCTTTTTTAGTTTGATAAATTGGCTTAAGGCTTTTCTGACAATAACCGATCAAAAAACCAGGCATCAGACCGTTGCCTGATGCCTGGTAAGAAATGATCCTACATTTTCCCCAAAAAAAAGCAATTTAATAATGAAGCGGCTACATTTCGTCAGATTTTACTGCTGCCACTATTCCTGCTCACTCATAATCTTATTAAGCCGATCTTGCAGCTCCTCATCACCTTCCACGGCCTGATCAATCTCCATATAACGCTTCTGTTCCATTCCATGCTCCTCCAAAAGGGATTCCATCTTCTTGTCCAACTTCTGCTGTTCTTCTTCAATAACCTTTTGAATAGCAGAAAATGCTTCTTCTTCCTCGGTACTCATGTCTGCATCACCACCCTGGGTTCTGGCCTGAGATATCTCCTGATAGCGTTGCATATCCATATCAGGATTTTCCTCAATGGCTTCCCTCATCTTTTCCTGGGCCTCTTTCTGTTCCGTTTGAAGATCCGTCATAATGTTGGCATAAACTTCCAGTTCGCTGTCACTAACCTCAGTCTGCCTGGGAGCATTACCTTCATGAGCCGTTACTCCAACAAAAGAAAACACCATGACCGACATTACAAACAAACCGATAAATTCTTTAATTGTTTTCATAATGATATAATTTAAAGATTTAATGTAATGTCAAAAAAAAAACATAATGTCCCCCATTCAAAATTTCAAGCGTTAAAAGAAATTAAGATAAATATAATTTCATTAAAAAGCTTTTAAACTCAGATACCATCATTCGTGAAGTCTAAAAATTATTGCTGTGGTTGTTGCTGAGGTTGTTGTTGAGGTTGTTGTTGCTTTTGCTGTTTGCTCATCAGTTGCTTAAAACGTTGCTGAAGCTCTTTGTCAGTTCTCAGAGCCTGGTTGATCTGCATATATCGCTTCTCCTCCATCGGATATTCCTCAATAATTGACTCCATCTGCTTTTTCATTTTTTCCTGTTCTTCTTGCATTACCTGCTGAATGGAAGAATAAGCCTCCTCTTCTTCCTCTGACATGTCAACTTCATTTCCCTGTTCTTTTCCCTGCGAAATTTCCTGAAATCTTTTCATATCCATCCCACTTTCCTGGATTGCCTTCATCATAACACCCTGGGCTTGTTTTTGAACGGCCTGAGCTTCCATCATAATTTCACCAAAAGTTTGAAGCTCACTATCACTGACTTCAATTTCCTGTTGTTGGTTCTGATTTGTGTCCAAATCCTGTGCTTTAAGGGGAAAAGCAGAGGACATCATGACGGCCATAATCACCAAGCCGAATAAGTTTTTAATTTTCATAAGCTTACAGTTTAAAATTTAAAATTCAGGCAAAGTAAGAAAGATTTTACTACCGGGCAATAAAAAAAAAGTTAAATTTATTTAATAAACAATGGGTTGATTGGATAATGGTTTTGGGAACCCTTTGAATCCTTCAATAAAAAGAAAATCGCTCTAAAAAAAGGTGCATTCCCAATTTTTTCCATCCACCTCTTTTATTTTGGAAAAAATTGGGAATGCACCCCTCTAAAGAAGAAAAAATTTCTATTTTAGATGCAATTTTTAACCATTAAAGAAAATCAAATGAATCTCAAGACATTTTTATTGCTTTTTGGACTCTCGCTCTTGATCGTCCATGGATCTTCAGCCCAGACACCCCAAGTCCAGTTTGAAGAATACAAAATGGATAACGGGCTCCATGTCATCCTGCATGAAGATCACTCCACCCCCATTGTCAATGTATCGGTGATGTACCATGTAGGGTCTAAGAACGAGGATCCTCAACTGACAGGATTTGCTCATTTGTTTGAACACTTGATGTTTGAGGGCTCCAAAAACATCGGCAGAGGCAAATATTCAGAGTATGTGGAAAAGGCCGGAGGTACGCTTAATGCCAATACCTCGAGTGACCGTACCTACTATTACGAAACTTTGCCTTCCAATCAACTGGAACTGGGTTTATGGCTTGAATCCGAAAGGATGCTGCATGCCAAAATTGACTCCACAGGCATTGCCACTCAAAAAAAAGTAGTTATTGAAGAGAAAAAACAAAACTACGACAACCGGCCCTATGGAAGCATACTGATTGAAACAATGAAAAGGGCTTATACCAAACATCCCTACAAATGGACAACCATAGGAGATACCAGCCACATCAAATCTGCATCCGACCAGGATATAAAAAACTTCTATAAAACATTTTATGTCCCAAACAATGCTGTACTGACCATTGCTGGAGATATTGAAAAAGACCGGGCCAAAGAACTGATTGAAAAATATTTTGCAGACATACCGAAAGGGGAAAAGGATATCCCCAGGCCTGATGCAGTAGAGCCTGTAAAGCACGAAGAGATCAGAGATACGGTATATGATAACATCCGGCTTCCGGCAATTATACAGGCCTACCATACTCCGGCAATGGGCACGGATGATTATTATGCCGTAGATATGCTGAGCACCTTGTTGTCGGAAGGACAAAGCTCCAGATTGTACAAAAACCTGGTCGACAAAAAAGAACTGGCTGCTCAGGTAAACCTTTTCCCGATGCCTTTAGAGGACCCGGGGGTTGCAATAATGCTGGCCCTTCCCAACACGGGAACAGATAACAAAAAGCTGGAGAACTCAATGGATGCCGAAATCGCCAGTGTAAGAAACAACCCAATCTCTGACAAAGAGCTTCAAAAACTGAAAAACCAGTTTGAAACCCAAATTGTACGGCAGAATAGCACCATCGCAAGCAGAGCCCAGAATCTGGCAAGCAACTATACTTATTTTAAAAACACCGGTTTAATTAACCACAAACTGGAAAAATACTTGAACGTAACCAAAGAAGACCTCCAAAGGGTTGCCAATAAATATTTCAGGGAAGACAACCGGGTGGTATTGTATTATCTGCCTCAATCCCAAAAAGACAATTAAACCTTTAACCTAAAAACATTGCATTATGAAGTCCACCAGAATAAAATTATTATACACCACATTCCTGCTCGTTTGGATTGTTTTCTCGGCAAACGCCCAGGTAGACAGAACTAAACCACCAAAAGCAGGACCCGCACCAGAGATCAAATTCAGCAAACCTGTTTCCTTTACGATGGACAATGGCCTTGAAGTAATCGTATCTGAGAATCATGAAATGCCAATGGTATCCTTTCAGTTGACCATAGACGCCGATCCGGTCAAAGAAGGCGATACAACCGGATATGTCAGTGCAGCAGGTAACTTACTCAGGAACGGCACTTCAAACCGTGAAAAGGCACAAATTGACGAAGCAGTTGATTTCATTGGTGCCAGGCTCAATACCTCTACAAATGAAGTCTTTGGTTCATGCCTGAGCAAAAATTCGGATGAACTGCTGGATATTATGTCGGAAATAGTCACCAGTCCTACCTATCCCGAAAAAGAAGTGGAAAAATACAAAAAGAACACCATTTCGGACATGGCCTCTTCCGAAACCAATGCTTCTTTTATTTCAAGCCGGGTGTCCCGAAAGCTGAGAAATGGCGATCATCCTTACGGAGAGCTGGAAACAAAAACAACAGTAGAGAACATCACACCCGAAAAGTGCATGAATTATTACAAAAAGTATTATAAACCGAACACCTCATACTTGGTAATGGTGGGAGACATCACCCTGGAAAAAGCCAAAGCTTATGCAGAACAATATTTTGGAAACTGGGAAAAGGGAGAAGTGCCTGAACACAAATATGATTTTCCTGAAAGAAACAAAGGAACAAGGGTAGCAGTCGTTGATAAAGAAGAGGCTGTACAATCGGTTATATCGGTTACTTACCCACTGGAACTAAGAGTTGGTGAATCGGATGCCATCAAAACAAACGTGATGAACAATATTCTTGGTGGCGGTGTATTTTCCGGTTATTTGATGCAGAACCTGAGGGAAGATAAAGGCTATACCTACGGCGCCCGGTCAACCCTTGAAAAGGACCCTGAAGTGGGTTACTTCAGGGCAAATGCTGAAGTAGGCACCGCAGTCACCGACAGCGCCGTCGATGAATTTATGCATGAAATGAAACGAATACGCAATGAACAGGTAGATACAGAACATCTGGACCTGGTCAAGAATGTGATTACCGGCCAGTTTGCCAGATCTTTGGAAGATGCCCAGACCAAAGCCAGATTTGCGCTTAATACCAAACGCTATGATCTCCCTGATGACTATTATGCCAATTACCTGAAAAAAGTGGAAGAGGTAACTGCAGGCGAAGTCCGGCAGGTTGCGAATAAGTATATCCTACCTGACGAATCCATAATTGTTGTAGTGGGGGACAAATCAAAGATATCTGACAAACTGAAGCGTTTCAGTGCCAGCAACGAGGTGGAACTGTATGATCATACCGGAAATCCGGTAAAAGCATCTTCCCCGTTGCCCGAAGATCTGACCGCAGAAAAGGTGATAGACAATTATATTGAAGCCATCGGTGGTAAAAAGAACATCAACAACATTAAAGACCTGCAGCAGATTGGTTCGGTTTCCATGATGGGCCGATCAGTAACCATCAAAAGTTTTCGTGAAGCCCCTGATAAATTTGCCAACATCACAGAAATGAACGGCCAGGTGGTTCAGAAACAGGTTTATGACGGCGAAAAGGCGAAAATGACGGCCATGGGAGAGGAAAAGGAAATTCAGGGCGAACAGCTCAAAAATCTCCGTTATGAAGCAAAGATGTTCAAATTTTTAAGATACGAGAAGATTGATGTTAAACTTGAGCTACAAGGCATCGAATCGGTTGATGGTGAAGAAGCTTATAAGATCAGGGTCACCAATCCGGCCGGGCAAATCCATTATGACTTTTATTCAGTGGATACCGGCCTGAAGGTCCAGACTAAAGAAAGCCAGCAAACACCGGAGGGAGAAATCACGTCCATTCAAAAATTTTCCGATTACAGAAATGTAGAGGGCGTAAAATTTCCTTATAAAATTGATATCTCAGGAAAGCAGGACATGATGCTGGAAATTGAGACTTATAAAGTCAATAAAGGAATAGATCCTTCGGTGTTTGATATATAA
>JBKGZA010000047.1:0-18301 GCA_046545815.1 Bacteroidales bacterium
CAATCATCCAATCATTACTTAATTGTCGACAATATCCATCTCTTCAATGAGCCGGTCGGCTTCTGCAAATTTATCGATAACGAAAAGCACGTAGCGGATATCCACACTGATGGTTCTTTGAAGATTGGGTTCAAATTTAATATCGCTGGTCATGGCTTCCCAGTTGCCGTCGAAAGCAATACCTACCAGTTCGCCCTCTGCGTTTATCACAGGGCTTCCTGAGTTGCCGCCGGTAATGTCATTATCCGAGATAAAGCATACACGCATGGTACCGTCCTCTCCATAGGGCCCATAATCTTTATTCTCATACAGCTCTTTAAGCTTATCATCCACAAAAAATTCATCATTGGAAGGATCTTCTTTCTGCATCAATCCCTTTAAAGTGGTATAATAGTCATAATGTACGGCATCCCGGGGATAATAATCGTTGATCTTTCCGTAGCTCAGGCGCATGGTAAAATTGGCATCCGGATAAAACCGCTTGTCCTCCTGCATTTCCCGCAACCCTTGCATGAATAAGCGCCGTCCTTTATTGAGCTGGCTGGCATAACTCCGGTACTGTTGCCGGATTTCCATAAGTTTATCCTGCACCGATTTCATAGCAGTATAAGCAGGATCATTATCCAAAATTTCCACTTTTGGATTCTCCAAAAAGGAGTTCAACGTGTTCATCGAAGTAAAAACAGAGTTCTCAAACATCACCTCGCCATACTGACTGAAATCCCCATCATAAAGGTTTTCTATGCGGTTAAAAAAAGAAGGTTTAAATTCATCCTTCACGTTCTTGTCAAATATTTCCAATAAAGCACTTAAGAGCTTCTCATCTGTTGGAGCATGATAGTTTTTATAGAAATCCTTCAGCCGGGGCCGGAGGTTTTCAACCTCATATTGGATGGTT
Source organism: Bacteroidales bacterium (assembly GCA_046545815.1). GTDB lineage: Bacteria > Bacteroidota > Bacteroidia > Bacteroidales > UBA12077 > JAGXLC01. The sequence goes on from JBKGZA010000047.1 coordinate 899, forward strand.
TCAGTGCTGTCAGGGTGGGCATCAAGAATATTGTAGAGTCCCTGAAATCTCGCGGTAAACGGTACGATCTCAGATCCACTGAGAATGGCTTCATTCATATATAAAAACGTCTTATAATATTCACTCCGATCTTCATAAGCTTCTTTGACCATGGAAAGCGTCTCCCCATATTTTTCCCGTCTTGAATCGCTTTTATTCACCCATTCTCTGAACCGATCTTCCTGCTTCTGTCTTTCCTGTATCACATCAAGCCTCCTCAGACCTTCATTCTGGCCTACACTGTACTTATAATAATTGCTCGTGCCTGAATGTTTGGAAGAATATTTTAGCTCCAGTTCCTCACTAGAATTCATTGACTCCTCCATAATTTCAAGCTTCTTTTCCCGCACTTTAATCCGGGTAGGATTAATGATATCCCTGGTTTCTTCAACGCCGTAGGAAGTCATATACCGGTCAGTGCCTCCGGGATAACCCAAAGTCATGGAAAAATCTCCCTTCTTCATTCCTTCCACAGAAATTGGAAAATGATGGGCTGGCTCAAGGGGTACATTTTCCTCGGAGTATTTGGCAGGCTTGCCGTCAGGTCCGGCATAAACACGGAACATACTAAAATCGCCGGTGTGGCGCGGCCACATCCAATTATCGGTATCGCCCCCATAGCTGCCTATTGATTCCGGAGGAGTGCCTACCAAACGGACATCGTCGTAAACCTCATATAACATTAAATAAAATTCGTTGCCCTGATAGAATGATTTTACGCTGGCTTCATAATGATTGTCTTCGGTAGCCTCTTCTTTAATGGTGGAAAAAACTTCCTGTATCTTTTTATTTCTTTCCTTTTCGCTCATATCATCGGTAAGCTCTGAATTGATCCTTTCGGTGACGTCTTCCATTCGAACCAGGAAAGAAACATACAAATCCTCAATTGGAATTTCATCTTCCAGACTTTCGGCCCAGAATCCCTCTTTAAGATAATTGTCCTCCTGAGTGCTTACCTCTTGTATGGAACTTTCACCGCAATGGTGATTGGTAAGGATAAGCCCCTGATCGGAGACAATTTCACCGCTGCAAAAACCACTGAAATTCACAACTGCATCTTTGATGCTTGACTGATTAATGCTGTAAATATCTTCTTTGGATAGCTTTAATCCCATCTCCTGCATGCGGTCCATATTCATTTTATCCAACATGGTCAGCAACCACATGCCTTCATCGGCTTTCAGTGAAAAACTAAAAATCAATAAGAAACCGATTAATACGCTCGTAATTTTTCTTTTCATGTTACTGTTTATTTTATGATTATACTTAAGTTCAGACCAAAGTCAACTTTGTCGTTTAAAATTTACGAATTTAATCATTTATCATTTAAATAAAAAAGGATTAGGTTTGCACCAAACAGAACATTTATGGAGATTACCAAGCCAGATATACGTAAAATGAGTGAAGATGAGCTGATTTACTCTTTTCTGGAGCGGGGAGAAAAAACATTCAGGGGTCGCCAGGTTTACGAATGGCTATGGAAAAAAGGGTCTACCTCTTTTGAGGAAATGACGAATTTATCAAAAGAAACCAGGAAATTCCTTTCGGAAAATTTCTCTATCCCCCGGCTCAGCATTCACTCAAAACAAACCAGCAATGACAACACTGTAAAATTTGCCTTTAAGACGCACGACGGCCATCTAACTGAAAGCGTTTTAATCCCCAGCGGATCAAGAGCAACAGTTTGCGTTTCCTCACAGATTGGCTGCAAATTAAACTGCACTTTCTGTGCCACCGGCAAAATCCCGTTCAAAAGGAATCTTACGCAAGCTGAAATATTTGATCAGATCATGACTGTAAAAAACAAAGCGAACGAAATGTACAACTTATCCCTCAGCAATATTGTTTACATGGGGATGGGCGAGCCGCTGTTAAATTATGAAGAAGTCAAGGCTTCTATCGAGCTGATTGGCTCTGAAAAAAGCATTGGTTTCTCCCCAAGGCGGATTACACTCTCCACCATAGGCCTCCCCGAAAAGATCAAACAGTTGGCTGATGATCAGATCAGGTTTAATTTAGCCGTCTCCCTGCATTCTGCCCTGGATGAAACCCGGACACGGCTCATTCCTGTCAACAAAAAGTACAACCTGGAAGCGATCAGAAAAGCTTTACAACATTTTAATCAAAACACCGGAAAACGGATTACGTTTGAATACCTGATGCTCAAAGATATCAATGACACGCTGACCGAAGCCAGGGCACTGGCTGAATATTGCAAAAATTTCCCTGTTAAGATCAACCTGATCGAATACAATGCTACAGGTGATCCGGATTTCCAAAAGCCAAATCCTCAAAAGCTGAATGACTTCAAAACATTTCTGGAAAGCAAAAATCTTGTGGTCAATCTCAGAAAAAGCAGGGGCGAAGATATTGATGCCGCCTGCGGTCAGCTATCCGGGAAGAAAGCAGGCAAAAGGTAACATCATTCATCTTCCGGTTTCTCAAAACTATAGGCTACTCCTTCCATGTAGAAGGTAGGTACCTCCCCGAAACCTCCACTTCTTTCCTCTTTGGTGATTAAAACCATAACACCTCCCTTGTTGGCGGCCCGCTTCTTCATCCGGATTTTGGCAGTCCTTTCCGCTGATTTCATAGTTCGGTTAGTTGAGGAAGACTTACCGGTTACCTCTCCAATTTCATAAAATCCGTCAACCTCACTCTTTTTTTCAGTCAAAACAACATTCTGCCAGTCGACCTCCGTAATATCCTCAACTAAGGGATCATTAAACACTTCCTTTCTGCCATTATCAAAAATGATCTTCTGAATGTTATTGGTTTTCATGTTCTGAAGCTCATCACTGCCCGGCTCCTTGTACTTTACATCGGAATGCATTATTCTCTTTACATCAACAAGTTTCTTCTCCTGGCCCAACATATATATGGTGTCAAGTCTGGCTTCCTCTTCCTGTGCAAAGCCAGAAAAACCTAAGGCCATTCCCACCATGAAATAAGCCAATTTCCAAAGCATGGTTCAATGAATGTTTAAGGGGTTTAACTTTATATAAGAATACAAATTTATCCAATATTATTTATTGATGTATAAGAATACGTCAAAAAAGCGTATTAATTTTGAAGGCCTCGATAATTTTACTTATTAATGAATGAATGATGAAGCGATGGAAGAACTAATAAATTATTACAGAGAATTTCACAATAAATATTCGGGAGAATATCGAAAAATTAAGCAAAAGCTGAATATACTGGCTTTTGGCAGGGTCATAACTTTCGTTTTGACTGTATATCTGGGTTATCTGTTTATAAAAACGGATCTGCTTATTGGTTTGGGAGTCATAGCTTTCCTGCTTGGTTTGTTTATTTATCTTGTTATCCAGCATGGTAGAAAAAAAGATGATACTCAGATCATCAACAACCTGATTCGTGTAAATTCAGGGGAAATAGAAGCCCTGAGAGGCAACATCAGTAATTTTCACAGCGGTAGGGAATTTAAGGATACCATGCATGAATTCACCGATGATCTGGAGATTTTCGGTGAATCAAGCCTTTTCCAGTATATCACCAGAACCTGTACCTATGCCGGTAAAAATAAACTGGCGAACTGGCTGCGCAGCCCGCTGAAATCCAAAGAAAACATAAAACAGAGGCAATCCGCAATAAAAGAATTATCGAAACAACTGCAATGGAGACAAAAATTTACGGCCACCGGGAATAAACTGAATCTAAACCACTACAACGATACCCAACTTTTTGTCTGGACTCAGGAACAACCATGGCTCATCAGTAATCTTCCCTATCAAATACTGAGGTGGGTTATGCCTCTTCTGACCTTCGGGATGATTGGCCTTACCATATACGGGATGGTTCCCCTGGGCTATTTCATTCTCCTCTTGCTTGTAAACTTACTTATAATATGGAATATATCTCCAAAAATCAATGGCCAGTATCAAAAAATCACCAATCAATTGCCGGCACTGAAAAACTACGCTCAATTGCTTCAGCATATAGAAAAACAGAACTTTTCATCCACTGGTTTGATCGACTTGCAAAAGAGCCTTTTTGTAGATAAACATCCATCAAGCCGGATCATTAAAAAATTATTCCGTATTTGTGATGCTTTGGACAACCGCAACAATATTCTTGCCGACATCATACTCAAATTATTTTTCTTATGGGATGTACACCAGACGATACGGTTGGAGAACTGGCACAGGCACTATGCAAAGCATATCGAAAACTGGATTGAGACCATCGGTAACTTTGATGCCCTTATCAGTCTGGCCAATTTTCACTACAATCACTCATCATATGCATTTCCGGAAATAAGTGAAAGCAAAATTCTGGAAGCTGAAGATATGGGTCATCCTCTTATACCTCAGGACAGACGGGTGAACAACAATTTTGCCATAACGAAAAAAGGAGATACGATCATCATTACCGGAGCCAATATGGCCGGAAAAAGCACCTTTCTCAGAACAATAGGTGTAAATCTTGTGCTTGGAATGGTCGGGGCACCTGTTTGTGCAGGCCAATTAACATTCCAGATCACCTGTCTTTTCACCAGCATGAACATCACCGATTCGCTTTCAAAAAATGAAAGTTATTTCTACGCGGAAATTAAAAGACTCAAAAAGCTCATCGATCAGGCGAGCAAGGAAGAAAACATCCTGGTGCTGCTGGATGAGATACTTACCGGTACCAATACACAGGACAAGGAAAAAGCATCCAAAGCTTTCCTGGAAAGACTGATCTCCATGCAGGTGACAAGCGTCATTGCAACGCATGATCTTTCTTTAACCACGCTGAAAGAAAAATACCCCGACCGGATCCACAACAAAAGATTTGAAGTGGAACTGGCTGAGGAAGAAATGAAATACGACTACCTGCTAAGAGACGGTATTGCACAAAACATGAATGCACTGGAACTTTTAAAACAAATGAAGCTTATCTGAGATTTTCCCTGCCTGCACAATTTTGCTCATTTTTTTCGTTTTAGCCTGTATCGGAAAAATAATTAACAATTTGTGTTGAAAAACAAATGGATCAGCATGTATTCTTTTGGTTATTTTTACGGAAAATTAGTAAGATATGTCGGAAAATTATTCTGAAGAGAGCATCAGAACCTTAGAATGGAAAGAACACATCAGAAGGCGGCCCGGTATGTATATAGGGAAGCTGGGAGATGGTAACTCCCAGGATGATGGTATCTATGTTTTGATGAAAGAGGTGATGGACAACTCCATCGATGAGTATATGATGGGCTATGGAAAGAAGATCAATGTAGATATAAAGGATAAAAAAGTATCGATAAGGGATTTCGGCAGGGGGATTCCCCTGGGGAAGCTGAAGGAAGTAGCCTCCAAAATGAATACAGGTGCAAAATACGATTCCAAGGTATTTAAAAAATCCGTCGGGCTCAATGGTGTGGGTATAAAAGCTGTCAATGCCCTCTCACAATACTTCAGGATTGAATCATACCGCGAAGGCAGGAAGAGCACTGCTGAGTTCGCCAGAGGAGAACTCACCGGGGAAGAAAGTGACCTGCAAACAAAGGAAAAGAACGGGACACTGGTTACTTTTTCTCCGGACAATGAGATGTTTGGAGAATACCACTATATAGAAGAGTATGTGGAAAACATGCTTAAAAACTATGTATATCTCAACTCAGGACTTACCGTATATTTTAACGGCAACGGGCTGCACTCTGAAAACGGGCTGAAAGATCTGCTCGAAGAAAACATGAGCTCGGAAGGTTTGTATCCCATTATCCATATTAAGGATGAAGATATAGAACTAGCTATGACCCACGGAAACCAGTACGGAGAAGAATACTACAGTTTTGTAAACGGGCAGCATACGACCCAGGGCGGCACCCATCTGAACGCTTTCAGGGAGGCGCTTGTCAGAACCCTTCGCGATTTTTACCGGAAAGACTATGATGCATCGGACATCCGGACTTCCATTATCGCTGCCATAAGCATCAAAATAGAAGATCCTGTATTTGAATCCCAGACCAAGACCAAGCTGGGCTCAAAGGACATGGGCCCGGAGGGTCCAACCATCAGAAACTACGTGAATGAATTCCTCAAAACCAAGCTCGACAACTATCTTCACATGAATCAGGAAACAGCTGATGCCCTGATTAAAAAGATCATGGAGTCCGAAAAAGAACGCAAGGAAATCAACAGCGTTAAGAAGCTGGCCAAAAAGAGGGCCAAAAAAGCCAACCTTCACAACAAAAAACTCAGGGACTGCAGGATTCATTATAACAGCAACCATGAACGAAGAATGGAATCCACCATTTTCATCACCGAGGGAGACTCAGCAAGCGGTTCCATAACAAAAGCCAGGGATGTCAACACGCAGGCAGTATTCAGCCTGAAAGGAAAACCTTTGAATACTTACGGGCTTACAAAGAAAATTGTATATGAAAATGAAGAATTCAACCTCCTTCAGGCGGCATTGAATATTGAGGAAGGGCTGGACAACCTGAGATACAAAAATATTGTGATTGCTACGGATGCCGATGTGGATGGCATGCACATCCGCTTGCTGCTGATTACTTTTTTCCTGCAGTTTTTCCCCGATCTGGTAAAAAACGGAAACCTTTATATTCTTCAAACCCCCCTTTTCCGTGTCAGGAATAAAAAGAAAACCATTTACTGCTACAATGAAAACGAAAAAGAAAAGGCACTCCAAAAATTGGGCAAAAAAGCGGAAGTAACCCGCTTCAAAGGCTTGGGAGAAATCTCGCCCGAAGAGTTCAAACGGTTCATCCGCCAGGACATCCGGCTGGAACCTGTACGCCTGTATAAAGAAGATGCCATTAAGCAATTGCTCTCATTTTATATGGGCAAAAACTCTCCTGAACGCCAGGAATTCATTGTGGACAATCTGAGGGTTGAGGAAGCCCTGTTTGAAGGATAGCAACCAAATAAATACGAAATTATTGGCTGGCAATCATTGTTGTTGAGCAGAGACAATCATTTGGGCAATTATGGAAGAAAAAGAACGGAACGGACACAATCACTTTGAAAATAAGAATGGAAACGGCGAGGGAGGCGGGGAACCACTTCACCGCATCTCCCATCTTTCAGGAATGTATAAAGACTGGTTCCTCGATTATGCCTCATATGTTATACTGGAAAGAGCAGTACCGCATATCAATGACGGATTAAAACCCGTACAAAGGCGAATCCTTCATACCATGAGACAAATAGACGACGGACGGTATATGAAGGTAGCCAATATCATAGGGTACACCATGCAATACCATCCCCATGGTGACGCATCCATCGGAGATGCATTGATCCAATTGGGGCAGAAAGATCTGCTGATAGATACCCAGGGAAACTGGGGCAATATGATGACAGGCGACAGTGCAGCAGCTCCCCGATATATTGAAGCCAGACTGACAAATTTTGCCCGGGAGGTGGTATTCAATCCCAAAACCACCAAATGGAAAACCTCATATGACGGCAGAAACCAGGAACCACTCACACTGCCGGTTAAATTTCCTTTATTGCTGGCCCAGGGCGTTGAAGGTATAGCGGTGGGCCTGGCCTCCAAGATCATGCCCCACAATTTCAATGAGCTCATCGATGCAGCCATCGCCCATCTTAAAGAGAAATCATTTGAATTGTACCCGGATTTTCCAACCGGTGGAATTGCCGACTTTTCCAAATACAGCGACGGAAGACGGGGTGGTCACATCAAGGTAAGGGCCAGAATAGAAAAACGGGATAAAAAAACACTGGCCATTACAGAGATACCCTATGGTAAAACCACCAATTCTCTGATTGACTCCATACTGAAAGCCAACGACAAAGGCAAAATCAAGGTGAAAAAGATCGACGACAACACCGCCGAAGAAGTGGAAATTCTTATCCACCTGGCAAATGGCGCATCTTCTGATAAAACGATCGACGCTCTCTATGCTTTTACCGATTGTGAAGTATCCATCTCACCCAACGCCTGTGTAATAGACGACTACAAGCCCCGATTCATGGGTGTTAGTGAGATGCTCAGAATCTCCACAGACAACACAAGGGAATTGCTCAGAAAAGAGCTGGAGATCAGAAAAGGTGAGCTCCAGGAATCCCTCCATATGTCATCACTGGAAAAGATATTCATAGAAAACCGGATTTACAATGACATTGAAGATTGCGAAACCTGGGAATCTATCCTTCAAACCATTGACAAAGGCCTTCAACCCTTCAAGAAACAACTTGTACGTGAGGTAAACAGGGAAGATCTGATCAAGCTTACCGAAATCAAGATCAAGCGAATTTCGAAATATGATTCCAAAAAAGCGGATGAATACCTTAAAAAACTACAGGATGAAATAGAAAGCATTAAAAAGAAACTTGCTGCCATCACCGAATATACCATCAATTATTTCAGACAAATCAAAAAGAAATATGGCAAGGGAAAAGGCAGAAAAACCGAAATACGCAACCTTGAAAGCATCGAAGCGACAAACGTGGTGGAAGCCAATAAAAAACTGTATGTCCACCGCAAGGATGGTTTCATAGGCACAGGATTGAAAAAAGCGGACTATGTCTGCGATTGTTCCGATATTGACGAAATTATTGCCTTCAGGAGAGATGGAAAATACCTCATCACCAAGGTTGACGAAAAGCTGTTTGTGGGGAAAGACATTATTCATGTAGGCGTTTTTAAGAGAAATGACAAACGTACCATATATAACTTGGTATATCGGGACGGCCTCAACGGGGACATTATGATGAAACGCTGCCCGATATCCGGAATTACCAGAGACCGGGAATATGACATTACCAAAGGAACCAAAGGTTCAAAAATCCTTTACCTCACGGCCAATCCCAACGGAGAAGCCGAAATCCTGAAGGTCTATCTGCAGCCGAAACCCCGACTGAAGAAAAAGCAACTGGAATTGAATTTCAGAGATCTGCCCGTTAGAGGAAGAAACGCACGGGGCAACATCTTTACAAAACATGCAGTGCATAAAATTCAGGTAAAAGAAGAAGGCAAACCCACCATAGATGGCAAAAAAATTTGGTTCGACACGGAAGTGCTCAGATTAAACACCGACGGAAAAGGTAAATATCTGGGAAAATTCCGGGATGACGATAAAATTCTGGTGGTTACCAATAAGGGGAACTTTAAATTCACCTCCTATGACCTGATGAACCATTACAATGACAATATACACCTGATAGAAAAATTTGACCCGGATAAGGTGTATTCGGCAGTTTACTTTGATGCCGATCAAGGGTATTATTATGCCAAACGGTTCGGTTTTGAATATGGCACTAAGGAAACCAGTTTTATTGGTGAAAATAAGCAATCCAAACTGCTTTATCTGCTTACTGATACCTATCCGAGGATAAAGATTGAATTCGGAGGCAAAAACAAAAATAAGGAAGATCAGGAAATACTGCTCCCCGATTTCATTGGTGTAAAAAGCTATAAGGCTCGCGGAAAACGATTAACCAATGCAGAAGTAAAAAAGATCCATCTGCTCGAACCCTTGCCTGAACCGGAAAAAGAAAATGAAGATTACGAAGCAAACAGGGTTAATGAGGATCAGATGCGCCTGGAATTTTAACAGTGATATAAATCAGAGAAAATGAAAATATTTCTGATAGGTTTTATGGGCTGCGGAAAAACAACAGCAGGTAAAAAGCTGGCCGATAAGCTTTCATACAGCTATCTCGACCTTGACCAGTTTATTGAGCAGCAGGAGCAGGAAAACATCAGAAACATCTTTGAAAAAAAGGGAGAAAAGTATTTCCGGGAACAGGAAAGCAAGTACCTCAAAGAGATTACCAGAACCAATGACGCTGTAATTTCTACAGGAGGGGGAGCTCCCTGCTTTTACGACAACATGGATTATATGAACAATGCCGGGCTTACAGTGTATCTTAAAATGAAACCAGAACAGCTCGCTTCGCGGCTTAAAAACGTGCGGGAAGAGCGACCACTTATTAAAGATAAGGACGATTCGGAACTTTTACAGTACATCAGCAATAAACTAAATGAAAGAGAACGGCATTATCAAAAGGCAAAACTGGTTGTTGATGGTTTTAATCTGAATATAATTGAATTACTTGAAAAAATCCATCCCTTCATAAGGCAATAATTGCCGTATTTTGACAGTAATTAAAAATAAATGTGGAAAAAATGACAAAACGTAAAATCAGAAGAGCTGTTTGGGTTAATAAAAAAATAAACAAATACTAATCAGGAGTTAACTTAAAAGTTGAAAACTTAGTCTATGAATGTTAATAAAACAAATTATTTAGTATTTGCCGGTAAATTATCAATTCATATCTTGCATAGTCATCTCTCAAACTAAATAATCAATGAGGACGTTAAAAAAATTGCATGAACATGTACATAAAAGGAAAAGCCACGGAACAGGAAACTAAAAATACAGGACCGGCCAATCAGAGGAAGAAACCCTATACCTTTGATGAGGCCTTCAGGAGTTCTCTCGAGTATTTTAATGGTGACGAGTTAGCCGCCAGAGTGTGGGCAAATAAATATGCCCTGAAAGATTCATACGGGAATCTGTTTGAAAAAAATCCCGATGACATGCATCGCAGACTAGCCAGAGAAATTGCCAGAATTGAAAATAAATATCCAAATCCTTTAGGAGAGGAGGACATTTACGAGCTGCTAAAGGAATTCAAATACATTGTGCCTCAGGGTGGACCCATGGCTGGCATTGGCAATCCTTACCAGATAGCTTCTCTATCCAACTGTTTTGTTATCGGTAACAAAAGCCGGGCCGACTCGTACGGAGGAATTATGAAAACGGATCAGGAGCAGGTTCAGTTGATGAAACGCCGCGGAGGTGTGGGTCATGACCTGTCTCATATACGTCCTTCCGGAACTCCTGTAATGAATAGTGCTTTAACCTCTACCGGCGTGGTTCCTTTTATGGAAAGATTCTCCAATTCAACCCGGGAAGTTGCCCAGGATGGTCGGCGTGGAGCGCTCATGCTTACCATATCCGTCAAGCATCCCGATGCAGAAGCCTTTATTGATGCTAAGCTGGAATCCAACAAAGTAACAGGCGCCAATGTATCCGTAAAGATAGATGATAAATTTATGGAAGCCGTGTTGAATAACGAGCCTTATGTCCAGCAATTTCCTGTTGATTCTGACAATCCCTCCTTTAAACAAACCATTGATGCACGGGAGCTCTGGCAGAAAATTGTTCATAACGCATGGAAATCAGCAGAGCCGGGAATACTTTTCTGGGACACCGTCACCAATGAATCCGTAGCCGATTCTTACTCCGATAAAGGTTTTCAAACGGTCTCCACCAATCCATGCGGTGAGATACCGTTATGTCCGTACGACAGTTGCCGCCTGCTGGCAATCAACCTCTTCAGCTATGTAGATCATCCGTTTACACAAAAGTCCAAGTTCAATTTCGAAAAATTCAGAAAACATGTGAAGTATGCGCAGCGGATCATGGATGATATCATAGATATTGAAGTGGAAAAGATCGATGCCATAATCAAAAAAATAGAAAATGATCCGGAAGATTTCGATATCAAGCGGGTAGAATATAACCTGTGGCAAAACATCAGAAAAAAAGCCCTTGAAGGCAGAAGAACCGGAGTGGGCATCACTGCAGAAGGTGATATGCTGGCGGCTTTAGGCCTGACTTACGGAAGTGAGAATGCCACCGACTTTTCCGAAGAAATTCACAAAACCATTGCTGTGGAAGCCTATCGTTCCTCGGTTGAAATGGCAAAAGACCGTGGGCCTTTTGAAATATATGAGGCAGAAAAAGAAAAGAACAATCCTCTGATCAACCGGCTTAAAAATGAAGACGAACAGCTATATAACGATATGGTACAATATGGCCGCAGAAACATCTCTCTGCTGACAATAGCTCCTACCGGAACCACCAGCCTGATGACCCAGACCACCTCAGGTATTGAACCCGTATTTATGCCGGTATATAAAAGAAGAAGAAAAGTCAATCCAAGCGATACCCGTGCAAATGTTACATATGTTGACGATATGGGCGATTCCTGGGAAGAATATAACGTATTCCACCATAAATTCATTCACTGGCTTAAGATTAAAGGATACGATCCCCAAGAAGTCAAAAAGTATGATGACGATCAGCTTGATGAGCTTGTAAAAAAATCGCCTTATTATAAGGCCACTTCCAATGACGTAGACTGGGTAAGCAAAGTAAAAATGCAGGGCCGCGTCCAGAAATGGGTGGACCATTCCATCAGTGTGACCATCAACCTCCCGGAAAAAACTCCGGAAGATATGGTAGGTAAGCTTTATATCACAGGATGGGAAAGCGGCTGCAAAGGCATAACCGTTTACCGTGAAGGATCACGTTCAGGCGTATTGGTTGCCAATAATAAGAAAAGCAAGCAGGAAACACAGTCCATCAAAAGGCCTAAGATGCTGGAGGCCGAAATCATCCGCTTCAAAAACGAAGATGAAGACTGGATTGCTTTTGTCGGACTGAAGGACGGCAGACCCTACGAAATATTTACCGGTCTGGCTGACGAGGAGGTACTTCCCATTCCCAAGTCGGTTACCAAAGGCAAGATCATCAAAATAAAAAACAGATCAGGGAAAAGCCGTTACGACTTTCAATATACCGATAAATTCGGCTATGAAAATACGCTCGGTGGCATATCGCATATGTTTAACAAGGAATTCTGGAACTATGCCAAACTGATTTCAGGTGTATTGCGGCACGGTATGCCATTGCCCGATGTAGTCAACCTGGTTTCCTCGTTGAGCCTGAATACCGAAACCATCAATACCTGGAAGAAAGGAGTAGAAAGGGCGCTGAAAAGGTACATTCCCGACGGAACAAAAGCAAGAAAGGGAACCAAATGTGAAAATTGCGGTGCCCAGGATCTGGTGTACCAGGAAGGATGCCTGATCTGTCAGAATTGCGGGTTTTCCAAATGCGGCTAAAATGATAATACCCAAATTTTCAAAAGGCTATCATCTTTAGAGATGGTAGCTTTTTTCAGATTTTTTATTTTAACCACAAGAAATTATGCCCACTCAAAAAACGCTAATTTAAGGCTGCCGTGTTTTTTACCCAATTGTTTGTAAATCAAAGAAAAATATTATCAAATCTCTGTTGTAGCAGTTAATGACCCGCGGGGAAATCTTACCATCAATTTGAATGACCTGTTCCTATGGAGCATATCATACTACCTCCCCAGTTTCTCACTGATCTTTTCCACCATTACGGCGGTCATCTTCTGAAGGTCATACTCATGTTGCCAGCCCCAATCCTTTTGAGCCGCTTCATCGCTGATACTTCTGGGCCATGATTCGGCTATCTCCTGACGGAAATCAGGCTTGTAGGTAACCTCCAGAGCAGGAAGGTACTTGCGAATCTCCGCGACCAGTTCTTTCGGTGTAAAGCTGATACCTCCAAGGTTATAGCTGGAACGTATGCTTATATGTTCTTTGGGGGCTTCCATAAGTTGAATAGTAGCATTAACTGCGTCATCCATAAACATCATAGGCAAAGCAAGATCCTCAGATAAAAAGCATTGATACTTTCCGCACTTAATTGCCTCATAGAATATTTCCACCGCATAATCGGTTGTGCCTCCTCCGGCTTCAGTTTTATAGCTGACCAACCCTGGATACCGCAAACTTCGGATATCCATACCATATTTTTTATGATAATATTCCACCCATCTTTCTCCGGCCAGCTTACTGATCCCATAGACTGCAATTGGCTCCATCACGGTAGTTTGGGGCGTATCCCATTTTGGAGTAGTAGGGCCGAATGCTCCCATTGAACTGGGCCAGAAAATTTTTGAGATATCTTTGGCTCCGGACACATCCAGGACATTAAAAAGGCTGTTCATATTCAGGTCCCAGGCCCATTTGGGATTCTTCTCTGCTTTACCGGAAAGAATGGCGGCCAGATGATATATTTCTGTTATCTGGTATTTCTCCAGTATCGATTCCAGTGCCTGTTTATCCATGGCATCGAGCTTTTCAAAGGGGCCGCCTTCCATTACCTCCTCCGATCCAAGCTTAATGTCAGATGCGACTATATTTTCCGCGCCAAAACGATTCCTTAATTCCACTGTTAAATCAGTGCCTATTTGGCCGGCTGCTCCAATAACCAGTATCTTCTTCATTATATTGATATTTTGCTTTTTCTGTATTATGGTTGGCTAATATAATATAAAACAAAATTCTGAAAGGTGATTTATAACAGGTTGAGAATTTCATTAAGAATTTAATAAATTTACGCACAGGATCAGGTGAAACACCATTTGAACGGATTGCTAAAATCAAAGGCATCAAAATAAAATTAAACAAAAATTCAAAGGAGGTTTTATGTCACTCAATAAATTAAACGGCGTGCTCAAACACAATGTCAAACAGCTTGAGGAAGAAGGCAGGGCCAAAGGGAAAGAAAAGGTTATTACAGACATTATAAGGCCGAAAGAAGGGAAAGGCCCGCGTTATTTACTGGAAGGATACGGAGACAAGGAATTTCTAAGGATGAATGCAAACGCTTATCTGGGTCTGGGACTTCGAGGCGATATGATTGAAGCCGAAGAACAGGGCGCACAGGTATTTGGAGTTGGACCGGGGGCAGTAAGATTTATAAACGGAACCTACAAACCTCATGTTGAGCTGGAAAAGCGGCTGGCACAATTCCATTCACGGGAAGAAGGCATGATCTTCAGCTCAGCCTATGCAACCAGTCTGGGCGTGATTTACCCTTTAACTACCAGAGAAACCGTCCTGATCAGCGATGAGCTCAACCACAATTGCATCATCAATGCCATTCGACTGGGAAAACCGGCAGGCAAAGAAATCTATTCTCACAACAACATGGATGAGCTGGAAGAAGCACTCAATCGGAGCGTCGGAAAAGGAAAACGGGTGCTGGTTGTTACCGACGGTATTTTCAGCATGCGTGGAGATAATGCACCTCTTGATAAGCTGGTGGACATCTGCAAAAAATATGATGACAGGTTTGAAGAAGGGATCATCTCCATTGCTGATGATTCACACGGTGTAGGAGCTTTCGGCGCAACCGGCCGGGGGGTTGAAGAATATACGGACACGAAGGTGGATATACTGATCGGGACGCTGGGAAAAGCATTTGGCGTAAATGGCGGATATGTGGTTTCTTCATCCGATGTGATCACCTACCTGCGGGAGAGCGCACCCACATATGTATATTCCAATCCCATTACCGTTTCAGAAGCAGAAGCAGCCAAAAAAGCCATCGATATCGTTGATTCGGAAGAGGGCAGGAAAATATTGGGACACTTGCGGAGAATGACCAAACGTTTTGAAAATGGCCTTAAAGAAGCAGGTTTTGAAACCATCGAAGGCAAACATCCGGTGGTTCCTTTAATGGTGAGGGATACACAAAAAACCAGGAAGATGGTGGCTTATCTGAATGAGAACGGAATTCTGGCCACGGGTCTGAGCTACCCCGTAGTACCCACAGGCGACGAAGAGATCCGCTTCCAGATAGCAGCCGACCATACCGAGCAGGATATCGATTACGTGCTCAATGTACTGAAGAACTATTCAAAATAGTCATTATCTTTAGTTTCTTTCATTCGAATGTCTATATTTGTGTGCAAAAATAAAATTATATGGTATGGTTCAATCAGATATAAGGGTACGATTTGCACCCAGTCCTACTGGGCCTCTCCACATGGGAGGTGTGAGAACGGCGCTTTACAATTATTTATTTGCCCGGAAACATAACGGAACATTTGTCCTCAGAATCGAAGATACAGATCGTGCCCGGTATGTAGAAGGTGCCGAACAGTACATTATAGATTCGCTGAAATGGTGTGGCCTCAGTTATGATGAGGGAGTTGATCAGGGTGGAGATTACGGGCCTTACAGACAATCAGAGCGCAGGATTCTTTACGGGCAATATGCAGAAAAAATGGTCCGGGAGGGTACCGCCTATTATGCCTTTGACACTGCTGAAGAGTTGGAAGCCATGCGTGAAGAACTCAAACAAAACAAAAGCGACATTCAGCAATACAACGCGATAACGCGGGGGAAAATGAGAAACTCGCTCACCCTCTCACAAGATGAAATTCAAGAATTGATCAGTAAGGAAGAGCCATATGTTATCCGGTTCAAAATGCCCGAAGAACAGCATATTGTTGTCAATGATGTGATCCGGGGAGAGGTGGAGATGAATACCAACCAGCTTGATGACAAAATCCTCTTCAAATCCGACGGCATGCCCACTTATCACCTGGCCAACGTAGTAGATGATCATGAGATGAATATAAGCCACGTGATCCGTGGTGAAGAATGGCTGCCGTCTCTACCGCTACACTTCATGCTTTACGAAGCCCTTGGATGGAAAGATGAAAAGCCGGATTTTGCCCACCTTCCGCTCATTTTAAATCCAAGCGGCAAAGGAAAACTCAGCAAACGAGATGCAAAGAAGCACGGCTATCCTGTCTTCCCCCTGGAGTGGAAAGACCCTGAAACCGAAGAAATATTCAAGGGATATAGGGAATCAGGCTATTTACCGGAGGCTTTCATTAACATCCTGGCATTTCTGGGTTGGAATCCGGGAACTGACCGTGAACTGTACACCCTGAACGAGTTGATTGAATCATTCGAACTTGAAAAAGTAGGCAAGGCCGGCTCCAAGTTTGACCCTGACAAAGCCAGATGGTTCAACCACCAGTATTTAATGAAAAAATCGGATGACGAGCTGGCCAGGCTTTTTATGCCCGTATTAAAGGAAAAGGGCTATAATCCTTCCCATGAATATGTCAGAGAAGTATGCAGCCTGATAAAGGAAAGGGTGTACCTTATCCATGAGATATGGGATCAGGCATTTTTCTTTTTCAGGCCCCCTCAGGAATACGATCAGAAAATGGTCAAAAAGAAATGGAAGGCACATACTCCAGATCTGCTGAATGAGCTCAGGAAAAGATTAAAGACCCTGGACGACTTTCAGGCCGAGTCCATTAAGAATACCGTAAAGAAACTTACCGAAGAGAAGGAGGTAGGCATGGGACAGGTGATGCTGCCATTGAGAATATGTGTTGTCGGCACAGGAATGGGCCCGGATGTAGCTAAAATTGTGGAAATGATTGGCAAAGAAGAAACGATCAAAAGATTAAAAAGGCCGTGGAGGCGATAAGGTGAATATTAAATATGAAATTACGTGACCCTCATTGTAGGGACGCACGGCCGTGCGTCCCTACAATGAGGGGCCGTGCGTTTCTGCTGGAAAAAAATAAAAAATTCCGAAAAGTTTTCATTTGCCTCTCCAGATCATGGGGGGAAGGTTATGGGTAATCTCATTTTTGTCTCCGCATCCCGTGGAGGGTTATTAGAATTACATTTTTCATCTCCGCGTCACGGAGAAGGCTATTAGAATTACAT
>JBKGZA010000048.1:0-18081 GCA_046545815.1 Bacteroidales bacterium
ATGATGGATATTATTGGGATCGTCGTGGTGTTTATAGGGGTGTTGCTTACACAACTCAGATTTAAAAAGCTTCTTGGTAGCAGCACCAAATAGGGCCTGCTTGAAAAATGCTCATAAATTTTATATCCATTAACGGAAAACGATATATTTCAAACCGTTTTTATCCAAATCATTACATCCCTCAATAAGAAAATACCTCGATGAAAGTCTTTTCACTCAATTTAAGATAGTTGATGGAAATCTTTTACGGTTCGTAATCGGTCGCGAGCACCTTGAACTCGGTACGCCGGTTAATCTGATGGGCTGCCTCTCTTTGTTCTTCTGTTTCCAGATTGTCTATGAACTCTTCTTTAAGCACATCTCCTTCCTCAAGAAATTCATATTCATCAGCAAGATTTTGATCCACTTCTTTGGGCTTTGTAGCAGCATATCCTTTGGCTCTCAGTCTTTCCGAATCAATTCCGTGATCGATCAGATAGTTGACAACTGATTGAGCCCGTTTGGTAGACAGTTCAATGTTGTAAGCGTGTTCTCCGCGGTTATCTGTATGCGCCCTCAGCTCTATAATCACTCTGGGGTTATCCGTTAATGTTTCCACCAGTTGATTCAGCGCCTCTTTGGATTCTGACCTTAAGCTCCAGTCATCATAGTCATAGAAAATGTTGGGCAGTTCGATGGGTTCTTCGATTGATGAAAGCATAAGTTCCGGTTCGAACACCTTGCTTTGCTCCACTCCTTTGGTAGTGATATTCTCTTTGACGGTCAGATATTTTTCTTTTGAAGCCACAAAGACATAGTCCGTTTCTGGCTGGAGCATGAATTTAAATTCTCCGTCTTCATTGGTTTTGGAATTCATTGTCATTCCGTCGCTTCCGACAAGTTTAACCGTGGCATCCTGAAGGGCTTCTTCCGTTTTATCCTCTTTCACCACCCCTTCAATACTAAATTTTAAGGGCGGTAAGACAAAAGAGAATATCTCGTCGGCCCCGTCCCTGGAGGAGCTGAAATATCCCCTTTCCTTCTCTGCTTCAAAGATGATTCCGAAATCATCATGTGTGGAGTTGATCGGGTACCGCATATTTTCAATTTCATATTCTCCATTGCCCTGAGGTGTTGCTTTAAAAATGTCGAGGCCTCCCATCCCCAGATGATAGTCGGAAGAGAAATACAGTGTCCCATCCGGATGGGTGAAAGGAAACATTTCATTTCCCGGAGTATTTATGTCATCCCCAAGATTTACCGGTTTACTCCATCCATCTTCCTCACGGGTGACTTTCCATATATCCATTTTGCCCTGTCCGCCGGGCATATTAGAAACGAAATACAGTGTGGAACCGTCATCTGTGACTGAAGGATGAGCTGCTACGAGGCTGTCAGCAGTGAGAGAAAGGGCTTCGATGTTTCTCCATTCTCCATTGTCTTTTTCCGTTCTGAAAATGGAGCAACCCATCTTTTTCTGGTTATCCACTTCACATCTGGTGAAATACATGGTGTTGTAATTTCCTGTAAAAGAGGGAGCACCTTCTTCTACATCGGTATTCACATCACCGGGTACGGGTTCGGGATCGCTCCATTTTCCCGATGCATCTTTCTGAGAATAAAATATATCTGTAAAATGTTCTCCGGTTCCACCATGGGTTTCTTCCCCCATGCATTCTTCCCTTGAGGAGGTAAAGTATATCTCATTATATTCTGATTTGGAATAGGTGGGGCAAAAATCTCTGGCAGTAGAATTTAAAAATCTTTGTTTGCTCACTTTATATCCGTTGGGATTTTCCATCCATTTTTTTGTCAGTTCACAGGATTCTATCCCCCGCTCACCCCTCGGGTCATCCGGTTTTAGTTTCTGGTATTCCTTGTAACTTTCAATGGCTTCATCAAATTTTTCGTTTGTTTTCAGGGCATTGGCATGATACAGATATATTAAGGGATTGTCATAGTCTTTTTTAATGGCTTTGCTGTACCAAAGCTCTGCTCTTCTTGGCTGTCCAGACTTTCTGTAACACTCAGCTATCTTAAAGGTGATCTCGTCTTTAATTTCACTTCCCTGGATTTTATCATAGGCATCTCTGTATAAATCAACTGCTTTGTAGAATTGACCGGCCTGATATGTTTCTTCAGCTTCATTAAAGAATTTCATCTGGGCACTTGCTTCGGAGAAAAGGAAGATGCTCAAGATGAAAGAGATCACAAGTTTCAAATTCATATATCAATATTTTTATCTGACTCAGCTATTTTACGAGATTATAAGCTCAGGGTTATTTTAATATTATTGAAAATGTCAGTTAAACTGTGTAAAAGTAAAGATTTTTGGTCAAAATAAAAAGATTGATTTATAAAACACATTAACGGGTAAATAACATTTCCCGGTATTTAGGGAAAGGCCACATTTCATCATCCACGATTCTTTCCAATTTATCAATATGATTTCGAATTACGCTAAAATAAGTCACCACACTTTCATGATAGGCATAGGCTTTTTCTTTTTCGTCCTCAATTTGATTGGCTTTTTTGCGCGCATTGATCATCTCCAGCACCTTCTCCCTTATCGTATTGACATGACGGGCAATTTTCTCCACGGTATCTAATTGATGATGGGCCATGGCTTTATATTGTTCTTCCGGATAGATTTTTTTGAGGTACCTGATGTTTTCCAACATGGAGGTCTGATATTTGATAGCGGTTGGGATGATGTGATTCATGGCCAGGTCGCCCAGCACCCGCGCTTCTATCTGCATTCTTTTGGTGAAATGTTCCAGTTGAATGCCCTGTCGGGCTTCCAGTTCTCTTTCATTAAGTATGTTGTTGTTCCTGAAAACTTCGATTGACTTGGGGCTGAGGAATGCTTCCAGTGAACCGGGTATGCTTTGAATGTTTGACAACCCCCGTTTTGTTGCTTCTTTAATCCATTCTGGGCTGTAACCATCGCCCTCAAATCGGATTTCTTTGGATTCAGTGATATATTGTTTCAATACTCTGAATATGGCTTCATCTTTCTTGATATCTTCCGAGGATACCAGATTGTCCACTTCTTGTTTGAATTTATTGAGCTGGTCGGCTACTATTGTATTGAGCACAATCATCGGAGAAGCCACATTTGCCGAAGAGCCAACGGCTCTGAATTCAAATCGGTTTCCCGTGAAAGCAAACGGGGAGGTTCTGTTCCGGTCGGTGTTATCCATCAGAATCTCGGGTATTTTTCCTATGTCCAGCTTGAGTTCTCCTTTTTCCTCAGGGGTCATCTTGGTGTTGTCTACCCGTTGTTCCAGCTCATTAAGCATTTGCGTCAGTTTGCTGCCTATAAATACGGATATGATGGAAGGGGGGGCTTCATGGGCTCCCAGGCGATAATCATTGCCGGTAAAGGCAACGCTGGCCCTTAATAAATCGGCATGTTCATAAACTGCTTTAATGGTATTTATAAAGAAGGTAATGAATTGAAAGTTATATTTTGGTGTCTTGCCTGGTGAAAGGAGATTTTTGCCTGTATTGGTTAATAGCGACCAGTTGTTATGTTTACCTGATCCGTTGATGCCGTCAAAAGGCTTTTCGTGGAACAGAACTCTGAAATTGTGTTTTTTGGCCACTCTTTCCATCAGGGTCATCAATATCTGGTTATGGTCTACTGAAAGATTGGCCTCTTCAAAGCGGGGTGCACATTCAAACTGATTGGGGGCCACTTCATTGTGTCTTGTTTTTACAGGGATTCCCAGTCTGTAGGCTTCAATTTCAAAATCCCGCATAAAGTTTTTCACTCTGTCGGTCAGCGATCCAAAATAGTGATCGTTTAATTGCTGGTCCTTTGGTGAAGGATGTCCGATCAAAGTCCTTCCGGTAAGATATAAATCGGGCCTTGCATTGTAGAAAGCTTCATCAATCAGAAAATATTCCTGCTCCCATCCCAGGGTTACATTCACCTTGTTGATGCTTTTGTCGAAATACTGACATACCTTTGTAGCTGCATCGTCGATATAATTCAGGGATTTGATCAGGGGAGTTTTGTAATCCAGCGCTTCCCCATTATATGAAACAAAAATTGTGGGGATGCAAAGGGTTCTGCCATAAACGAAAGCCGGTGATGAAGGATCCCAGGCTGTATAACCCCTGGCTTCAAATGTATTTCTTAGCCCCCCGCTTGGAAAACTGGAGGCATCGCTTTCCTGCTGTACGAGCATCTCTCCCTGGAAATTTTCAATGATGCCGCCGTTGTCTGCCGGTTCAAAAAAAGCATCATGTTTTTCAGCGGTTGTGCCGGTTAAAGGATGAAACCAGTGCGTATAATGGGTGGCTCCACAATCAATGGCCCATGCTTTCATACCTGAGGCCACCTGGTTGGCATATTGCCTGTCGATCTTTATACCTTTCTCAATGGCTTCAAGCACATTGTCGTAAGCTTCCTTCGAAAGATACTCCTGCATTTTCTTTTTGTCGAAAACATTCTCCCCAAAATAACGGGAAGTTTTTACAGCAGGTAGTTCAACCTCAAGGGGCTGACGCTTTAATACCTCTTCAATCGCTTTAAACCTTACAGTAGACATAACCATTTATAATTTTAAGTAGTTTTAAATAATATAGCTGCAAATGTATAAATATTTTAGCGTCCCCTCAATAAGAGAGGGGTTAAATTGAAAATTTAGAGGAAATTTCATAAGCTACCCTGGAGTCCTCAGGGGTTATTGATGGTAGGTAAGTAAGTGAAAAATTTTCCAGCCCTTTGATGTGCTGATAAGTTTTGCGACTCTATTCCGAATGTACTCTGAAAGGGTCGGTTTGGGATGTACCGATCTCTGTTACACTTGGCGTGATGCTTATTCATGCATTGCCTTGCCGGATTGATTTCAGTAAAAGTAAAATTTTGTATATTTTTGCATTGGTATGAATAATTATACTTCTAAAGATAAGGTTGAAAGATTGCGGCTGGTCCGAAGTTTAATCCAGGAGAAAAAAATAACTTCTCAGGAAGAATTGCTGGACCATGTTAAGGCCCATGGCTTCAATACTACTCAGGCTACCCTTTCCCGCGATTTAAAGTATTTGAAGGCCACTAAAAAATACGATGATTCTTTGAAGGGATATATGTATGTGCTGCCAGAAAATAAATCTACGCCAGACCAGGACATCCGATTTGCAATGGATGAATTTATTTCATTGGATTTTAGTGAAAATATTGCTGTAATTAAAACAAGCAGTGGTTTCGCCAATGCCATAGCCATTTATATTGACAGGATTTATTTTGAAGAAGTTGTCGGCACACTGGCCGGTGATGATACCATTCTGATCGTACTCCGGCCGGGAATAAAGCACAAGGATTTCGTCGATTCCCTGTTGGAGCATATTCCAGAGCTGAAAAACAAAGTGGATATCGACTGGCAGAATTATAAGGAATAGACTTCTCCTCCGTTTTTTCCTACACTGATGTATGAATTTGCATAAATTTGCAAAGAGCTCTGTATGGCTAAAGTATTTTTGCCTTCATAATAAATATATTTTAAGTTGACAAAAGCAGGAAATATTGAAAATTTATAAATTTATTTTGTATATTTATGCAAATTTTGTATTTTTGTGCTTTGATCAGATAAATTTTTATTCAGTTTTAAATTTTATTCTAATGAAAGCAGAACCAATAGTCATACGTTATAGTGAGCCGGGTGATACGGTTTATTCACCACAGATTCATCAGATGTATAAAAAAGAAGCCGAAAGTGGTGATATAGGACTTGCGGTAAGATCCGTTTCTTATTTAAATAAGGTAATTTCAGAGGGAAAAGGTGTGTTGGCCTTTTATGGTGAAGCGCTGGCCGGCTTTTGTTACATTGAAGCATGGGAGCATGAACAATACCTGGCCAATTCGGGTTTGATTGTGGTGTCTGAACTTCGTGGAAAAGGAGTAGCCAAGAAGATTAAGTTTGGTGCCTTTCAATTATCCCGGAAATTGTTTCCCAAGTCCAAATTGTTCGGTTTAACAACCAATTCAGCGGTTATGAAGATCAACGCCGACCTGGGTTATGTTCCGGTCACCTATTCTCAGTTAACTCAGGATCCTTTGTTCTGGAGAGGTTGTGAATCCTGTCAGAACTACGATATCCTGTTGCGTACCGGCATGAATGATTGTCTCTGTACCGCTATGATTTTTAATCCTGAAAAACATACCAGTCAGTATGAAAAAAAAGAATTCAAGAAAGAAGAAAATAGTACTCGCATTTAGCGGGGGTCTTGATACCTGTTTTGTCGCCAGGTATCTATCGGATAAAGGATATGACGTACACAGTTTGTTTTTGTTTTCAGGCAAGGGAGATGAAGATGAGTTAAAACATATAGAATTCATTGCCGGGGAGGTTGGAGTCAAGTCTCATCAGGCCATCAATATTTCAGAGGATTATTATCGGCGATGTATCCGTTATTTGGTGGCGGGCAATGTGTTAAGAAATGGAAATTATCCTTTGTCTGTTAGCTCCGAGAGGTATTTTCAGGCTTTACAGGTAGCCAGATATGCCGCACAGATTAATGCTGACGGCGTTGCACATGGCAGCACCGGTGCCGGTAACGATCAGGTGCGGTTTGATACCGCCATATCTGTTTTGGCTCCCGAAATGGAGATATTGGCACCTGTAAGAGACAATAAATTAACCAGAGAAGAAGAGATAAACTATTTAAAAGACAAAGGAATTGACCTGAAATGGGAAGATCATAAATATTCACTGAATGAAGGTTTATGGGGAACAAGCATTGGAGGGGATGAGACCCTAACTTCTCATAAGTCCATTAAGGATTCATCATACCATAACAAAGACGGGAAGGAAAACCGGCAGCTCACGTTAAACTTTGAACAGGGAGAATGCATGGGTATCAATCAGAGTAAGTTCAATGATCCTGTTGAAACCATTGAGGCATTGAATCAGATCGGTAGAGGGTATGGCATCGGAATGGATTACCATACGGGAGATACCATTATCGGGGAAAAGGGAAGAATTGCTTTTCAGGCACCGGCTGCTCTGATGATCATTAGAAGCCACCATCTTTTGGAAAAACATACCCTTACCAAACATCAGTTACAGTGGAAAAATCACATTGCAGACTGGTATGGAAGCATGTTGCATGAAGGGTTATATATGGAACCGGCTATGCGTGATGCTGAAAGTTTTCTGGAAAGTTCACAGCATTATGTAACGGGAGAGGTGTATTTGCAGCTACGGGAAAAAGATTTTAAGCTACTGGGGATTAAATCGCCTTATGATTTAATGGAGGCTTCAAATACTCAGTATGGTGAAAAATATACGGGTTGGAATGCTGAAGATGTTAAAGGGTTTATAAAGATATATTCCAATTCACTTAAAAATTATTATGGATTGCATTCGGATCTGATCAGCCATGAATATACAAAGTAAGTCAAATATTCTGGACACCGCAGAATTACTGAAGGCTCTGGTGGAGATTGCTTCATATAGTGGTAATGAGGATAAGGTTGCAGATTTCCTTGAGAACCAGCTCAGGAAGATGAACTTGAGTCCTCATCGCAAAAAGAACAATATTTGGGTATTGCCTGGAAATTATGATGAAGCGCATCACAATGTGTTGCTTAATGCCCATATTGATACGGTGAAACCTTCCGGCAGCTGGAGTATTGATCCCCATCAGGCCATAGAAAAAGGCAAGAAGATTTACGGACTGGGATCCAATGATGCCGGTGCTTCCCTGGTTTGCCTTCTGGATACCTTTATGCATTTTTATGAAAAGGATGTCCCGCTGAACATTATTTTCTCAGCCACTGCTGAAGAGGAGACCGGAGGAAAAGACGGGATTCAGTCTATGGTTCAGGAATTGCCCGAAATTTCGCTGGGTATCATAGGCGAACCCACAGGTATGAAGATGGCAGTCGGCGAAAGGGGATTGCTTGTTATAGACGGAAGCGTGAGCGGTACCTCAAAACATGCAGCTCTTGAGAATCCGGATAATGCCATTTTAAATGCCCTAGAGGTATTGAATAAGCTTCAGAATATCCGTTTTGACAAAGCCTCTGAAACACTGGGTGGTGTGCATGTAACCGTTTCAGAAATTCATGCGGGCAGCCAGCATAATGTGACACCTTCGGAATGTAAATTTGTGCTCGATATTAGGATGAATGAAAGATATACACCGCAGGAAATTTTGAAGATTCTGGGGAAAGAATTGGATTGTAGTCTGGAAGCCCGTTCATTGGATAAAAAAGCCTCCGGTATCTCTTTGGATCATCCGATTGTAGAAAGTGCCAAGGCATTAGGTATTAAAAGATACGGGTCTTTAAAGCTGTCCAATATGGCCTGCGTCTCTTTTCCATCTGTAAAGATCGGACCTGGTGACCCGGTCAGATCCCATAAGCCGGATGAATTTGTGTACAGAGATGAATTGGATACCGGGAAATTGTATTATAAACAATTGATAAATCAATATATATCGCTGTTATGAAATTATGGTCGGAGAATAACAACACGGAAGATTGGGTCTATCAACACACTACATCGGATCGGTTATTTGATGAGAGGCTGGCTCCTTTTGATATTATAGGATCCATAGCCCATCTTACCATGCTGCGCAAGTGTAATTTTGTTCGCGCAAAGGAATTTGAGGTGATGAAAAGCGAGTTGATCAAGCTGTATCATGAGAGTCTGGATGAGAGTTTTAAGATCCCACAGGATGTGGAGGATATCCATTCCTATGTAGAGTTGTGTTTAACCAACAGATTGGGCAAAGTAGGTAAAAAACTTCATACAGCACGGTCCAGGAATGATCAGGTACTTTTGGACATCAAGTTGTATCTCAGGAATGAAATAGAGCACATCACAGACCGAATGGATGGTTTGTTCAATAAACTGATGGAGTTGAGCAGAAAGTATGAGTATACTTTCATGCCTGGTTATACCCACGGGCAGGTGGCCATGCCTTCTTCCTTTGGGTTGTGGTTCAGTGCCTATGCCGAGCAGTTGGCAGAAGACCTTATCGAATTTCATTCTGCCTTCCAGCTGGCCAATATGAATCCGCTGGGTTCGGGTTCCGGTTATGGTAGCACTTTTGATATTGACAGGGAAATTACCACGTCTTTGCTTGGTTTCGATTCGATGCATTTTAATGTGGTTGGAGCACAATTGTCGCGAGGAAAGACAGAGGTTCTTACTGCAAATGCTTTGGCTTTTCTTGCGACCACTTTATCCCGGTTTGCCAATGATTGCTGTTTGTTTTTGAGTCAGAACTTTGGGTTTATTTCGCTCAGCGAGGATATTACCACGGGTTCCAGCATTATGCCCCATAAAAAGAATCCGGATGTATTTGAATTGCTCAGGGCCAAACTGAATCGTCTGAAAGCCCTGCCCAGTGAGATTTATATGTATACCACCAATCTGACCACAGGGTATTCGAGGGATTTTCAGCTGACAAAGCATAGCTTGTTTCCTGCAATCGATCAATTAAAAGCAAGCCTGGCTACTTTTACCAAAGCATTGGATCACATTCAGGTCAATGAGCATTTGATTGAAGATAAGCGTTACCGTCAGGTATTTTCCGTAAACCGGATCAAGCATTATACAGAAGAGGGAATGCCCTTCAGGGAAGCTTATCATAAGGTATCTTCAGAAATTAATGAAGGCAAGTATACCCCGGATTACCAGATGACTTCAAATACCATCGGAAATATCGGGAATATGTGCTTTGACGGTATAGAAAACAAGTATGAACATTACAGGAAGAAGTTTCCTTTCAGGAAGATAAAGAAATGTTTTCATGAATTAACAGAAGATTAATGCTATAGATAAAGTAGTATCTTACTTTATATTTTCTTGCATTTTTTGGCAGAAAATGAAATTCTAAACAATGTCAAAGGGTGCATTCCAATTTTTTCCAGGCAGCCTTTTTTGTTTCATTCCTTCCGATTTGAGTTAATATGTGAATTTGAAGAATCCGGATTCACATCACGGTTATAATGTATCATACCTAATTTGAACAAGCCAAAACCAAACAGGATGCTTTCAAAGAATTTAATGTGTTTCCGTTTTGGCTTGTCCAAATTAAGGTTGGAAAGTGCAGAAAAACGAGGCAAGCCTTTGACTATCTAAGGCTTGCCTCATTAAAATCATGTTAAAACCTTCTGATTCTGGAATACGATCTTTTTTATTCAGCCTGCTCTGCATATTTTTGGTAAAAACGTGCAATGGTCTCTATCCCTTTGTAAAACTGATCAAGAGGAAAACTCTCATTTGGTGAGTGGATGGCATCAGCTTCCAGACCAAATCCAAGCAGGATGGATTTTATATTCAATACTTGCTCGAAGGTGGCAATAATTGGAATACTTCCGCCACTTCTGACGGGAATTGGCTTTTTACCCAGGCTTTCTTCCATGGCTTCACTGGCTGCTTCATAAGCCGGCAGGTCTATTGGGCAGACATAACCTTGTCCTCCGTGCAGTTCATTTACTTCTACTTTAACAGAATTGGGGGCAATGGATTGGATATGGTCTTTGAAAAGGCCTGCAATTTTCTTATGATCCTGGTTTGGAACGAGTCGCATAGAGATTTTGGCACTTGCTGTTGCCGGGAGTATGGTTTTTGCACCTTCGCCGGTATATCCGCTCCACATGCCATTTACATCCAGCGATGGCCTTATGCCTGTTCTTTCAAGGGTGGTGTAACCGGCTTCTCCTTCAACTTCCTCTATACCCAGTGATTTTTTATATTCCTCCAGGTCAAAGGGGGCCTTGTTCATTTCCTCCCTTTCTTTTTCTGTGGCTTCAAGCACATCATCATAAAATCCGGGAATGGTAATTTTATTGTTATCGTCTTTCAGTTTGGCAATCATTTCTGAAAGCACATTGGCGGGATTGGCCACAGCACCTCCAAAAATCCCGGAATGAAGGTCTTTGTTGGGACCTGTAACATGTATTTCCATATATGCCAATCCGCGTAATCCGGTGGTTATGGACGGATGTTCCTTCCCGACCATGCTGGTATCGGAAACCAGGATGGTATCTGCCTGTAGCATAGCTTTTTTTTCCGCACAAAATTTTCCCAGGTTGGGAGACCCTATTTCTTCTTCTCCTTCCAGCATAAATTTTACGTTACAGTTCAGCGAACCAGTTTTTACAAGCATTTCAAACGCTTTTATATGCATAAAGGATTGGCCTTTGTCGTCATCTGCCCCCCTTGCATATATCTTGCCGTCTCTAATTTCAGGCTCAAAAGGTTTAGATTCCCATTTTTCAAGGGGATCAACCGGCATCACATCATAATGGCCATAAACCAAAACGGTGGGCTTGTTTTTATCAACCGATTTTTCCGCGTAAACCACGGGATTCCCATCGGTGGGAAGAACCTCAGCCTTATCTGCACCTGCCTCCAGGAGCTTTTGCTTCAGCGCTTCGGCCATTTTTTTCATGTCATCCTTGTGTTCTTTCTCTGAACTGATAGAAGGTATACGGATAAGTTCAAACAATTCTCCGAGGAATCGCTGTTTGTTGTCTTCAATGTACTTTCTGATGTCTTCCATAGGTTAATTTGTTTGCGTTTCTACGTGCTCTAAAATAATAAAACTTTCATTATTTTGATTATTTTTGCCTGTTTAAACAGGAAGTTTGAGTTTATCAGGTGACAACATATCCAAAGAAGGCAAGACGCTTCCTTTGGTCGAGAGATTCTATTCCATTCAGGGAGAAGGGTTTCATGCGGGCAAGCCGGCTTATTTCATCCGCATCGGAGGATGTGATATTGGATGCCATTGGTGTGATTCTAAAATGACCTGGAATCCGGAATTTCACCCACTTGTTGATGTTCAGGAAATAAAAGAGGCGGTGCAGGCAACCCCGGCCAAAGCCATTGTTGTTACAGGAGGTGAGCCCAGTTTATATAACCTTGATCCATTGTGTCGAGCCCTGAAATCTATCGGGGTTAAAACTTATCTTGAGACATCAGGCAGCGGAAATTTTACAGGAATTTGGGATTGGATTTGTCTTTCCCCCAAGAAACAAAAATCTCCCAAAACCGTATATTATAAAGCTGCTGATGAGTTGAAAGTGATTGTACATCAGCATGAAGATATAGAATGGGCTGAAGAAGCAGCAAAGAAAGTTTGCGGCAGATGCAGGCTTTATCTTCAGCCGGAATGGAGCCAATATAGCAGGATCATTCCTGAAATTGTAGAATATGTGAAAACTCATCCGGCATGGAGGGTATCCCTGCAGGTGCATAAATTTATGCGAATTCCTTGAAAATAGGACGAATAAAAGTAAGTAGAAACAGAGGTTATATAATCAAAATTGTTCAATTTCATATAGCCCAAATACTGAATCTTAATGACTACCATTAATACAATGAAAACTTTGATCATCCTTTTTGTTGTTGCAGTTTCTTTTTCCAATATACAGGCTCAGCAACAATATTCAACCTCTTCCGGGAAAGCAGCCGAAAGTTTGCAGGAGGCCATGCAAAAATACCGAATCAAGGAGTATGATGAGGCACTTGAAAAAATTCGTGACGCCCTTGAGAGGGATGATGATTTTATAGAAGCTTATATTGTGAGAGGGCAGATATATGAAGGAAAAAAAAGTGATTCCCTGGCACTTGAATCTTATAAACAAGCAATAGAGATTGATCCTGAATTTTTTCCGAAAGTCCTTTACAGTGCAGGCCTTATGGGTTTGAAAATGGGCCGGTATTCAGAAGCCAAAGAGTATTTCCGCCGTTTTGTGGATAAAGAGGGTATAGGCCCCATTTTCAAAGAAAGAGCAAACAACCGCATCCGCTCATGTGATTTTGCACTCGGGCAACTGGAGGATCCTGTGCCTTTTGATCCGAGAAATCTCGGAAAAGAAATTAACAGTGAATATGATGAATACTGGCCTTCCATCTCAGCCGACGGAAGCACCCTTGTTTTTACCAGGCTTATTCCCCGGGAAGACCTGGATGAGGTAGAAAGGAAAATGAAGCAGATGGATGGGGGCAGAAGGAAATTTATGGAGTCATTCATGAGTAAACATCAGGAAGATTTCTTCATAAGCCTTAAAAAAGATACGGGATGGGCTGAGGCAAAAAATCTTGGACCGCCGCTTAATACGAAATATAACGAGGGTGCCCAAAGTTTATCGGCAGATGGTAAAATCATGTATTTTAGCGCCTGCAACAAAGAAGAAAGTAAAGGAGGCTGTGATATTTATTATGCCAGGCTTAAAGAAACAGGATGGAGCGAACCTGTGAATGTGGGAACTCCGGTAAATACCGAGCACTGGGAGTCACAGCCATCTATTTCTCCCGATGGCCAGACACTTTATTTTGCCAGCAACCGAAAGAACGGGAAAGGCAAAAAGGATCTGTGGAAAAGCGAAAAGCAACCCGATGGTTCGTGGAGCAAACCCGTTAATCTGGGAGATAGCGTGAACACCCCGGAAGATGAGGTGGCTCCGTTTATTCATATGGACAACCAAACCTTATACTTTGCTTCCGACGGGTGGCCAGGTATGGGAAACCTTGATCTTTTCAGGGTCCAAAAAAAGGGAGATGGCTCATGGACTGAACCTGAAAATTTAGGTTATCCAATCAATACCAATAAAAGTGAATTCGGATTGATTGTAAATTCGGAAGGTTCAGAGGCATTTTATTCCAGCGACCGGCTAGAGGGAAGGGGAAAGGATATTTATAAGTTTGAGTTATATCAAGAAATAAGGCCTATCCCGAGTTCTTATATGAAAGGAAAGGTTTACGATGCAGATACCCGGGAGCCCTTGCGGGCGAAATTTGAACTGATTTCACTGGACAGCGGGGATGTGGTGATGGAATCCTATTCCGATGAACAGTCGGGAGAGTTTCTTGTTTGCTTACCCTCGAATAACAATTACGTGTTAAATGTTTCCAGGGAAGGGTATTTATTTTATTCGGATAATTTTACACTGAAAGGCATTCACGAAGTTTATGAACCCTATAGAAAAGATGTACCGCTGAATCCTGTTAAGGAAGGAGAACGGATTGTTTTGCGAAACATTTTTTATGCCACCGATTCGTTCAATTTGAGAAAGGAATCCAGAGTGGAACTGGAAAAATTATATCAGTTTCTTGGGGATAATTCCGGACTTAAGATTGAGATTTCAGGACATACTGATAATGTAGGATCTAAGCAGTACAATATGGAATTGTCCAGGAAACGGGCACGTTCGGTTTACGATTATCTTATCGAGAAAGGCATTGATCCTGAGCGCCTTTCATATAAGGGATATGGGGAAAGTGAACCTGTAGCCACCAATGAAACAGAGGAAGGAAGAGCTAAAAACAGGAGAACTGAGATGAAGATTCTTGGAGATGATTAGTGTTGTTTATATCAACAAACGGTTTAAGTACCAGTGAGATTGTTGATGAAACTGGCGGTCAGTCCTTTTCAATAATTGATTTGATGCGTTCAATCTGTTTTTGTTTGTTTACCTCCCTTAAATTAAGAGCTGTTTGAGTAAAATACTGGTGGTGGGATATAAATTTCAATTGCAATTTGTTCCATTCATTGATGTTACCAATTTTATTCTGTTCTTTCAGTTCTTCATATAAAGTATTGGAAACTGGTATAAAATCACTTCTGCCCAAATAATCCAGGTCAGCGTCGCACATGATTTTTTCAAGCAGGTTGCCGGGTTCAGGAGGTATCTTGGTGGCCATGATGAGCTCACATATTTTGTCTATCTGTTCCTGGTTGTATTTAAACTTGGGCAAATATTCCTTTGCCAGTTGGGCACCATAAAATTCGTGGTGGTCATAAGAGATGATATGTCCGGCATCATGAAAAAGGGCAGCAGTTTTTAACAGAAGGATGGCCTCGTCGTCAACCCCTTCCCCGTAGCCGATCAACTCAACCTGGTTGACCACATCAATGGTATGTTTTACATTATGATAATACAGGTAATAGGGGAGTTCTTTCTCCAGTTTATCCAATATAAATTCTTGAATATCTGTAAATTGACTCAGGAGATATTTGGTCATAAATATTTGATTGGGATATATTCCGAGTTTCTTGTTTACTGTATACGCGGGCTTGATCTTTTTCAGACGAAATATTTCGATATCCCCTTTATATTTTACTGGTATTTTACCGTTAAAATCACAATTAAAGAACTGTTTGATTAACTCGTAGGTCATTATGGATACGTTAATTTCCCCATAATCACTTGCTGAAGCTATTCTGGTTGCAATATGTACTGTATCACCCTTTAAGTCATAGGAAAGCTTTTTTCTTCCCTGTAAATTGGCAGTGACCGGTCCGGAATGAATGCCGATGCGAAAATCCCAGAATCTTCGCTTCCTATCTTCGTTACCTGCTTTTGATTCCATTATGTAATCTTTCATTTCCAGTGCTGCAAGGGCCACATCCACCGGATTGGTAATATTTTTTTCCGGGACTCCTCCTGCACACATATAAGCATCACCAATGGTCTTAATTTTTTCTATTTTGTACTTTTTGGCTATCTCGTTAAGCTTTAGAAAGATGTCATCTAACTCATCCATAATCTCAAATGAGGACTCCTCCTGGGCTATTTTTTTTATTCCCTCTACATCAGCATACAGTACAGTAGCCATCTCAAATTTGAGGGAATGGGAATCGGAGGGGTAGTTAACACCTCTGGGCAAATGCTCGTAAGGAATTTGTGCTATGATATTATTCAGGTGCTCTTTTTCTTTATGGATTTCTTTTTTTTCACAGGCAAGTTTTTTTATTTGGGCATTTAATTCTTTATTTGCTCTTATAAGCTTTGAAATTCTGAATAATAGCTGTTCTTCCTTGTGTTTATCCATTTTACAGGCGTTTCTTTCTCACCATAACGAAATATTGGTATATAGGGTTATAAAATCATTTGGAAAAATTCTTCAGAAAATCTTCCTGCAAACTTTTATGTTGGTTAAATGTTGAGGAATGTGGGTATAATGTTTCATTTTCCGCTTAGTTTTGAATATTTTATCTATAAATTTGAAGGCAGTTAATTCGTTTTATATTTATAAGTCATCTTATGGGGGATGATATTCTTTATACAAAATAGAATGATAATTGTATTCCATGTGTTGTTTTTCATTTCGGTTTTCAACACACAAATTGTATATGGACAGGAGGAAACAAAGGATGAATTTGTCACCTTTTATTCTGATTCCCTTTTCGCAAATGATTCAGTCAAATTTAAGATTGACAAGGATACCTATAAATCGTCGGAATCATTTTTTGATACCCTGAAAGATAAAGCAAAGCAAAACTATCTGACCAACAAGTTGTATAATCTTCTGATTGTTAAAAAGGATAATCCCGATTCACAGAATAACAGCATCGATGATCACCAAATTTTTTTAAAACAATATAGCGGAAAACCAATCAGGCATATTTATATTCGCCAACTGGACGTTTTCGGAAGTTCCGTAACCGATACTTCTGAGGGAACGGATCAGTGGTTTAGAGATGCAGGCAACTGGATTCATATGCCTACGCATAAGTCTATTATCAGGGACAATCTGCTATTTTCATCCGGGGATACACTTGATATTTCCCTTTTAAGAGACAATGAACGTATTCTTAGAAATTTGCAGTATTTAAAGGATGCCCGTTTGGTTGTTCAGCCACAGAGCGAAAAGGCAGATTCCATAGATCTGATAGTGCTCACACAGGATCTCTGGTCTAAGGGTTTTGATGTTAATCTGGGGAGTATCAATTCTGGAGAGTTTCAGTTGTTTGATAACAATTTTCTTGGTTTTGGCCATAAAATTCAAACCAACATCTTGTTCGATTATTTTAAAAATTCCAACCCCGGAATTGAAACCTACTATAGATTAAACAACATACAGCGTAGTTTCATAAACGGCAGGATCTACTATCTGGATGCCTTTGAAACCCGGCGTTATGGTTTGGAATTCAACAGAGATTTTTATTCTTACCGTACCCGTGTAGCAGGAGGAAGTAAAGTTTATAAGACAAGTACTACAAGAAATATCGTTAAGCAAGATACCACATTCAATCAGGTGGATCTGGATTTCACAAATCAGGACATCTGGATGGGGTATGCTTTTCCTTTAAATTGGGGAGATGAGTTTTATCAAAATAGGAGCCGACTGATCTTTTCTGCAAGGTACAGAAACGATCGTTTTTTTGAGGGACCGGTTATCACCGAACGATATAATTATCAATTTCATGACAATCAAATGCTGCTGGGAAAAGTCAGTTTTTCAAGGGAAAATTACTATAAAAGTTCCCTCATTTATGGTTTTGGGAAAACAGAGGACATTCCTGTGGGTGATTTGGTGAGTTATACTTTTGGGTGGGAAATGGATGAATTTTTTCACCGGTTTTATTCAGGTTTGAATTTACGGCATGGAGAATTTATAGATGATTTTGGCTATATCTCTGCCGGGATAGGGGCTGGCGGGTTTTTATACGGGAATGATTTAGAACAGGGAACAATACACTTTCGCTTGAATTATATCAGCAAGCTGTTTCATACAGAAAAGATGAAGTTGCGACAGTTTTTCGATCTGAATTATTCTAAAGGCTTCAACAGATTTCCGGAAGAGACTTTGAGGTTAAATAAAATAACGGATATAAGGGGATTTCCTGATAATGAATCTTTTTATGGAAATGAAAAATTGGTATTCCGATCGGAAACTGTCGGGTTTACCAATATCTACTATTACGGTTTCCGGCTTGCTTTTTACGGATTCTGCGATCTCGGTTTTTTGGGTTCCTCTCCGAAATTTATTCTCAAAAATTCCGTTCAAAGCGGTTTCGGATTAGGAATGAGGCTGAGAAATGAAAATTTTGTTTTCAATACTTTTCAGCTCAGGCTGGGTTACTATCCTTCCCTTACCCCTGAAAATAGTTTCTTGGTGAAGGTTTCGGGTGAAAAATCCTTAAGACCAAGACGGTATACTCCTGATCGGCCTCAGGTAATAGACTTTTGATTTGTTTTTTTATTTACCTTAGGATTCGGCCATATTGGTTCTTTTTTCGGCCTGGCTTTTTTATTTTTGTAATAGCAGTGAAAAGCCGACAAAGATGTATCAGAAATTTTTGGATTTTGTTGAGGAAAACGTTTTGTTTCGCTCCGATGAGCGG
>JBKGZA010000049.1:0-18008 GCA_046545815.1 Bacteroidales bacterium
AGCGAACCTTAGTCGCTGTCGGAGACAGGAATAATTCTTGAATTATTCGGGTTAATTTACTGTATGTAAGTAAGAGACAAAAATCACAATGTTGTATGTTTGTCCCGGAAGAAACAAAAATCCAAATGTCGGGTTTAATTCAATTAAAGGCTTAATTAAAGGATATTATGTGAAATGTGCAAGCATTTGACCCGATCTGTTATATATTCAATGTGTAAAATGCAATCTATTGTTAATAAATTTATTACAACTAACGATTAAGTATAAGTACGTGGTTGGTATCGGGATATTGGGTAAAAATTCCTAAGCCGTCGTTTTCATGCATTTCATGTCCTGGGTCGATTTTTATTTCAGCATAATCACTGGGCGGAAGTTCAATTTATTGCTGTCCCTCAAAACCATCCACGGATTTTTTATGGACTGGGTTTGATTTTATCCAGAAGAAATAATTATAATCTGTCCCCTAAGTCCTCCGTGATCTTCTTTATGTTCTTCGAGGTTAATATAATATATTTGAACCACAGAGTTTTACAAAGAAAAAATATGGGGTAATACAGAGGTAATTTATCAGAATTATTCCTGTTTAGAAGTAGGCACGATCCGATCGAATGCAAGGCCGCTTGAACCCTCACCTCTGCCTGTTTTTTTCCGGACCCCCAGCCAGTTGATAATTTTTCCCTGATACCACCTGGTCCGTTGAAATGACCGGCTTACCTGGATCCCTGCTCTGGGCACCTCTTCTTCATGAATATAATAAGCTTTTCTCGGATCGGTATCAAGACCAGAGCGCAATAAGATGGTTCGTGGCCTGATCCTGTCCGGCTCTTCGGGATCTCCTTCAATAAGCCGGGGCATTGCAGCACGCTGCAATTGAATCTCCCTGTTGTCATTTTCTTTATGTACGGGAATAAAAGGGATCCAGTTTTCAGGTACGGAATTCATTATACGGTAACGTATGCTGGCAATGTCTTCTTCAGAGGTCTCTGAATCTTCTGTTCCCGGTATCAGTCTTTTATAAAAAGCATACAATTCTCTTGCTGCTTCCGCACCCTTGGTTATATGACCTGATGGCAGACTAATATCCGTTTCAATGGCCCATACCATATTGGCAATTTCATCCCTGACCATGACAAATTTTTCCATTGGATGGCCTTCCTGAATTTTTGGCACGGTAGGCAAGAGCATCAGGCTATTGTCAGCTTGTCTGACATCTTTACCCTTACGACTAATCGTGTACATGGTCCATCGTTGCCAGTCATCGTCTTCCCCTTTTCCTGTGGGTTCGACCCATATTCTTTCCCCGAAAACATTAGCAACCACCAGGCCT
Organism: Bacteroidales bacterium; assembly: GCA_046545815.1. GTDB lineage: Bacteria > Bacteroidota > Bacteroidia > Bacteroidales > UBA12077 > JAGXLC01. The sequence continues at coordinate 1,328 of JBKGZA010000049.1, forward strand.
TTGACCTGGGAAACCGAACCGGCAGGCAAAGTTTGTGGAATTATGAACCAGTCGTTGGCATAGATCAGGGCAAACTCCGAGAACAACAGCTTACCAATATCTGTGGTGTTGGGCTTGATATCACCGATATAAGTTTTGCTGTCCTCAAAGGTCCACCAGCGGAGATTGGGCATCCCCCCAAAGTCAATGGCTGTAGGAATTAGTGAGTTGGTAGTTTTATCCTGAACACCTGTTTCCACAGTGCCGGAAGAAACTTCAAGGCCGGAGCTTTCATCATTTAAAGAAAAATTAAACCAATCCAGCCGGCCGGTGTAATATTCTTCTGCCTCATATACCATTTCTTCCGAATCTTTTGGGGCGGAACAGGAAAATTGGTACTCCAGACGCGAAGGTCTCCAGGCATTTTCACCGGGTTCGTCCGGCTGAAGGAAAAAACGCTCAACCCATTGAGTAAATTTCGGGGACAGTGCATTGATGTCCGCCTCATTTGAATGACCGGCACCTATATTCGTTCCATCTTTTATGGCTCTATAAATGGCGTAACCGTCTATCTGCCTTCCTGAAGCAGCAGCGAATGCCTGCCAGGCTTCCGGGTGGGCCAAAATATAGGCATCATCTTTATTATTCGGATCGGAAGGAGCTGATACAGCATAACCTTTGTCGATGAAGAATCCGGTTTGATCGCCAATCACTTGCTTCAGCATCTTAATCCAGTGTCTTCCCATCATCAGGCGAATATCCAGAGAGAAGACTTTGTTTTCAAAATCAAAGGGAACAGGATATTGCTCTGCGGTTGCCTCCAGGGGAACCTCTTCATTAAAAGGCTTAGCCGGTTGGTCAGCAGCCTGGTATTTATTAAGCCGGGTAGTGGCAACATGAATCTTTGAGCCGACAGGAGAACCTGCATCGTCTCCTTTAAATTCACCCATTTGCCATTGCTTGGTAAGCATCCATAATGGATCGCGAATTTCAGCACTGAGTGCCCGGTTAAAGTCATCTGTCCTGGGACGTCCTTCCAACCTGTTCCATAACGTGATGGTATGAAGCGTCCGATTATTCAGCACCGACCGGATGTTATCGATAATTACTTTATTACTCATTTTCTATGGTTTGAATATTCGTCAACGGTTGATTATTAAAAGCATAATTTAACATGATGCTCACAGGGTATTTGGTTACTGTAGATATAGTGGCCGGGATAAGGTTTGCATACCCGGTTTTGTCTATTTGCTCAGGTTCAACGGCTCTAAGTTTGGCTTCCTGCAATGTCTCGTGCAGGATATCGATTAGATCCTGCCATTTCCAACCTCCCCTGTCCAGTTGCGGTGACATAGCAAGCAACATCGTCTGGGGCGGTTCTGAATCGGGCCTGTCGTAATGGAAAGCAACACCCGTGGTTTCTTCTTTGGTAGGTACTACTTCAGTCCATTCGTCAATTAATAAGCCACACTGGTATTTTGAAGGATCAAAAGGCTCATGATAATAAGCTGTATACAGCAAATGGTCATTTTCCTGGAATACAGTGTTCAGTTCGTCGTTCTTATCCGGGTCATCATGTCCGAATTCCATGGCAAACCAGCAATAGGGATCTTTGAGCGGAAATTGTACAGGAGTCAGCTCAATTGTCTGAGGCTTGAAGCTTTCGGCGATTAAAACAGACTGCTCCATATGTCTTGTCTTTTCCCGTACTCTTGCAACTCCGTAGAACCATTCGTCTACCGGCAGCGGATTTTCCTTTTTAGTGGTTTGGAAATCCAATAACTCATCTACTTTGCCCATTGCCTTTTGCCATTCAGCCATATGTATCTGCGGAATTTCAAATGAGGGGATCATTTTGAATTCCTCGGTCAGTAATTGTCTGGCGGCATCCTGCAAAAGCCGTATTTTTTCGGACGGTTTTACCTCTGAATCATGCTGCACCAGCAAACTGTTAACAACATCTGTTCTTTTCTCTATATCGGCCTTAAGTTGCTTTGCTTTGGTAAGCAATGTACCGGCAAAATCCAGGCAAGCATTCTCTATATCCGCTGTATCGGTTGGAACCAAATGAAAGGCTTCATAAGACAGCGGTGCACTGGCGTTATCCAAAGCATCAGATATGCGCATGTGGTTATCATTCAGAAAATCCTCAAAATCTTGCTTTCGCTGATCAAAACTGGCTTTTTTAACATCAATCACATTGGTTTTGAATGCTTCAGGATCGGTGCCCGGTTCCAGGGTGGTTTGTGTGGATATAACCCGTTCAGCCCGCAGGAGCCGTTTAATTTTCTCCTCATCGGTAGCCAAAGTATCGTAATCCGACAACAATGTTGAAAATTCCTCTTCTTTTTGTTCCCAGATGTCAGTCAATTCATGAAATTTGCCGAACAGGCGTTTCAATTGTCTTTTCCGCCAGTCAGAAGCAAATCCGATCCCTGTTTGGGGTAATCCCAGAAGAGCCAATGCCTGTAAAATTCCCACGAAAGTTTCCAGTCGTTCATCAATGTTGCTTATGATGGTAGCCTCATCATCTCCTCCCTCTCCCAGGGAGCTTTCCATATTGGTCACAAAGGAATCAAGGTTGCTTTTCGGCGTATTGAGATAATTCAACACCAGATCAATTCTTTGTTTGTCAAGGAATAAGCTTGAGTTCACAGAATCCTCTGCCTCATTGCTCTTAATAACATCACTGGGTTGTAAAGCACGTGAGCGAAGAAGTATCGCTTTTAAATGCTTCATTAACGGGGCCAGCTCAAATACGGAAACTTTATCTTCAGCAGATTTAAAGTACGTTATACGGATATCGGCATCCGGTCGCGGGGGTAAGGGACCACCGGAAGTTGGAAAACCGGTATTCAATATATAATTTACAATTCTATCGTCCAGGCTGTCCATTGCCTGTTCATTCACATTGTTTACAAGAAAAAGCAGATCTATTGGCTGAAGCTGAAGATCCGCCATACTAACCGGATGCTCTCTTATTTCAGCATTGGACGGATGATGAAAAAAAGTCACATAACACATAATGTTTTGCAGTTCGGGCAAAATATCCTTCAGAAAGTGATTCAGTCCGGGCTCAGCCATGGCTCGTGGTGTAAATCCCGGCAATGTAGGATCTGCATTGGCCTCTATTTGTAAACCGAGCCGTTGTGTTATATTGACACCACTTCGGGGGGTTTGAATGACCTCGGGAATCTGGGGATAGTTACCTGTACTGAAAGTATCAAGAGTTCCGGCAGCCCTGTCGATATTTCCCTGTACCACCTGATGGATACTCTCGGCAAAAGCCAGATCAGCTACCGCATCATTGATATCTCTGATATTATTGATTGCTTCAACAATGATATTTTTTTCATTCGCGGTGACGGTACCTAAGTTCAGATCGTCAAAATAGAGGGGTTCGTCGTTTGGACCCAGATTGTCCTCTGCAAATTTGATAAGATCGAGCCCGTGTACCACATTTCTGGCTTCCAGAGCATCAATGCTCTCATTCTCGTCATCTAAGTCTACGTACGTTGAATTCATTTGATTGCTTACAAGAGGAAACTTACGCCGTATCTTGAATACCAAATGGTCGACATTTGCATGTACGTTGTTATCATGTATCTCTCTTTCAAACTGATAACCCAGAAGTGCCGCCAGGTTTTGTCCGTTCTGAATGCCTTCTATAATTTGCAGTGCTTTTCTCACTCTTTCCGAAGACAAATTGATGTTGAAAGCTTCTGCATTATCCTGCCCGGCCCTGGAGAGATATCCGTTGCGAAGAATGGCAGCAGTAACGGCATGGTTCAGAGAAGGTGCGTTGATGAATCCCAGGTTCTCAGAATCTCTATATACGGGACCATTTTCAGAGGAGCCGAATATCTCCTCCAAGTCTGGGTCCAGCTCGACCGGGGTTAATACTTTGTTTTCCGATTTCACATTTTCCAGCCATCCATAGGCACCAATATATAAACCTTTGTTTACATTTTCGGTGGTATATTTTGGCATATGGGTATAGTCATAATTCACCTCCGGTCTGTTTCTCAGAGCTTTTAACTGATAATTCAGAATACCGTTTTTCCATGCATCAAAACGATAGGATGCACAATCAATATGTTCGATCAACAGGCGTTCCAAACGGGCAGTAGGTGAATTGGCCAATAATTTCAAAGCATCGAGCTGATAAGACAAATACCTTGTTGCAAAATGGTTTTGCGCAACAGCCGTGGGGATATAATCAGCGACGATCATATCGGGTTGACCGGTTATGGCGGGTTGTTCTTCGTAAAGTAAGTTATACCTGCTTTCACTTTTAAAAGGATAATCCAAAGGTTTGGCAGTTTTTAATCTATTTACATCCATTGGTGTATTAGATGCAGAAGGACGAATGTGAATAAAATCCGGTTCTTTTCTGGCCATCTTTATCATGTTGCCATTCCAGACTTCGTTGATGTGATAAAGTCTCACCCCGGCATCCCAATAACTTTGTTCAAGAGCATGCTTGAGCATAAGATAAAGAAGCGCATTGGGCCGGATACCGTCAATAAAACCCTCTTCTTTCCGCAGTTTGTTAAATGATTCCCCTGCAACCCGAATGAACCATTGAATATAGTTTTCAGGCCCGGACTCTTCCGTACCATTGCTATAGGTCCTGACCGGATTGGTTTCTGACAACGGGAGATCGTCAATTAAGGGGCCGGTAAGTTTTTCGGCATTCAGCACAAATAGTTTTTCAAATATTTCGGGTGATTCCTCCCCGGTATAACCCAGCTCACTCAGCAATAATTGACCACCAATGCTGTTGAACAGCGCTTTAAGAACCTCTTCCATAGTGACGGAGTCTCCACCACTGCTTTTATACAGGTTGAATATATGACCCATGCTTTCACCCAACCGTTTGTGAAATTCAACCGATCCCCCGTGCAGCCCGAGGATGTCAAGGAGTAATTGGTGCGGATCACCCTCTTTGCCTACAAAGGAAACCTGATCGACCATTTTCATCCAGTCTTCCTGTATGAATTGAAATTTGGAGTACAATACCGGAAGAAATCTTCTGAATTCCCGGGGAACTTCATTTGCAATATCCTGAGGCGTAAAGAGCTGCTTTTCGTTTATCCAACTGATCTTTGAAAATGCCGTGGTCAGGAGTATGCCGTAAGGCTGGTCATCTATCCGAACCGAAGGTATGGAACCTCTGCCTGTCACAAAGTGATTAAAATACCAGCGTATCTGTTCTATCTCCGTCTCGCTCAGAACCGGTTCCAGCATGGTTTCAAAAAAGTATCCCCAGGTGGTTTGCCAGAGGGATACATTCATGGCCCGTGCTTCCCGCTGATCGTAGCCATCTGTATTAATTGTATTATCAAATACTTCTTCCGATATCCCAAGCATCTCAGCAAACCATTGGCGGTCTGATTTGCCCCACCACTGGTTGGTCTCATTTTCCTGTTGCTCCGGTTCATTTTTAAATATCAAATCAAACGATTCATCGGCATCTTCACTTTCACTGTATCCTGAACCGGATTCGAGTGTATTGTTTGTAGGTGTGCCCACAGGTAAAAAGCCAAAACCGGAATTTCCGTAGTAATGGTGATATATTAGCTCTTCAAACTCCTCCTTTGCTTTTATCCGGTCTGAACTCATCTTTACGCCAAGAACAAACAATTTATCAAAGCCGTTCTTTGCCTGTTCCGGGGTGATATCCACTTTAAAAGCCATGCCTTTATTTACCGCATCCTCAAAATCAATCATCCACCGCATATCGGGGGTAACTTTTACATCTGTCCCCGGGATCTCTTCCAGGTCCTCCTCTTCTTTCACACCAGGATCCGGGCCTACAATCAACGGAAAAGGTATCGTTTCCCCAATCTCCTCAACTTCAAGATTATCATTTCTGTAAGCCAATAAATACAAACGTTCAGGCATGATTCGCACTTTAGGTGCCTGCGACCAGGTTTTTTGCTGGGATTCCGTTTCCGATTCGGATTTAAACTCAATAAATTTCACCTCAATATTTATGGTACTGTCTTCATCGGTCACGGGAGGCTTCTCATCTATGTTCTTGGGAGCAAAATGACCGGCAAGGTAAGTTGCCCGTTCTTCTCCTAAGGCCTCATCAAGTTCACTTTTGGCTTGATTGATCTGTTCAGGGTCACCCTGTGCCCGCCAAAAAGATTCCCAGTAACGGGCCAGAGGACTTTTCTCATCCTCTTTGATTTCTGATTTCCCGTCAATGACAAGAAATACAGCACGAATAGAAAGGTCCTCCCCGGAGTGAAGGATTTCTTCAAAATTCTCAGGTCTGTAGTTGTTGAAAATATATTGTGCTCTGCCGTGTCCATGGCCATCGACCAGTCGTTTCCAGGCAGCCCGCCGTAAATTTTCCCTGCCGGCAGCTATCCACCAATCCATCCAGAAAATCTGTGCATCACGAATTTCTGATTCAGATAGTGTTGCTTCAAATGTATCAATCGAGCAATCGTCCGGATAAACCCGAACCCATAGCTGATCCTTTTCCCGCCTGTATTCGTCCCGCACCTTCTTAAACCGGGTTTCAATGCGCAAAGGTACCAGGAGAACCGGATAAGACTCATCCAGCCTTTGAAGGTATTGTTTGGGATCTGTAAAAGGTATAAAATTTTCCCAAACAGACTGAAGCGAGTCATTGATGTTGGCCAGTTCATTTTCTTCATATGAAATGATGTACTCTGTTTCCTCTTTACTGGATAACAATGATCGCTGAATCCGGAGATGTTCCTTATTATCGGGATTGAAATATCGGTTTAACTTTTCCTCCTGGGCGGATATTTTTCTCAGGCGTTCTTTAGCGAGAAAGATTTTTTTCTCACTGGATTCCTTTTGCTCCCTAAGGTTATTCAGTTCCTGACTGTTCATTTCGTTATTTGACATTTTCTGAGTTTTTTAGGGTTTATGTTTTGGGGAGCATTTCTGCACCATGTATAGCCACCATAACCGGTGCCTGAAATAAAATGTAAGCCAATTCTGCTGAATTCATATTTTCATTCCAGGTAAATTGTTTATCTTCTTGACGTTGGGCAATTTTTTCATCATCATCTGCTTCCAGTGCATTTTCACTTACATCAATGGTTTGTGTTTCAGCAGTAATTTGAAGAAACCTGGAATCGGTTGAGGTAGCATTCACCGGCGGAGTTACATTCCCCCAGGACATGTCGTTCCAAACTTCCAGCTCACCCTCTTCAGTTGTTCCTATATCCATACCAAACCGTGGCTCTCCGGGGCGTTCTTTAATAACAAAAAACCATCCGGCCCTGTCCTCAAGGTTGGCCGGTTCTCCTTCCGTAAGGCCCTGTACTTCTTCTATATTCAGATCAAATCCAAAGAAATATATGTCCGGATCCACTTTTGCCTCATAAAGGGGAGTCTTAACCGTGTCTTTCGGAGGATTATCTGCACTATCCGGGGGAAGGGGAACCAGTTCCCGCTCTTGTTCTTTATCAGGCGTGGAATCCGAACTGCTTTTTGCTTTCCACTTTGCCCTGTGGGCGTAAATTACGGCATTGGGGTATTTTTTAAGCAGCTCTCCCCGGATAACAAGCACCACCTCTTGTTCATCTTCCCCGGGGGCTTCCCGGTTATCATGAGAACCCAACTCCGAAAACTTCGACCAATAATGAAGCTTGGGAATGTCTTTTAGTTTTTCCTTAATCTTTTCTTTTAATTTTTTATCAATTATTTTTTGCTCTGCTTCTTCTCCAAGCTCTGTTTGAATCTCCTCCAGCATCTGGTTTATTTTTTCCTGATCAAATAAGTATTCACTAACATCCCAAAATTGCCTAAAGTAGCTCCCGCGTTGATCGGTAGGATACTCCCTCCATAACAATTCTCTTGCAAACTCGTGATTCAGGCCAACCATATATGCTTCAATAAATTTTTGATTGGTTTCCAGAAGCGAGATAGAATTTTGATCGACATAGTTTATATTGGGCAAAAACAAATCGCTTGATATATCAATTAAAGGTTTATACATCGGAACATCGAACTCAGGATAAGCCATAGCCTCCTTAAATTCTTCCTTTCTGACCAATTCAGTATATATCCGTTCAGGGATGATCACTCTGTTTGTCAGTACAAAATTTCGAATGGACTCATCCGGATTGATGGTCTGAAGTGTAGCACTTGCAATTTCAGAGAGATTGAGCTGAGGTTTTTCCGGTTCTATGGAGGCTTCAATATGATCCTGCACCAATTCAGCGGCATCTTTCTGTGCAGCTTTGAATCGGGACGCCTCAGCACTATCGGACGAGCCCTTTGTAAATTCAATTTGCTCCCCGGGCTCAGTTAATCTGAAATCTGTAAATTTTGGCAATTGATCCACTGCTTCCGGTGATTGATTTTCTTCTTTCAGATGGTTGGCCTGCTCATTCTGTTTATCCCATTTAAGCATTTTGGAAAAAAGATATATAAGCAGGATTGCCAGGAGCATTGCAATACCAGATATACTTCCAATGCCCGGTGTTATTGAGCTTAAATCGGGAGTAACAAAAATGGCCAGTAAGGCAAGGATCAAGACCGCCAAACCCAAAAACAAATACTTCAACCACTTGATTTTATCCATCCACCGTAAAAGAAATTTGGGCACTTTTTGAGGCTTAACCGAGTCCGCCACCTGATCAAGAGTAGGTAATTCCCTGGGAATCTTCTTTTCGGGTGCCGGTTTGACTTCGCCTGTATTGATCCTTCCAACCAATGTATGTTCGGAAATTTTTTGGGCGTCAAACGGTAAGGCGTTAACCAGGCGACCCCGTGGCATTGTGAACTTACGCATACCAGGAGAAAAAGCTACAGAAGGTACTTTGCTGCTTTTGACCTGGTGGTGAACTGTTAATATTTCCTCATTGCCTTCAACAGTGACTCCTTTTGACAGTACACGGGTTTGTATCGGCTGAGTGAGCCACAGGAACGCTCCTTCGTTATTTTTGTGAATCCCCTTTAAATGTGCTTTATACCAGTATTTTGCCACCGATTGTGCAAGCTGGGCCTGACGGATCCTTCTGTTGGCTTCCAGCACTTCTCCCACTTGTTCCCAGGCTCCCTCCATATACTTGTCCTGATTTTTCTGCACCACATTTGTTCCGAAGCCTGCGGGAACCCTGTATCGCGGATCAAGATTCAATTCATGGATCCAGTTGCTGTTGGGAATGCCATCCCCCGACTCCAGCAAACGATTGGTCAAGGCATGCCAGCGGCCATAAAGAGGGGCCGTAATGAGTGGATCCGGTTCATCCTGTGCCGCAGAATCATTTTTAATCTTATCGGGCAAATCGGGATTTTGATGTGCTTCACCGGGCGTACTTTTGGCGTAATCATCGGCAAGATTGATGAATGATGCCAGTTGTTTTTGAAATTTTCGCGGGTAAGGATCGGCCCATTGATCATATTTTTCAAACTCTTCTTCATCTTCAGGTTTCATTGACTGAACAGGTATCCTTAATGCTCCTCCCAATCGCAAAATGCCACCCAGTTGGGGTACGGTGGATCCATCTTCCGGTTCATCGGTAATACCATCAATATTTGCTCCGGGTTGGGTAACATCCATATCCCTGCGCCCTACCCTGTTGTCCACAGGTTTTGGTTCCAGCAATCTTACCAGGTATTCGAAATCACCAACAGTTCCCGTCCTGAAATACCATTGGTAATATACCGGATAATAATTGGGTTCTGTTTTGTCTGCATAATCTTCCCAGGCAGAAAATGTAGCATGAAGGCTGGCGGTACCTGAAAAGATTCCTTCAACATCCAGTCCCAGCCCTGCAAGGCGTCCGCTTTCAAATGTAGGTATCAGGAATGCATAATAGGCAGTCTTCTCTTCAAGACGCCTTGGACATAATATGCGTGCGTAAGCCACATCAGGATCTTCACCGTGCACTTTTTCGTATTCCTGTTTGATCTTTTCATCCGGCTCTGATATTACCTTTTGAATCGTCTTTGTAGCATCATCCGGGTCCTCCAGGTCATCTTCAATTAAATCGCTGTTCACATGGACATGAGCCCATGCCCAAAGCTGACCGGCAGGAGGAAAAATTTCAGAAGCATTCTTTTTTAATTCTATATATGAAAGGGGGCGGTCGGCGATATTTTTTCCATTGACAAACTCATCTTCTTTCAGAACAACCAGTGTCAGCCAGGGCCTTAACCTGTCCTTGCCATCCGGTTTGGCCGGGGTATATCGCCAGGGGAAATCTTCATCATAAAAATCAATCGATGCCAGATAATTGGGTTCAAAATTGGTGATCCAGTTTCTTGGTTCGGTTTTGATGATGGCTTTTGAGTCGATACCCACAATATCGCCGGGGCCATATAATCCGACGGTTTGCGATATTGGGGGATTGACAACCTGTCCATCTGCTTTAATGTTCAGTTCAACACTAATGGGCGCCCTTAGTTTCACGGATGAATCATGATCCGGGGATTGTATCTGGTTTGATACACCTAGCCGAAGCCAGGGCAGAAACGAATATGAAGACAATATCTTGCTCATGGTGTCATATTTACTTCGTTATTGGGAATTGTATGTAAACTATCGGCCATTGCCGGATTTTCAACAATTAAACCGTTCATATATTCCTCGGCACCGGCCAGGCTTTCAAAATTTACAGCCTCAACATCGTACGGTTTATTGTTTTTATTAAAAGCAACCGTATAAGCTCCGTCTCTTACCTTAATCTTATCATCGAAAGGCTGAAACTCCTTTTTAACCCGTTGAGAGAGGCTTGAGCGACGTGCAGCATTATTGGCAAAGAAATGTACAAAAAGTACGCCCAGCCAGTTGAAAAACCTTGCCCTAAAACGTTTGTATGCCGTATCAATGGTAATTAATTCATATCGTACATGCCGTACTGTTAATTTACCAAACCTGGTTTGATCGCCCGCTACTGAAAGTTCCAGGCCACCCACTTCCTTTTCATAAGCCGGGCTGCTGAGTTTTTTACTATCTTTCATTTCCTGGAACTGAGCCCTGGCGAAAGATTCCCGTATATCGCCAATCTTTTCCAGAGATCCTGCAGCTTCAAAATCAAGCTTATTGGCGTCTTCGGGTTTTTGATTTCCCACTTGATCAAGATGGATCCTCAATGGTACAGCCCGCTGGCTAACCCTCAAAGAACCTACCGGATGAAGGGCAAGTGTCTCTTCTGATTCCGGCAGATCACGCAGAGAAACCAGCAGATTGTTTGATTTGGGTGTAATCGCCTGCCAGTTCCGGACTTTATTAAGTTCCTTTTCAAGAAGCGGAATGATCTCAATGGGAGGCAGTTCGGTATTCCTGCTTTCACCCCAGGTTTCGTCAAACCGGGCTTTAAAGCTAAAGAACAGTACCTTGATCTTACCATAACCTTTGGCCCGCCATGGTGAAGTACCTTCAAGGGAAAGCTTGAGACTGACCGAAAAGAGTCCGGCACCGAATACTTTCAGAGATACTTTACCTGAGAGCTCAACAATAAAATAGAACGGATCAAACTGGAACAATGCATCGAAGGCAAGATGTCCTTCAATTTTAAACGCACTGAAGCCAAAATACAATTCCAGTTTTGTACCCAGTTGAACGGTATTGGTTGTAACTGCAAAATATCCCTGCACCCTGATCTTGCCCCAGGACTCGTTGAGAATGTTCAAGGATACCCGTTTGGGAACGGGGAAGGGTAAAGGTGGAGGATTAAACCTGGGATGAAAACCTCCTACGCTTACAACAAAATTCGAATCTTCGCTCCAGGCTACCAAAACTCCCATTTCTCCTTCTATGGTAATAAAAAGCACACGGGAATCGAATATTGAAGCAAAGAAGAAGGCATTCTTTTTCTGAAAATCAATGGCACCTATAAAATTCACCTGCAATACCAGCAAGGCAGCTTCCTCGTCAGGCAGGATGCACTTAAGCACTCCCAGAATGGCTATTCTTTCAATTCCCCCGGAATCATCCACCCGGATCTCAATAACGATTCCCAGTGTTATGCTGATAAGCGTTGGTGTTCCCCAACCCAGCTTAGCCAGGGGACCGATCAGGAATTTATCTTCCTCAACCGGAAAAAATATGCGTAAGTCACTAATTATTTTAGGAGCATTTTCGACGATATTGGAAGGGAACATGACGTTTGTAGCAGCGCCTGTGCGTACTCCCTCTGCCAATGGTTCCAGCTTCATGGTCCGGTTCAGTCCAAGCAAACCACCGGCACCCAGAAATACAAATCCGTAACCCAACTGGATGGTAAACTCGGCAGTGACGATAACAAGAAGTGAAAAGCCTTTTGATCCATCGGGCATACTTGTGGTTATTAACCCGATTGCTTTCAGGGATAAAAAATCGCTGAATGTAAGTTCCAGGACGCCTGCATATTCTTCCTTCTCAAAATCGAAATAAAGGTATCCCCCTCCTACCACAACTCCGGCATCAATTGCCAAACCTACCCCATTGGGGGGCTTGAATTTCATGTCGAAATCAAACAAACCCAGATCGGAAGAATTGTCCCCGGAAAATTTCAGGTTTGCCAACGTGCCAATACGTTCTACCGATGCAGTAAGGGGGCCTAAATTGCCGTTGAATCCTGATGATGCTTCTAAGGCTAAGGTCCCGTTTTCTTTAATAGCCAAAGCAAGATAGATGGTACTTATTTCTATAAACGCAAGCTTCTTGTGAATGGGCAACGCTATCTCAATCCCCCCGCTTGCTTTAATTCGTAAGCCTTCATCGGCAATCCACTCAAATCCTACATCAAATTCCGCTTTTATATCATTGTCAGCAAGAAGGTTTCCTATAAAGCCATCGCTGTCTGAAGCACCAATGGTAAGGGTGACCTTTGACAATTCCGAGAAGATCATCGGTTGGGCGGAAGCCTTACTTTCAAGAGCATTCCAATTGGCTTGTATGCCTACACCAAAAATATGATCATTAACACTTAGGTTAATCAGTCCACCGTTAATAATTTCAAATGGCCTTGCAAATTCATGCCTGTTAACAAACAACTTGAATAAGCCGCTCACTTCTCCTGCAGTAGGTTGAATACTCAGATCCATGGGGGGCGAAATTTTTATGGAAGCCCCGCCATTTACAGTAAGCGTAGTTGAAAAAGTTAAGCCTAGCGTTTTTGTTAAGGTTCTTCTGATCTCTTCGGTCTCTTCAAGGGTAACATCAATATCTAGTTGTAAAGAAGTGGGTGAATCGGCAGAAACACTTCTCAGCGACATGATCCCATACTGTAATACAGGATCACCATCGATTTCATCCAGGGAAAAGGATTCTTCTCTACCCATGAATTCAGTAAAAATCCGGAAAAAGGGTGTAGGGTCAAAATCATCTGTTCCCCACCCGATGACATCTTCAAAATGCCTGACCGGGTCTTTTATTAAGTCCTTGAAACGGTCAAACCGAAGTTCTTTCTTTACATATCCTTTGTCAAGTCCGTTGGCGTTTTCAGGAGGCGTATATCCCCAATCGATCAGTCCAAGTACTTTTAAAAGAAGCAATAGCTGGTTATTGACGTATTCGGCAGCAGTCAGTACAATGTAATCCACCAATATCTTTGTAAGATGAGATTTTAAGGTTTCTGCTGCAGCCCGATCATCGGCATCAGGAATTGCAGAAGAGTTAATTGCATTGTCGAAAGCGGAAACGAGGGTGGCAATGGACTGAAAATATTCCCTGAGCGCATTTCCCCAAAGAATAAATTTGGTGGTAATTTCCATTGTATTACCGGAAAGACCTGCAGTGGCAAGCTCATCTGAAGCGGTTTCTACAGCTTCTGCCGATTGAGTGGTAACTTGAAGAGCAGTTTTTACTCCATCGTTATCCAGAACGGATAAGGGTAGATCCGTTCCTAAAAATTCCGTACTGAAGTCTTCGAATACCGAGGAGCTGCTTCCTATTGCCCTGCCTAGCCATGAGGCGAATTTGATGATACTAGCTGGTTCTGCCATTATTTTAATGTATTAAGGTACTGCATCATAAGCCGATTTAGCGTCTACTATGCCGGAGCCATATTCATTTTGATCAAGAGGCTGGTCTGTGGTGGCAACATTATTTTTTATCAGGTCAATCAGTTGACTGGTTGTTAAATCATTATTCTTCTCAAGTAACAATGCGGCAATACCCGCCACATGTGGAGAAGCCATACTTGTCCCGCTTTTTGATGTGTATCCAGAACAAGCACTCCTCTGACAGCATGGGGATTTTCCGGGAGGAGCTGAAAAGCTACTCTTTGCAGCCATTATGGTATAACCTGGAGCAGCAATATCGGGCTTATCCGTATAAGGACCCAGGTTTGAATAATCCATCAGTGGACCCCTGGATGAAAATGAGACAATTTCCCCCTGGCTGTATGATGTTATGGAACTATCATCATTTAAAGCTGCCACTGTTAAAATATGACTTGCCCCTGAAGGAATGCTAATAAGATGAACCTGATCAACCTCGGTTTCTTTTTCCAGAGCTTCCGGGGGATCTGCAGAAACAAATTTGATACCATACTTACTTCCTTTATAATCACTGATATCGCACCATATGTGAATTTTTGTATCCGGGGGACCCGATAGTCTGACAATATAGTTACCGGTTTCAAAATATCCGTTGTGTGGCGGTAGTTTAAGATGAATGTTGTGCCTGGTCACCTCCGTTGCCGGATCAGCATTAGTAGCCGGTCTCATGGCAGTTTCAGATTTGTGGGTAAACTTATATTCAAATTGGTTGCGGTTTCCTATAGCGCCTGCCTGTGGACCTCCACCCGATAAAAGGTCACTTTCAAAATCAGATCTTCCGGGCAGTTTTAATGCAACGGTCACAGAACCGGCAGCACCGGGATCCCGGTACCACATGTCTATATCCAAATAAGATGTATTGTCCGAGATTTTTCCTCTTTCATAGCTGGTCCTTACTGTTCTTCTATCATACAATTCAAATGTAATGTCCACGGATCCTGAATCCGGAGATCCTGACTCCGGAATGGTTGCAATGCCATATATCTCATCTCCTGCATCATTTCCTGCAGAAGTAACAAAGAGTCTTCTTTCTGAATTTCCGCCAAATGTACTTCTCAAAAATTCTTCCTGTTCGGTAAGTCCATCATGAGGCCCATGTGGATTACCTATACTGTAGTTAATCACCACAGGCTTGTTACCCAAATCTCTTTCGGCCACTTCCAGAATGTAGGTAATGGCATCCCGAAATTGTTGATTGTACCCGATAGCTGTTCCTTCTGTTTCTCCCGGACCCGGAGGAGCCATAGGTCTCTGGAAAAGATCAAGAATTTTTACTACAACAATCTCAGCTTTGGGAGCCACTCCTATATATTTATAGGCAGATTTAAATTTAAGCGGCTTAGCTGCCCTTCCATCTCCTGCCGCAATTGAGGCAACATGGGTGCCATGGCCCCCACAGTCTTTATGCTTTATCGTTGATGCAGCTTCATTTCCCCGGAGTACAGCGTTAATCTGATCATCGTTATATACTACCCCATATCTGTCGTTGCCGTCAAGATAAGTAGCTTCCGGACTTTGGGAAGGATCATCCGGGGTTAAACCCTGATCCCATATTCTGGAAATCCGGGTAGTTTTTGGGGAATCGGTGCTAAAAAATACAGGATGATTAAAGTCAATACCAGTATCAATAATTCCCAAAATAATCCCTTCACCGGTAGATCCGGTAAATTGACCGTTCGAGGTGTCTACCTGCCAGATATTGCCCGAACCACTTGCTCTAACGTATTCTACACTGGTATCGAGTTGTAACTTTCCCTGCTCCCCGAATTTAATTGATTTGACATTGTCCAGTAAAGCAATTTCTTCCAGGTTTTTAAGATGCAATCTCCCCCAAACTTTATTTTCATTTATTTTTTTGGTGGTGACGAATCCTTTCTCTTCAATTTCTCCGAGGTTGTCATAGAACTCAAGCATAACGGACAATCTGAAGGTATCTTCTATTGAAGGATGAATTCTTTCAACCTGATCTTTTCCCTTCTTTTTTATCTCAAGATAATTGACATAGATTATCTGTAATTCTGTGTCTAATTTATTCCAAAAGGTAGGCATCTCTCATGATTTATATAAATTCCTGATTTTTCCAAATGTATGGAATTATTTAACATAAGTCAAGGAAAAACAGATTTTTTTTAAAAAAATTATACTTATCTCAATACTAGTGGATAAATCTAACGTGCTCCGGATAATCAAACATTATATGTTTACGGAATTTATGATCTTTTATGGTTAATTTGTATATTGTCCATATTTTTTTTAATTTTAAAAATAAATATATAAGAAAAACAACATCCTCAAAACACCGTATTCCGGGAAATAATGAAAGGTAAGATTCATTGAAGCTATTCATTAAAAATATGGTATCTAAGCGCTGCCAGATGGTGGTAAGAGCTGAACTTGAAAAACTGGGGCTGCATTATGCGGATGTGAAAATCGGTGAAGCAGATATTGTTGAAAACATTCGCCCCGAACAAAAGGAAAAATTGGATAATGCGCTGAGAGAATCAGGGCTGCAGTTAATGGAGAATAAGAAGAACATTCTGATAGAGAGAATAAAAAATATCATCATAGAGTTGGTGCATCATTCTGACGAACACATCAAGATGAACCTTTCAGATTACCTTGCTGAAAAACTCAATTATGATTACAATTATCTGGCCAATATATTCTCCGAGGTTAAAGGGATCACCATCGAAAAATTTCACCTGCTCCATAAGAT
>JBKGZA010000050.1:0-17826 GCA_046545815.1 Bacteroidales bacterium
CAAGAATTATTCCTGTCTCCGACAGCGACTAAGTTCACTAAAATTTTTTTCAAAATTTAAGTTCACCGAAGTCGGGATTAACCTGCATTTTATTCATAATTGTAAAAAATTATGAATGATGCAGGTTAATATGATAGCGGAACTTTTATTGTTATAAAGGTGCCCAGACCGGTTGCGCCTTCAATGGATAAGGAACCATCCATATCATATACCCGTTCCTGGATTCCAAGAAGACCGAAAGATCTTGTCTGGGTTTTTTCTTCTTTCCCAATGCCTTTTCCATTGTCTTTTATCTGCATTTTTAGTTCTTTATCTGTTTTTTCAAGATTGATCTCCAAGGCTGTTGCCCCGGAATGTCTTCTTACATTTGTGAAGGCTTCCTGCAATATTCTGAAGAGATGAACTTTTTTGGATTCCTGAATTTTCAACTCACCTATCTGGTCATTAAGAGAGGTTTTTATGCCTGTACGGTTTTCAAAATCATCACTCAGCCATTTTAAAGCCTCATTCAGGTGCATGTGATCAATGACTACCGGCCTGAGCTCAGAAATGAACCTTCGGGTGGTGTTAATTCCCTCGTTGGTCATGGAAACCATGGCCTTCAGTTCACTGATGATGTATTCTTTGTTGAGGGTATCCACATTCTCCGAAAGGTCATTTTTGAGCGAGGTTAGATTGAAGTTGAGTATGCTGAATATCTGTCCTACCTCATCGTGGATTTCCCTGGCAATTCTGCTCCTTTCTTCTTCCTGTATCTTCTGTAGGTGGGAGTTTAGTTGTTTGAGCCGCTGGCTGTAATTTTCAATCTGTTGTAAATATTGTTTTCTCTTACTGATGTCTCTTACCACACTTACCACTCCATGCTGCCATCCTTTTTTTTCGTCAAGTGGGGTTATGGTGTGTTCAGTGGTGATGATCCGGCCATCCTTGCGTATCATTTGATATTCCCCGTGGTAATAGCCATATCGTTCAATCTGATGCTGGCCTTTTTCCCCGAACTGTTCAAATTTTTCATCATTCAGGTGAAGGATCCTTGTAGACTTTCCTTTCAATTCCTCAGGAGTGTATCCGAAAATATCCCACGTGGCCTTGTTACAAAGATTAATTACACGCTTTTCATCAGCACCGACAACCAGTACAACCTCTTTAAGAGAATCCAGCGTTTTTTCCAGAAGTTGATTTGTTGAATCAAGTTCTTTTTTAGCCTCCTCTTTTTCTGTAATATCTATTCCTATGCCAAGTATTCCGGTTATTTCCCCGCTTCTGTCTTTTTCCGGTACCATTTTAATGTTGATGTATCGTTCATTCATAAGGAGATTACCACCAATAGTATTGCCATTGAGTACATGATTCAATGCCTTGCGTATGCTGTATTTCTGAAATCTGTCGGTTTCAAGATGAGTATCGCCGTATAACCGGTATGCCGATTGGCCAATTAAATTATCAGGTTTGAGGTTAATTCTTTTTAGTCCCATACCCATAATAGTTTTGTATATTCCGTTGGTATCGGTTGAAAACATGATGATGGGTAGATTGTTTATGATGGCATCTATTTGTTGGTTGAGTAAGGACAATTTGTCAATCTGTCTTTTATGTTGGCTTATATCCTGACCAATTCCAAGTTTGGAACCATCAGTCAGTGATTTAATAATCCATGAAGTATCTATGATTCCATTGCCTTTTGTAGTGGTTTTGAATTCTTCCCAACGATTCGGGGCTTGATGAATGAAATCAAGTACATATTGATAATCTGTGGGATCATTATGGAGGATCTCCCATATATTTTTCCTGTTGATTTCCTCCAGCGAATAACCTACGACCTGCTGCCATGTTCGATTCACCCATATAACCTCATTGTTGGGATTCAACCAGATAAGCATCACAGGGATATCATTGAGTACTTTCTGGAGAAATTCGTTTTTTTGCCTCTGGTTTTCCAGTTCGGTTTTGTGATCGGTAATGTCTTTGCTGTAAACAAAAAGTCCAATGGAACTGGGATGGGCCCTGGTCTCAAAAAAGTATCGTTTACCGTTCAGTGTGTAAGATTGTTCACAACTACGGGTAGTCTGGGTTTCTATGGCCTTCAACAGGATTTCTTCAACCGGTTCTCCCTGAATCTTTGGAAAAAATTCATAGAGTGAACGATTCTGTATTTCATCCGCCGGTATTCCTGTAAATTCTTCTGCTTTTTTGTTCCAATAAAGGACTTCAAGTCTGGAATTTAAACAGTAAAAAATTTCATTAAGGCTTTCCGTTAACTCTCTGAATAAATCTTCATCATTTTCTTTGTATGTGATGCCCTGAATTTTCATTTAATTTGCCTTTTAATAGCGTTGGAATCAAACCCGAATTGTTCACAAATAAATGGCTGAAGTTTTGGTTTGATTTTAATTTGCTTTGTATTTGTTATAACAATCTTAAGATCGAATGGTTTGGAAATCCATTGACTGATAATGGTCGTCATGATGTGGTTTATAGAACGGGGAAAGGTGTTCATAAGCTGAATGTTATCTCCGGGAAAGTAGGAAGGGAGGATCTGGTGGTAATAAAAAGCCCGAAAACATGCCATATCATATAATAAAGATATAAGGCAAATACCGGAAAAACTTGATCAGCTATTTCCAGATGCCAATATTGTAGTGGTATATCCAGGCAGGAGATACAATATCAGGATGCTATTGATGTTCAGATATAGAAGATAGAAAAATATTAATTAGAGGGGAATTATAAGATAAAGTAGAAAAATAACCCCAAGTGTAAGCACTCCCTGTATCAGCGTAGCAATGGAAAAAGTTTTATAGGAGGTGGCCACGTCCATTTTGCTGAATTGGCTTACCACCCAGAAAAAGCTGTCATTGGCATGACTGACAGTCATAGCTCCGGCACCCACTGCCATTATTGCCAATGTTCTTCCCAAATCTGATTCAAGTCCAAGCCCGGGAAGGAGGGGAGCAACCAGGGCAGATGCCGTTACCAGGGCAACCGTTGAGGAGCCCTGAGCTGTTTTTAAAGCGGCTGCTATGATAAAGGGTAAAAAAATGCCCAGGTTATATTCGGATAAAACCTGTCCGAGATTTTCTCCAATTTGAGTAGCTTTCAGAACACTTCCAAAGGCGGCACCGGCGCCGGTAATGATAATAATGGGTCCGGCCGATCGGATGCCGCTACCGATCCAATCGTTTAGCGTTTCCCTTGTAAATCCGGGCAGGAGCAATAATGAAAACAGAAACCCAATGAACAGCGCATTCATGGGATATCCCAGAAACGAAATAAGACTGTATGCACTGCCTGTTCCCAGCGGTTTTCCGGGCAGATCGCCGATTGAACCCAGAGCGATGAGTATAATGGGTATAAAGATGGGAGCAAGGGTTTTGAATCCTGAGGGCAATCCGCCGTAATGCTTTTCTATTTCCTTATAATCCAATTCAGGTTTTTCTGTATCCTCCCCTGACTGATGTTTTTTTCCACTGTAAGAAGCCCATAAATTCCCTGCGTACATAGTCACCAATGAGATTCCCAGACCGAAAAGGATTACAAGGCCCAGTTGTTCTGTCATATTCAGATTACCTGCTGCGGCCAGTGGACCGGGAGTAGGAGGGACCAATGTATGGGAAGCATACAGGCCTGTGGCCAATGCAACACTGAGCACTACCGCAGGTTTTCCTGTTTTGTGAATGATGGATCGCTTCAGTGATGACAGAATCACATAGGCTGAATCACAGAATACAGGTATGGATACGATGTAGCCGATCAGCGATAAACCCAATGCGGGCCTTTTGCTACCAGTGATTTTAAGTACCATATCGGCTAGTTTGATGGCTGCCCCCGATTTTTCCAATATCGTACCAATGATGGTTCCCAGTACAATGACAATTCCAATGTTGCCCAGGATGCTTCCGAAGCCTTCGCTAATGGTAATACCGATCTTCTCCAGAGGCATCCCTGCAGCCAGGGCTACCAGGAAACAGGCTGTTATCAGCACAATGAAAGGATGAACTTTAAATCTGGCAGTTGCCAATATGATGAAACCTATGGAAAGGATCAGAATGAGTATAAGAATCGGAGCTGATGCCATAATAACTGGAAATTAATATGTTTCTGGTACCCGGGGACAAATATACAATTTCATTTGATCCGGGCAAGAGAAAATGGAGCCGGATCAGGAATAAATCCTGTTTATTCCCTTACCAGCTCAAATTCGGTCTCCAATACGTCAGCCGAACTGGTGGCTGCAAACACCTTGAATTCACGGGCTTCTGCCGTGCATTCCATATTGGCATCATAAAACCGATTCTTCAGCCGATCTGAGGGCATGTTGCATGAGCTTTTCAGGATGTACCATCTTATTTTCCCTTTTCTGGTCCTGGTTTTTCAATAGCGTCAGAATTATTTGTGAATAATGCGGGTTAGATTTATAGAATGACCAGACAGGAAAATATTATGCCAAAAGATCTTATATACGTGATTAAGAATCTACAGTGATGCTTATCTGCGGATTCTTAAAAACCATCAATACCCTATAGCCACCCCATCCTTACGCGACTCTGAGGCACCATAATAGATGCCGTTTTCCGGGTCGTATTTAATGGCCTGATAGCCGCCAAATCCTCCAACGGTATGTTCCACATCATGACCCATTTTGATCAGTTTTCTTATCACAGGAAAGTCGTAACCCGATTCCAGGTAAAGTGTTCCTCCGTCTGTCATTTCTTCGCCTGTGGGCTGTGAAGAGCCCCCGTGCCTTATTCGGGGTGCATCTCCCGCTTCCTGGAGGTTCATTCCGAAGTCCACAATATTCATAACGATCTGAGCATGACCCTGAGGCTGCATGGATCCGCCCATTACGCCAAAACTCATGAAAGGTTTGCCGTTTTTGGTTATGAAGGATGGTATAATGGTGTGAAAAGGTCTTTTTTCCGGTTCATAAACGTTATTGTGTCCTTCTTCCAGGGTGAACAGTTCTCCGCGGTCCTGCAAGACAAATCCCAGTTTGCCGGGAGTCATGCCGGAACCCATCCCCCGGTAGTTGCTCTGTATCAGAGATACCATATTGCCCTGGTCATCGGCTACGGTCAGATAAATGGTATTGCCTTTTTCCAGCTTTCCTGCCGGATAGCTTTGGGAAGCCCGGCCGGGGTCAATCAATTTTCTGCGCTGGTCGGCATAGTCTTCGGAAATCAATTTTTCCAAAGGGATGTCAGCAAAATCAGGATCTGCATAAAATTTGGCCCGATCCTCGAATGCCAGTTTTTTGGCCTCGGTAAAGGTGTGAATGTGCTCTTTGCTGCCAAATCCCATGGACTGGATATCAAACTCCTCAAGAATATTGAGTATCTGTAAAGCAGCAATTCCCTGTCCGTTCGGTGGCAGTTCCCATACCTTGTATCCCCTGTATGTTGCAGAGGCAGGATCCACCCATTCGGAATTATGCGCTGCCAGGTCTTCATAGCGCAGATAGCCTCCTTCGCCTTTTTCTCCTTTCATATACCTGGGGGCATGTTTTTTCATATAGGCATCGATCTTTCTGGCGATTTCCCCTTCATAGAATACATCCCTGCCTCCTTTGGCAATTTTTTCCAAAGTATTGGCCAGATAAGGATTTTTAAAGATTTCTCCCTTTTTCGGAGCTTCTCCGCCAGGCATAAAGATTTCCTCAAAACCAGGGAATTTTTGAAGATAGTTGGCGTTGATCTGCCAATAGTAGGCAATGAGCTCACTCACGGGAAATCCCTCACGGGCATAACCAATGGCCGGCTGAAGCACCTGTTTCATATCCATTGACCCAAATTTTTCGTGCAGCTCAAACCATCCATCCACACAGCCCGGTACAGAAACCGGAAGGGGACCATGAGCCGGTATGCTTTCATACCCGTGTTTCTTAAAATATTTAAGCTTTAAGGATTTTGGCGAACGCCCGCTGGCGTTCAAGCCGTAAAGTTCCTCGGTGTCGGCGTCCCAGACGATTGCAAAAAGGTCGCCACCAATGCCGTTGCCGGTGGGTTCCATAAGCCCCAGTGTGGCATTGGCTGCAATGGCAGCATCAACAGCATTACCTCCATTTTTAAGGATATCGATTGCCACCTGGCTGGCTAAAGGCTGACTGGTGCATGCCATACCGTGCCGGGCAATAACCTCGGAACGGGTGGCAAAATTTTTTCCTGTAATTCGGTCTTGACCAAATGAAAGATTCATGGCTAATACAAATATAAGAACTGAAAGAAATAATTTTTTCATAGTGAATTGGATTTTTGATCGTTTATAGATAAATTGGTTCTTATTGGATGAAGAAGCTTTTTTATGTATTGGCAGTTGATCCATCCTGCATATTCTGGAGAATATCTCTTGCCGATCGGCTCAACATTAAAGTATCGGAGTTTACTGCCAAAAGACCAAATCCCTGTTGTTTATAAGCTTTAACGAATTCCGGCGCAGTGCCGAATATACCCAGCGGCATATTTGACTCTGATGCCATCTTTCTGATGCGTTCAATGGAATCTACTACCTCCGGATCTTTTAGTTGTCCGGTTTTATTCATACTGGTTGACAGATCGTAGGGACCGACAAATACGCAATCAATGCCTTTAACATTCAGAATAGCGGGCAGGTTGTCTATTGCTTCTATGTGTTCACATTGTATGATCAGCGCTGTATCTTCGTTTGCCCGTTCCATATATTCATTGAATGTCATTCCAAAGCCATGGGCCCTTGATATTCCCACGCTTCGTCCTCCCAGCGGAGCATATTTTGCAAAATGACGAGCATAATCAGCTTCTTCTTGTGTTTTGACCTGGGGAATGATAATGCCGTCCGCACTGGTATCAAGGCATCGATTGATCCAGGCTTCATCGTTGGAAGGGCATCTGATCACACAATATGATTGCGGTGAGGCTGCCTGTACGATTAATTGTGCCGTCTGGAGGTTGATGGAGGAATGCTCCAGGTCGATGAACAACCAGTCGAAGCCGCTTTTGGCCAATATTTCAGCTACTTCTGGCGATGGCAGGGTCATGAGGGTTCCTGTTAGTATCTTCCCTTCAAGAAGGTCTTTTCTTAATGAATTTTTCATTGGCTTGTCAGTTTTTTGGTCACTGCTGCATCAATTGAAGATATAAATATAGCAAGAAAATCATGCAATTAATAATTACTCCTATAATTGCCAGCTTACTCTATAAGGGTGACGAAGAAAGCAGCTCATAAACAAAATATGGATAAAATGAAATTTTACAACCGGCTTAAATAAAAGAATCCCGGCATTTAAACAATACCGGGATTTTCCATTAACTTGTTCTGATAATTATTCGATCATATCTACACTGCGTTTGACAAATCTGTCAAGCGATTCTCCTTTCAGCATATTATTTGCCAGCAGAGCAAGGTCAATCAGTTGCTTAACTAGTTTATTTTCTTTGGCAAATTCTTTCAGTTTGCTTTCTTTCTGGTTCTGGTATTCGCTGATCTGTTTATTCAGTTCCTGTAGGTTATCCTTGTCAGCCTGGGGCATCTCTTCCTCTTTTTTCCCTTCATTTGCCTTGTTGATCCGATCCTTTTCATCCTGTAAGGGCTTAATTTCGTTGTTTATCTTTTTCAGTTCCTCACCCAGCTTATCATCTTTTTCCTGCCGGATTTTTTCAATCAGCCTGTGGTTGGTGTTGACAACCAGATTATAACTGTCTGGCATCTGTCCGTAGAATTGCATGGGGCCACCGCCCAGTTCGGCCATTTCCTTCATGCGCCGCATAAATTCGGATTGTGTAATGGTCAGCGGCTCTTCTTTTTCATTCATCGGTTCAAAAGTAACCGTAAAATTTCCTATGTCAGGGAGCTGGCTCTTGAAAATCGACGATAGCTCGTTCTGCTCTTTCTCCGAAAGTTCCGTTTCTTTCTTATCCTCTTTCTGAATGAGTTTATCAATGACATCGGCGTCTACCCTGGCAAAGTGGCTGTTCTCAAATTTTTGTTCCAGAAAATTAATGAAGTGTGTATCAAGCTGTCCCTCCATTTCCAGAACATCGTAGCCCTTTTCTTTGGCATTTTCGATGAAGGAATATTGCTTTTCCACATCAGTAGAATAGAGATAAACCAGGGTATTGTTCTTGTCCGTCTGATTATCCTTTACGTGTTCTTTATACTCTTCGAAGCTGAAATACTTTCCTTCAGTGTTCTTGAAAAGGGCAAAGTTTTGTGCTCTTTCGTAGAATTTGTCGTTGGTTAGCATGCCGTATTCGATAAATAACTTCAGGTCATCCCATTTGCTTTCGAAATCCTCCCGGTCATTCTTGAAAATCTCTTCAAGTCGGTCGGCAACTTTTTTGGTGATGTGGTTTGAAATTTTCTTTACATTCGGATCGCCCTGCAGGTAAGTTCTGGATACATTCAGGGGTATATCCGGGCTGTCGATTACTCCATGCAGAAGTGTCAGGAATTCGGGGACAATGTTCTCTACCGAATCGGTAACAAATACCTGATTGGCATAAAGCTGAATTTTGTTCTTCTGCACTTCTATATTGTTTCTGATCTTGGGAAAATACAGGATTCCCTCCAGGCTGAAGGGATAGTCAACATTCAGGTGAATGTAGAACAAGGGATCTTCAGCCATTGGATACAGCTTCCTGTAAAATTCCTTGTAATCTTCATCCTTTAATTCAGTTGGTTTTTCTTTCCAAAGTGGCTTGGTGTCATTGATGATATTGTCCTCATCTGTTTCTATTTCTTTGCCATTTTCGTCATAGTCTTTCTTTTTACCAAAAGCTATGGGCACCGGAAGGAATTTGCAATATTTGTTGAGTACCTCGTTCACTCTGGTTTCGTCCAGATATTCTTCTGCATCCTTGTCAAGGTGTACCACTATATCGGTTCCCCTGTCATCCTTTTGAGTTTCTTCCATCTGATATTCGGGACTTCCGTCGCAAACCCAATGCATGGCTTTTGCACCTTCCTGGTAAGATTGGGTGTAAATTTCCACCTTGTCTGCTACCATAAATGCTGAATAGAATCCCAAACCGAATTTACCTATAATGGCAGCCGGATCCTGGTACTTATTGACGAATTCTTCCGCACTGGAAAAGGCTACGTCATTGATGTACTTTTTGATTTCTTCTTCTGTCATTCCAATACCGCGGTCGGAAATGGTGATGGTTTTGTTTTTCTTATCCACTTTTACAGTTACGGTGAGGTCACCCAGCTCTTTTTCATAATCTCCTACCGAGGCTATTTTTTTCATCTTTTGGGTGGCATCTACAGCATTGGATATAAGTTCCCTCAGAAATATTTCATTATCTGAATAGAGAAACTTTTTTATAATCGGAAAAATGTTTTCTGTGGTTACACCGATTTTTCCATTTTCCATAAATATCTGAAATTTAAAAGGTTTTACATTAGCTTTTTCTGGCTATAATGCGACAAATGATATGCCACTGAGGTTTGGCTGACAAATAGTCAGTTAATCCGCATCATTGAGTTTAGGTTGGAAAAAGCTGAGATGGACATGACCGTATCTTCGTTGTTCTATAAGGTGCTCTTTTTGGGGAAGCGCTGTGTCTTTGGAATGTTCGAGGATGAAGTAGCCTCTTTTTTTTAACAGATTATATTGCATGATCAGCTTGGGAAGCGTTTCTATGCTTTCCATCCGATAAGGCGGGTCTGCGTATATGAGGTCATATTGTTCATTGGTTGAGGCAATAAATTTGAATACATCTTTTTTTATGACGGTCAGATTATCAATCCCCAATTGATCAGCTATCCGATGGATAAACCGAATGTTATCCCGGTTTTTTTCGACCGCTGTAACCTGTTTACATCCACGGGATACCAGTTCAAAACCAATATTACCGGTACCGGCAAAAAGGTCAAGTGCGGTCAGATGCTCAAAGTCCAACCGGTTTTCCAGAATGTTAAACAGGTTTTCTTTTGCAAAGTCGGTAGTCGGCCTTGCATTTAGCCTTTTGGGAGGCCTGAAAATTCTCCCGCCGTATTTTCCTCTGACTATACGCAAAGGTTTAGTCTGAATAAGTTGGTGAAATAATTTGATTTGTCTTTTTTAAATGTGTAACTGTATGTGAATTGGGATGGAGGCTTTTGAAAATGGACTTTTTTAAAATACATACGGATTATTCTCTTTAATTCCTTTCTGCTCTCCAGGTCACCGGTAACATACAGTTCATTTTCTTTCGCATCCAAATTCAGTTGTTTGTAGGCATACAACAGGTAGTAAAGTACATCTTCATAGCTAAGCCAATCGAAACTATTGTATAAAAGCAATCTATCCCTGTAAAGCACACCGATATCAAAGAAATTTTCATAAAGGGATAAAAGCGAATAGGTGTTGTGGTTAACGGGTGTATTGTTAATATTGAAATCAATGATGGGTAATCCTTGATGATAAAACCCGGCATTGTTGAATTTTCGCAGTATTACGTTACTGATGGGATTCGGCAGGGAAAATATGTTATAGGCTTCAATGCCCGGGATATAGTTAAAATGGATTTCTTCCAGTTCCCGGAGGTCATAATTAAATTTAAAGTATTGAATGATATCCTTTTGTTTAAAATAGGAGGAGGGTATAAGGACCGATCTTGGGCTTACAAAAAGCAGAAGCACTTTTTTATAATCTACATTTAAGCAGTCATCAGAGTTGAAAATTTCCTGTATTTGATCACCCTTTTGATCATCAGTGCTTTCTTTTTCAAGGGGGATATGTTTTAATGCTACGAATTTACCTCTGACCTGATCCAGAATAGAAAAAGAAAATCCATTCAAGCTGAGCTGAATGGATAATCTGTAAGAGTGTGCTCTGTTAAGATCTATTGTTTCATCCACAAAGGAAAAATCTTCCATAAAAAGCTGCCATTATTCCCAATTTCCTGCGTTGTTGTTGGGTTGCTGCAAATCACCCACTTTTATTCCCGGGTATTTGTTTTGTTTTTTCGACATCCTTTCGTTTAGGTTGATAATCAACTGCTGATTCTGGTCATGTAAAAGTACATCATTGTGAACTTTAGCCTCGAACACTTCGACACCTACATTACCGGATTCAATAGTTCGGGCACCCAACTGGAACGAATCATTGGTATAGGGGACTTTCCATAACAGGTTTGCATTAAAATCAGGGTCAAATAAAGAGTCCTTTACGGAAACCCTCATGGTGTCCCTTTCAATGATTCCTTTTTTTAAAGCTTCCTGTTCGCTCATTCCCTGTTCCAACATTTCATCAGGAATGCTGCCAACAGCTCTGACCAAACGCAATGAATCATTATTCACAAAATTGATCAGCGTGTCGAAACTTCCTGTAAAGCTCCCGTGCTCATCTTTATAAGCAAGTTGTGCCTCCCTGATTTTTTTCAGTTTCTCAATGGTGGCATCGTACCTGCGCTGTTTTACTTGCCTGAACTCAATAGGAGTCTGAATACTTCTGTAGAGTCCGTATCCCAAACCGATTATAACGATTGCTAAGATGATCTGTAATACTGTTTTCATTTTTTGCTGGCTTTATTTTTAATTTTGCTTGTTTGCAAATATAAAAAAAGTAGATAAAATTTAAATTGGTTTGATTAAATAATTGATAAGATGTTAAAAAAACATATTGAAAATAAACTGATTAATAACCTGCAACATACTCCTACTGAAAGTCAGAAGCGGTTATTTGGTGCGCTTGCTGATTTTGTAATCACCCGCGAAGGGAATGATATTTTTCTGATCACCGGGTATGCCGGTACGGGAAAAACCACAACCATGAAGACTTTGATTGATACTTTGGATTCATTCAAAGTAAACAGCATTCTTATGGCACCCACCGGCAGAGCAGCTAAAGTGCTCAGCTCCTATACTTCTAAACCTGCATATACCATTCATAAAAAAATCTACCGGCAAAAATCGGGAGGGGATGGTTTGGGTGATTTTGCACTGGACAAGAACCTCCATAAAAATACCTACTTTATAGTTGATGAGGCTTCCATGATCTCCAACCGGTCGTCTGAACGTTCTGTTTTTGGCAGTGGTCGCCTGCTGGATGATCTTATTGAATATGTTTTTCAAGGGCGTGCCTGTAAGTTGATTCTTATCGGTGATCCTGCCCAGCTTCCCCCGGTAAAGATGGATTTGAGCCCTGCTCTCGATCCCGGCTGGCTGGAAGGTTACGGGCTGGGTATTAAACGGGCCTTTTTATCAGATATCTTGCGTCAGAGCAATGAATCGGGCATTTTGTATAATTCCAACATTATCAGAAAAATGATTGAACAGGAAGCTTCAGATTATCCTGAACTGCTGGTAAAAGATTTTCCGGATATTGAACGGACAGTGGGCTCGGAAATGGTTGAATTGATCTCCGATTCCTATGATCAATACGGAATCGGGGAAACCGTAATAGTCACCCGCTCCAATAAAAGAGCCAACAATTTTAACCAGGGAATCAGAAATCAAATACTCTGGAGGGAAGAAGAGCTGTCAATAGGTGATTTTCTGATGGTGGTTAAGAATAATTATTTCTGGATAGACGAAGAGGAAGAATTGGATTTTATAGCGAACGGAGATATTGTTGAAGTGGTTGACATAAAAGGGCATCAGTCATTATATGGATTTCGTTTCGCGGATATTACCATTCGCTTTGTGGATTATGATGATCTTGAGATTGATTCCAAGGTGCTGCTGGATACCCTCTATACCAATCAGGCTTCTCTTTCCGGGGAAGAGAACAGAAACCTGTTTACAAGTGTGCTTGAGGACTATCAGGATTTGAAAACAAAGAGGGCAAAATACAGGAAGGTACGGGAGAATCCTTATTTCAATGCCTTACAGGTAAAGTATGCTTATGCAGTTACCTGTCACAAGGCTCAGGGAGGTCAATGGAAAGTGGTTTTTGTAGATCATGGTTATATAACAGATGAGATGATAAATAAGGAGTTTTATCGGTGGCTCTATACAGCCTTTACCCGGGCAACCGAGAAATTGTATCTGGTGAATTTTCATAAATCCTTTTTCCCGGACGAAGAACAATTTTAATTGAAAATAAATTCCTTACAGAATAGTTTTTACCGGTTTTATTTTTGTTCGAAATGACCGGAATACATGTCAAAATGGCATGAGTCATTCTTCCTTGTATTCACCTATGATTTGATCAATTTTTATCATGAAATATTGTTCATCTTTTTCGGGGAGTTTTAATGCTTTAATGGCATATTCTGCCTCTTCCCTGAGCCAGGGAATGAGCAAGTGCTCATTGTTGTATTCGGATTTGCTGTCATTCCAGAGTATATTAATGATGCGGGTTTTAAGCTTTTCCAGTATGTGCCAGGCCTGATTTATTTTATCCTTATACATTCCTCATGATCTTACGCCAAGCCGATATATATCAGGCATCAAAGATAAGGTTTTTCTTTTTGAGGTCAAAGCAAATAAGGATGACCAAAGAATATGTTTTTATAAACCAACTTTTCTATTGCATTAACTCATGGTATATTTTTTGCCATAACATAAAAAATATAAATTTTAAATTGTATTAGCATACATATGACCTTCAAAGAGATAGTGGACAATCATAAAAGAGCTTCCGGATATATTGCAAGAAGAGAGGTGGGGTTTGCACTTGATGTTCTTTATAATATGGCCAAAGAGGCGGATTCCGATTATTACAACATCCAACTGGATAAACATAAGGAAACCTATACCAATATTTTGAATCATGCTTTCAATAAAGTGGATGATCCCCGAAGAGATGAAATCTATCAACACTTATTAAAGTCGGTTCTGGAAGTTGGAGATCAACTCAGGGAGTATTTGTTGGTCCGCTCCCGAAGTTCTTCCATCTATAAAACAAAACTGAAGTTGGAGCAGGAGGTTGCGTCGGGGATCATTAATTACCAGGATTTACTTGAAAGGCTTACTGTTGATGAGAAACTGGATGATTTACTGAGGGATGCCAATATTCAATCCGGCAATAAGCAGGAACCTAAGGAAAATGAACGGACCGAGCTTCATAGTAAGTTATTCAGGGTTATATGGTTGATCGATAAATATGGAGAAGATGAATTCAACTTACTGCAAACCATCAATGGATCGGAAAAACTTCCTTGGTATGAAAAATCGCTCTTTGTAAGTGCTTTAACCTTAAGTGTTTTACGCTGTTTTGACAGCCGAAAGATTGAGCTGTTGTTCGGGTTTTATGAAAAAGGTGAAGAGCAGGTATGGCAAAGGGCTTTGGTTGGTCTCCTGTTTGCTTTTTACAATTATAATGACCGGATTGATCTGTATTCCGGGCTGATCAATAAGGTGGATGCATATCGCGGTAATGAAGAGCTGGAAAAAAACATTGAAGCCATTATCATTCAGACCCTGAAATCCAAGGAAACTGAAGAAATCACCAAAAAATGGGAACAGGAGATATTGCCTGAAATATTGAAGATGAGGCCCAAGATAGAGAAAAAGCTTGATCTGGAAAATATTGTTTCAGAGAAATTTTTTGAGGATAAGAATCCCGAATGGGAAAAAGTCTTTGAGGATTCACCGGATCTTTTGGATAAAATCCAGGAGTTTTCCAAGATGCAGATGGAAGGCTCGGACGTATTCATGAGTGCTTTCGGACGCTTGAAGCATTTTTCTTTCTTTAGTCGTATAAGTAATTGGTTTATTCCTTTTTACAAGGAAAACCCTGACATTGTGCCGGCTGTTTCAAGTGACGAAAATCAGGATTTATCTCCTTTGGTTGAAAAACTGGAATCTTCCCACTTTATGTGTAATTCCGATAAGTATTCCTTTTGCCTGAACCTTCAGTATATCCCCAATGAACAAAAGAATACGATGATGCAGCTCTTTAATGAAGAAATGAAACAGATGGATGAGATAGGTCAGGATGAGGAGCTTCTTAATGATTTTGCCCGTACAAAAAGCATATATACTCAATATCTGCAGGATATTTACAGGTTTTTCAAACTTCATCCCCTGAAAAAGGAAATTGAAGACATATTTGCGGAGAAGCTTGATATCTACAACACCAAATTTTATAAACGCATTGTGGAGAATAAGAAGATAAGAAGGAATATAGCAGAGTTTTATTTTGAAAGGGAGCAATATGACCAGGCAGTGGAAGTATTCAAAAATCTTAAGGAAAGTGAGCAGAATGAAGCGGAAGTGATAGAGAAGATAGCATATAGCTATCAGCGAATGGGTGACCATCAGCAAGCCTTGAATTATTATCTTAAAGCAGAGCTATATGATACCAACAAAGCCTGGGTCACAAAAAAAATTGCCCTGTGTTACAGGTATCTTGACAAGCCTGAAAAGGCCCTGGAATATTATCAGGAGGCTGAACACTATGAACCTGATAACCTTTACGTTCAGGCGTATATAGGGCACAGCCTTTTTCAGCTCGAAAGATATGAAGAAGCTTTGAAGTATTACTTTAAGGTGGAATACCTGGCTCCGGAAAATGCCAAGATTCGAAGGCCAATAGCCTGGTGTTCCTTTATTCTGGGGAAATATGAAACGGCTGAAAATTATCTTCATAAACTTTTGGAACAGGAGAGCAATTATTTTGATTATATTTCGCTGGGCCACGTATACTGGTGTATGAATGAGATCGGGAAAGCCCAGGAGTCTTATAAAAATGCTGCTGTTCATGAAGACAGTAATTTTGAAAAATTTACAGAGTCTTTCCTGGATGACCGTAAGTATCTTGAAGAACGTGGAGTTGAGCCTCTTGAGGTAAGCCTGATGCTTGATAAGGTAAAATATTCGATAGAAGAAGGCCAGTAACCTCTGTTGAGTGAACCGCCAACGGAGGGTGTTTCAATGGCTATAAGATTCTGTTTCTTGTTATTTCATAATCTTTTTTTGATTCAGGGCTTCCTGATACTTTTTTGCATTACGGATGTGCTGGTTATGGGTTTTTGAAAAGTTGTGATACCCTGATAAGTCGGGTTTGGCCGCAAAGTACAGGTAATCATGCTCTTCATAATTGAGTACAGCTTCTATGGCGGCAATATGGGGAAATGAAATGGGTCCGGGTGGTAGTCCCGTATATTTATAAGTGTTGTAAGGAGAATCGGTTTTCAGTTGCTTATCGAGTATCCGGTTAACGGAAAAATCACCGATAGCGAATTTAATCGTAGGATCCGCCTGTAATCGCATACCTCTTTCAAGCCTGTTTATATATACTCCTGCAATCCTGGGCATTTCCTCCGATCTTGTGGATTCTTCCTCAACTATGGATGCCATGGTAGTCACTTCAACAGGATTAAGACCAATTTTTTCAGCTTTCAGCTTTTTTTCTTTGTCCCAGAAACGCTGAAATTCCTTGTGCATTCTTTCAATAAATTCCCTGGCCGAAGTATTCCAATAAAATTCATAGGTGTTGGGAATAAACAGCGCAGATACAGTTTGGGGCGTTACATCGTATTGTTTGAGATATTCCTTATCATTAAGCAATTGAAGGATATTGGCTGAATCAGCCTCAATCTGCCGGGAAGCGACCGCGGCAAGTTCCTCTTTTCTGCGAATGTTACTGAAAACCAGGCCAACCGGATCTTGTTCGCCCGACCGAAGCAAATTGATCAGGGCATTGTTGCTCATTCCATTTTCTATCAGATATCTTCCGGGGTGAACATGGCTGGGATAATTCTTTTTTTCAGCAAGCCATTTGAATTCGCTTAAGTTTTCAATTACCTTGCTGGTATCCAGTGTGTGAATAACGTCCTCCATATTGGAACCGGTAGGAATATGGATATGGGCAGTATCTTTTTCTTTAAGATCTATGTTGGGGCCGTAAATTTTGTCATATATCCTAAATGCCATTATCACCCCTGCAATTAGTATGATGAACCCAAGTATCCTTAAGTAAAATTTTACTGACGCGTTTCTTTTTCTTCTTATCATATGTATGGGATTGATCCAATTGGCAAAATTAATTGTTCTTTTTTTCATAATTGATCCTTAATTAAAAAAATATTACAATATCCGTGAATTTTGAATCTCTTTTTGTTGTATTCACTAAAATTGGTTAATTTAGTGGAATTGTATGATAAACGCACTGAACAATAATTTATGTCACAAACCGGAGATATATTGATTGTAGATGATTCAGGAACGAACCTTTTCTTGCTTCAGAGTCTTTTGGAAGATGAAGGATATTCAGTGATCATCACGGATGATCCAAGTAAAGGATTGAAGTATGTGGATAAATATTCCAACATCGATTTAATTCTATTGGACATCATGATGCCCAAGCTCGATGGATTTGAATTTATGAAGCGTCTTTCTGACAGTGGGAAGCTTAATGATATCCCGATTATCATCGTTACTGCCAAAGATGATAGCCAGAGCCAGCAAAAGGCAATCGAGAGCGGGGCGACGGACTATATCACCAAACCCCTGAATATTGAGAAGGTGCTGGAAACGATTCACCGCCAGCTCGGTTGATGTTGTTAAGCTGGAATTTATTCAAGTTTATCAAGGTAATCCTTTATTCTACGGAGTGCTTCTTGTAGTTCTTCATCGGAGGCAGCATAGGATATTCTTATGTTGTTTGGATATCCGAAGGCGCTGCCGGGAACTACAGCAACATTGGCTTCTTCAAGCAAATAGAAACACAAATCACCGGCATTTTTTATTTCTCTTGATCCGTATGATTTTCCAAAATAATGGGATACATCGGGAAACAGATAAAATGCGCCGTGAGGCAAGTATTTTTTTATTCCCTCGATCTGTTCCAGCCCATTCATCACAAGGTCCCTTCTTCTTTTGAAAGCCTTGACCATTTCTTTCGTAAAGTCATGACTGGAAGTGATTGCAGCCAGTGCAGCTCTTTGTGAGATTGAAGAAGCGGCTGAGGTGACCTGACCC
>JBKGZA010000051.1:0-17762 GCA_046545815.1 Bacteroidales bacterium
AGCACCGCCGAAAAGCAAAAATTTCTCCGTAAGTGTTGTTTTTCCTGCATCAGGATGACTCACTATGGCAAAAGTCCTTCTTCTGTCAATCTCCTTTTTAAAGCTCATATCCGTTTTGTAATTTTTTCCAACTCTTTCTAACGGGGATGCAAAATTAATATTTTTTACGAGGTACAGTGGAAAAATGTTCTAATCGTTCTGTAAACCGAACTTTTCAGAGATTATCCCGTTAAAAAAAAATGTTGTGAAATGTTTCCTTAACAGATTTTATATATTTGCCAGCATTTAAAAGTAGTAACCATGAAAAATCTGTATACCATCAGCCGGGTCATCGTTGGCCTTGTTTTACTCTTTTCAGGATTTGTAAAGGGAATTGATCCGCTTGGGTCAAATTATAAATTCATTGATTATTTTATGGCCTTTGACCTGGATTTTCTCAATCCGCTTGCCTTGCATCTGGGCGTGCTGTTGAGCACTTTTGAGTTCGTCCTTGGAGCCATGCTGATATTTCACATCAAGCCCAGAATCAGTTCCTGGATTACCATGGTCTTCATGGGATTTTTTACACTGCTTACCTTCTATCTGGCATTGACAAACCCTGTTGATGACTGTGGCTGTTTCGGCGATGCGATCGTCATGTCCAACTGGGAAACATTCTGGAAAAATGTCATCATCATGGTGTTCGTGACAATTATCTTTATCAACCGCAGTAAATTTAAATCGCCTTTCAGCAACAAATGGCAATGGAGCATCACCGGTATTTCGGCTTTGATTATGCTGGGTTTTTCGGTTTATTGTTATAACCATCTCCCCATATTTGATTTCCGCCCCTATCATGTGGGCGCAAATATACCAGATAAGATGGAAATTCCTGAAGATGCTCCGGAACCCGAATACAAAACCATACTCAAATACAAGAAAGACGGACAAATCAAGGAATTCACCCCGGACAACCTCCCCGACTCCACTTGGCAGTGGGTGGAAACCGAAAATATCAAGGTAAAGGAAGGATATAAGCCGCCCATTGAAGACTTTACCATTTCTACACTGGATGGAGAAGACATCACCGACATTGTCCTTAGTCAGAAGAAGTTTACTTTGATTTTGATTGCCTATGACCTTGTAGAGGCCGATAAATCGGAAATGGATGAGATCAACCGCCTTGCGGAATTCTGCAACAGCGCCAACAATTGCTCTTTCGTCTGTCTGACCGCTTCTTTGGAAGAGGAGATTGAAACATTCAAGAACAATACCGATGCATCCTTCCCTTGTTACCAGTCGGATGAAATTGTGCTGAAAACCATAATCCGCTCCAATCCGGGGTTGATGCTGATAAAGAAAGGAACCATACTGGATAAATGGCATAACAACGACCTCCCTTCCATCGGGGAGTTCAGGGAAGAATTTATGAATAATTCTGAATACATGGATTCAACGGAAATGGAAGACAAAGATAAAAATGACGATTCAGAGGCCAGATCGTAAGGATTTTCTTATATTTGGTGACCTAAAAATCCCAAGCCGTTGGCCAATTATTTCATTAAAAGAATATTGTATGCCATTCTTATCCTTTGGGGTGTTGCGAGCCTGGTATTCATTTTATTCAACGTAATACCTGCCGACCCTGCCCGGATGCTCATGGGACAGCGTTCTGACGTGGCCTCTATAGAAGCCATCAGAGAAGATTTGGGACTGAACCGGTCCAAAGGACTGCAGTATGTAAAATATTTAAATGACCTTTCTCCCATTTCTTACCATTCACTGGACTCAACAAATTACTTCCACCTCGACGGCTCCAAATACGCTCCCTACAATACTCTGATAAAGGGACAGGAGAAATGTCTGATTTTAAAATTTCCCTATCTCAGAAGATCTTATCAAAGCAAACGAAAGGTCACTTCCATCATACTGGCGACCATTCCCAATACTTTCATCCTGGCCTTCGTCTCCATTGTTTTTGCCTCATTGGCAGGGGTTTTTCTGGGTATCTTTGCGGCCATTTTTAAAGATTCCCCTTTTGACAGGCTTTCCATACTCTTCTCCGCATTTGGCATGTCAGTTCCGTCTTTCTTCGCCGCAATTCTTATCGGCTGGATATTTGCTTTCGTTCTCGGGGAATATACCGGGCTAAACCTAACCGGTAATTTATATGAAATCGACGACTTTGGACGGGGCGTAAACCTGAAATTAAAAAATCTCATCCTGCCAGCCTTTACCTTAGGAATCAGGCCACTTGCCATTGTGATCCAGCTTTCCAGAAACTCCATGCTGGACGTCCTCTCTCAGGATTATATCCGAACGGCAAGAGCTAAGGGGTTGAAATTTTCTAAGGTATTGTTTAAACATGCCTTAAGGAACTCACTGAATCCTGTCATTACAGCCGTTTCAGGATGGTTTGCCAGTCTTATGGCAGGCATCGTTTTCGTAGAATACATTTTTGGCTGGAAAGGTCTGGGATACGTGATTGTCGATGCGCTGAACCAATATGATCTTCCGGTAGTAATGGGTTCAGTGCTCACCATTGCCATCATTTTTATCGTCATCAATGTATTGGTTGACCTCACCTATGCAGTGCTTGATCCCCGGGTGCGCTTGCAATAGCTGTAGCATTTCCTAAATTATCATATTTTTCAAAGCCTTGCTTAAGTATTTCTTGCCAATATTTCTTATTTTAGTGCAATTTAATTTTTCAAAAAATAATTTGATATGAGACAAAAAATAGTAGCAGGAAACTGGAAAATGAACAACGATTTAAATCAGGGCCTGGAACTGGCCGAAGAAATCATGAAGCTGGAAAAGGAGATTCCGGGGGATGTCAATGTCATACTGGCACCTCCTTTCATTCACCTGGCCGACATCAACAGGAAAGTCCGGGATACCAGACTCAAAGTCTCTGCGCAGAACTGCGCCGATGAAGAAAAAGGAGCTTTTACCGGAGAGGTCTCCGCATCTATGGTACGCTCAACAGGAAGCGAATATGTGATCATTGGCCACTCCGAACGAAGGGCTTATTATAATGAAACAGACGACATCCTTCTGAAGAAGATCAACCTGGCCCTGAAAAATGATCTCTATCCCATTGTTTGCTGTGGAGAAAGCCTCGAACAGCGCGAAAATAATCAGTATTTCAGCGTAGTTCAGGAACAACTGGATAATACGATCTTTAAACTCTCAACCGAAGCCTTTAGCCGTGTTATCCTGGCTTATGAACCGGTTTGGGCAATAGGCACAGGCAAAACGGCAAGCCCGGAAGAGGGACAAGAAATGCACAACTTCATCAGAAAACTCATCAGGGATAATTTTAGCGGGGATGCAGCAGAAAATACTTCCATTCTGTATGGAGGAAGCTGCAAACCTTCGAACTCTGAAGAGCTTTTCAAACAGCCGGATATCGACGGCGGACTGATAGGCGGAGCCTCCCTCAAATCAAAAGATTTTGTTGAAATCACCAAAACTTTCAGCTAAACCGGAGGGATGAATACAGTTGAACTGCATTGCATCATTCATGCAGCGAAACCCGAACGACAAAATATCTCAGACATATTGTTAGCCCAGCTTTCAGAGCTGGGTTTTCATGCTTTTCAGGATATTCCCGAAGGACTGAAAGCCTATATCCCTGAAAAAAATTTTGATTATGAAGAAGTCCGGAATTTGCCCATCTGTCATATATACCCCGATATAATTGAATTCCGGCATCAGGTAATTGAAGAAAAAAACTGGAACAAAGAATGGGAAAAAAATTTCAGTCCTGTAAAAATCAGAAATGAAATTTTGGTCCGTGCTCCTTTTCATCCAGAAGAAAAAGATTTCAGGTATGAAATCATTATGGAACCGAAAATGTCATTCGGCACCGGCCACCATTCCACAACCCGGCTCATGCTAAAAATGTTACTTGAACCTGACCTCTCCGGTAAAAAAGTACTGGATATGGGTTGCGGAACAGGCATCCTGGCCATACTGGCCTCCAAAAAAGGAGCCAGGGAAATTTGGGCGGTGGATAACAATGAATGGGCCTGTCTGAATACTCAAGAAAATACCAAAATAAATAACATCCATAACATCAATATCCTTCAAGGTTCTGCAAAGGATATAAAATCCTTACACTTTGACATCATTCTGGCCAACATCAACCTGAATGTATTGCTGGAAGATATCCCGGTTTACTCAAAATGCCTCCCGGAAACAGGTGAATTGATCCTTAGCGGCATATACCGGGGCGATATGAAAAAGATCAAAGAAAAGTCTAACAAATATGGCCTTTCTTACGTAACGCATAGTGAAAGAAATCTATGGGTTGCCATAAAGCTGAAAAAGACAGTTTAAGGTTAAGAAAACACATTTTTCAGTTAAAGGCTATAGTTAAAATCATGATCTTTTTCAACAGCAAACAGGTGAATTGTTAAAACCATAATGAATTTAAAATTGCAGTATACACTGAAAGCCGGGATATGCTGGATGACATTTGTGTTTTTTGCCGGACTGCAGGTCACAAAGGGCCAGATGATTGAAGAATTTCCCCGTGATTCGGCAAAATTTATAGAAACCTTTTCTGATTATCTTGAAAATAGAATCAAAGAAAGCAATGAAGAAAAGCTTGAAAAATTCAGGGAAAAATGGGAAAACGGAAAATTTAGCCGTGCCAGACGAGACACCATTGTTTACATGGCGAATAGCTTGCTGGAAAACCATGCCAACCGCGAACCGCATTTCACCACCATGCTGGATTTCCTGATGAAAATCAATGATACCGACTTTGATTCCCGATATTTCCCAACATGGATAAAAGGCTTTCATCATCTTACGCAAGAGAAAAAAAACAAACTGAAAAAAATCTCCGGTTACTTCAGCTTTACGATCAATTTTATTGAATCGGACAGGTTATATACATCAAGAAGCCGAAGCTGGTATGCCAAAAGCAACGATTACCAATTTATCTATGATACAACCATCAAGGTAATTTATTCTGAAACACTTCTAAAATGCAAGAATCGGGATGACAGCATAAGGATCTACGAAACGGAAGGAGCGTATCTTCCTTTCAAACAAGAATGGATCGGTGAAGGTGGCCGCGTTAACTGGGAACGTGCAGGTTTTTCTCCTGATAATGTGTATGCCCAACTGAGTGATTATACCATCGACATGTCCAAAGCAGAATATCAGGCTGATTCTGTCCAATTCATCAACAAACTCTACTTTGATCGTCCTATCCTTGGGAAATTGAATGAAAAACTGCTGCATGTGATCAAACCTGGTAAGGCCGATTTCCCGGTATTTAATCCTTATCAGAAGATTTTTGATATCTCCGATATTTATCAAAATATTGACTATACAGGGAGCTTCAAAATGGAAGGGGCCCAATTTGTCGGTAAAAGTGGCAAAGGCAAAGATGCAACCCTTAATGTACACAGAAATGGAAATGTTTTTATGAGTGCAAAGGCAAAAACCTTTATACTGCGTAAGGAAAAAGCTGTTTCACGGAGTGCCGGCATTACCATTCATCTCGAGGAGGACTCTGTCTATCATAATGGATTGCAGTTCAATTATGATGACAATCAACAAAAAATTGAACTCATATCCAATGACAATATAATTTCCAAAAGCGTCTACTACAATACATATCATCAGGTATCCATGAATTTTGACCGACTTTTATGGAATACCAACGAGGATAAAATTTATCTGACACGCAGTAAAAACGCCTCCGAAGGGGAAGCAACCTTCACTTCTATGAATTATTTTACGCTGGATGAATGGCGTCGCCTGGAGATGCGTGACCGAAAGCATCCACTGATCGCCATACGCAATTATCACAACAAGATCGAAAGCAAAAAATTTAATGCCGGAGAATATGCCAAATATATCAAACTGCCAACCCATCAGGTAAGGGAACGGCTGATGTATCTGGCACAGGACGGCTTCATTTTCTACGATACGGAATCCGATACGGTCACCATCAACGATAAGCTTTTTGATTACATTCAGGCCAGAATAAATAAAATTGACTATGATGTGATCCGGATCAGTTCATCCGTCGAATCTCCCAACCATAATGCAACACTGGATTTATCGAATATGAACCTGAACATTAAAGGCATCGGTAAAGTAATGGTAAGCGATTCACAGGATGTAGTCATCTTTCCCGATCAAAAGGGAATTACAATGAAAAAAAACCGTCAGTTCGACTTCGGAGGAGTAGTGGAAGGTGGATTACTCACCTTCTTCGGGGACAGCATGTCCTTTAATTATAAAAATTTCAGTGTGGCAATGAATACAATCGATTCATTACACATGAAGTATCAAACCGATGAACGCGATTCCTACGGTCAGAAAATGCTTGCCAATATCCAGAATACAATTAATGACTTAACAGGAACACTCCACATCGACAATCCGGCTAATAAGTCGGGAAAGGAAGATTTCCCCAAATTTCCAGTATTTAAGGGAGAAGAAAAGTCCTATGTTTACTATGATGATTTGTTCGATGGCCCCTACGAAAGGGAAGATTTCTATTTTGAATTATATCCGTTTACCATGGACAGCCTGGATAACTACAATCCGGACAACATGAAATTCGAGGGAAATTTTCGTTCTGCAGGCATTTTTCCACCATTCGAGGATACGTTGGTGCTCCGCAATGACAATTCTCTGGGCTTTGAAAAAACAACCGCTGAAAAAGGCCTGCCTCTTTACGACGGGAAAGGCCAATATTATCAAAAAATTGACATGAGCAATAAGGGATTGAGGGGTGAGGGCCGGATCGACTACCTTACTTCTACTGCAAACACCGATGACGTCTTGTTTTTCCCGGATTCGACTTCGATACATGCCAGGGATTTCAATATAGAACAAGAAACTACGGGCATAGAATATCCGGAGGTAGCCTCGAAAGGAGTGAATATTAAATGGTATCCCCATGAAAATGATATGCAAATCCGGCAAGCCGATAAAGCATTTACCATGTACGGCGGTAAATCATCACTTGAGGGAGACCTTAATCTAAAACCCACCGGATTAACTGGCAGAGGCAAACTGGATATGAAGAAAGCCATGCTGGTCTCGCAGCACCTCCAATTCAAAAGCAATAACTTTGATGCAGACAGCGCCAACTTCGAGCTGCATACCCCGGATGAAGATGGAGTTGCCTTCAGCTCCGATACAATTAATGCGCATGTAAACTATAATTATCAGACCGCAAAATTTAATGCCATTGACAATTACTCGGTTTCAGAGTTTCCCCAAAATGCTTATCTTGGTTATCTAGATGAATTTTCCTGGAAGATGGACAGGGATACACTGGAAGTTGAATCCGCACCTGAACCGGAAAAAACTGCCGGCCGGACTTCTGAGCTCGAAAGACTAAAAGACGGGGACCTGAAGGGTGCTTTGTACATGTCAGCCCACAAATCACAGGATTCATTGCGGTTTACGTCAGAAGACATGAACTACAGCATTAAAGATAATACAATGAAAGCTAAACAAGTGGAACATATATTCAGCGCAGATTCCAGAATCATTCCAAAAGACGGAAATGTTACCATCCGGAAAAATGCAAGCATGGACACCTTGAAGAAAGCCAAACTTATTGCAGGAAGAGATGAAAAATATCATGAATTGTTTAATGCTGACATTAAGGTAAAAAGCAGAAACAACTACGGAGGAAACGGAGACTATCATTACGAAGATCTGAATGATAACCTGCAGACCATCAAATTTAATAAGATCGGAGTGGATGATTCGCTCCAAACTTATGCGAAAGGATCCATAGAAACGACCGACAGCTTCAGGCTGAGCCCCTATTTCGGTTTCGCCGGAGATGTTGAACTGGAAGCCCGGCGAAAACTGCTGGAATTTAAGGGTGGAGCAAAAATGGCACACAATTGCACGAAAATACCACCAAAGCATGTGTATTTTGAGTCGCTCATCAACCCGGACAGCATTTACATTCCAGTCGGAGAACAGAACCGGGATATTAAAGACAACAAACTGTTTGCCGGATCTTACATTACACTGGATTCAACCCATATCTATTCTTCCTTTATGACACCCAGAAAAGATCCCAGCGATGACCTGATCATCTCCTCCAAAGGATATCTTAATTATGACGAGGAATCAGAAAAATATCAGATTGCTTCCCTGGAAAGATTGCAGAACCCCGATACCACCGGTTCATATATCAGCCTTGACAGAAAGGAATGCCAGTATCATGCAGAAGGAAAAATGTATCTGGGTGTAGATTACAAGCACCCTGCCATCAAACCTGCGGGTGAGCTTGACCATGACCTCGCTGAAAATAATATCACCGTGGATATGACCCTTCCTGTAAGCTTCCATTTCAGCAGTGAAGCACTCGATTCCATGAAGAATGACATTAAAGGGAGGAACGGCCTGGAATCCGCCAACATCCGGTCGGAATTCTACAAAGGCAACGTAAAAGAAATGGTGGAACAGGAAATTGCTTCAAAATATATAAAAACATTGAATGTAAAGGATTCCGACTCTAAAGGCAAACAAAAATCAATTCCTGAAGAACTGCAGAATACACTTATATTCTCAGACCTCAGTTTTACCTGGAACACCGAAACCAACTCCTATGTTGCCCACGATGATATTAACATTGCCATGATCAATGGCAAACCCGTAAATAAACAGATTGAGGGTTTCATTGAGATTGTGAAGCAAAAACACAACGATAAGCTTTACATCTACCTCCGACCCGATAATGAACGGTATTACATGTTCTACCTCTCTAAAGGCATGATGCGTACCTATTCGAATAACCAGGAGTTCGTAGAAGCCATAAAAGAAGTGCCCAACAGGAAACGGAAAATTGGCGGGGATTTATTCAGCAATGCCGAGTACCGCTATTTGCTGGCTACCGAAAAAATCCGATCCAGGGTAAGGAAACACATCGATGAGGTTAAAGA
This sequence comes from Bacteroidales bacterium, assembly GCA_046545815.1. Classification (GTDB taxonomy): domain Bacteria; phylum Bacteroidota; class Bacteroidia; order Bacteroidales; family UBA12077; genus JAGXLC01. The sequence continues at coordinate 8,925 of JBKGZA010000051.1, forward strand.
AGCGCTCCGTAGTAACCAGCAGGAGGATCAGATAGCAGAGGACAATGAGGAAGAAAGTCCGGAAGCTGAGAATCCCGAGGAAGAAACCAATGTCGATGAGGATACCAATGCCAACAATCAGAAGGAAGAACAACAAGAGGAACAAGATGAAGAAGGAAGTGCAAACGAAGAATAATAAATATGACAGAACACTGATGACACTGATTCGAATGATTTGCACAGATTTTTATTATCCGTGATTATCCGCTTAATCAGCGTCATCCGTGTTCTACATTTACAAATTATTCTAAGTGGAGCTGCTTCACACACACCGCAGCCGGCACCTCAACTTTCTCTCCGCTAAACTTCAATTCCCCGGTCTCCTGGTTACGCCGAAACACTGCCACATCATCCGTATTCCGGTTGGCCACAAATACAAACTCCCCCTTCCGGTCGATGAGAAAATTTCTCGGCCGTTCTCCCTGAACATCCGCATGACCTGCAGATTCTATTTCACCGGTTTGCTGATCCACCAAAAAAATAGCAAGGCTGTTATGCCCCCGGTTTGAAGCATAAACATGTTTTCCGTCCGGTGACACCTGGATGTCCGCACCGGTATTGTTTTCATCAAAATCACCGGGCAACAGGCTTTCCCTTTGGATAAACTCCAGCGATCCGTTGGAGGGATCAACCGAATAGGCTGCAATGGTGGAGGTAAGCTCTTCCACCGAATAGGCAAAGTCAGCGGAGGTATGAATGTCAAAATGTCGTGGCCCGCTGCCGGGCTTTGCCTGGATTCGTTGACCATCAGAAGCCGAAAGGGTGTCCTCGTCCCGGTTAAGCGCATAGGCAATGATCTCATCTGTGCCCAGGTCGGAAGCATAAACGTAGCTTCCGTTTTCAGCAGGAATCATACTGTGCATATGGGGCCCTTCCTGCCTGTCGTGATTGGGACCGCTTCCCTCGTGCACAATTACATCGGAAGCCTCTTCCAGTCTCCCGTTGCGGAGAACAGGGTATACAGACAAGCTCCCGTCACTGTAATTGGACACATATACATATTCTCCCTCAGGATCCACGCTTACATGACATGGTCCAATACCCCCGGAGGACTGTTCATTAAGGCGCACCAGCTTACCGTTCGGCCCGATATCAAACGCAGCTACGGTGCCGTTTTTTGTATCACCGGTCATACCTTCACGGTACACCGCATACAGATTTTCACCGTTGGGATGAATAGCCAGAAAGCTCGGGCTCTCTTTTCCCGAAACTGTTTGTATCAGTTCCAACTCTACATCATCTCTTTCAAATTCAAACACATAAATGCCCTCACTTCCCCGCTGAGAATAAGTGCCTACATAAAGAATATCCTTATCCGCCGTTTCCTGCCCCTGAACAGGCATCATGCTGCCCAGAACCAAAACCGCGATCAAAAAAAATGTTGTTTGTTTCATAGTCAAAATATTTTATAATCGATTCGTAAATATATATAAAATTGCAAGAATATATAAAGATCCAAAGCAATAGTAGAGTGTGTCTTATTGTGAATGAAAATTCTTAAATGTAATTTTTTAGATAGCCTCTCTTCTATGAACCCGAAACTTTTTCTACTTTAAATCATTCGTATATAATGAATCAAAATTTGTAAATTGGCCCGTGTGTTCTATTTTTTGTCATATAAATAACTAAATCCTTAAAACCATGAACAGACGACAATTTCTTCGCCGTTCCATTGCCGGAACCCTGGCGGCAACACTCAGTCCTCATCTGATGATGTGTTCCACTGCAAACAATCGTCAACTTGACGAGATCGGGCTAATCACCAATACTCTGGGAAATGAACTGGAGAAGGACTACGAAAAAACCCTGGAAGAGGTAGCCGAAATCGGCTACGACTTGCTGGAGTTTGGTGGTTATTACGGACCATCAAAACAATCGTTCCTGAATTTACTGAAAAATCTTGGAATCAAACCCATTGCGGGTGGCACCAGCATGGACCCCTTGCTGAAGGAGCCCGAAAAACACATCGAGGAACAGCTCAGCATGAACAAAAAATACCTGGTTTGCTACTGGCCCTGGCTGAACTCGGCCGAAAACCTCACAACGGATGAATGCAAAAAAGCTTCGGAAAACCTGAACAAGGTGGGAGAAAAATGTAAAAAGGCCGATATCCGATTTGCCTTTCACAACCACGATAATGAATTCAAGCTCACCCCTGAGGGAGATATCCCTTTTGACATCCTGCTTCAAAACACGGAGCCTGAACTGGTTACCACACAGATCGACCTCTACTGGATCAAAAAGGGAGGCGGCGATCCGATCGCCTATTTCGACAAATATCCGGGACGCTTTGAACTCTGCCATGTTAAGGACATGGACGATACTCCGAAACGGGATTTTGCCTGCGCAGGTTCAGGGATTATCGATTTTCCCAAAATATTCGCCAAATCTGAAACAGCCGGGATCAAACACTACATCGTAGAGCACGACGACCCGGCCAATCCAATGGAATGCGCCCGAACCAGTTACAATTATCTGGCCGGGATACGGTTTTAATCTTTATATAAAATATTAACCTCAATGGTCGTTATTTTCCGGATAAAATCAAACACCATGTATCTGACGGATAAATTATTTCATATTCGATAACACCTGTTAAAACCGCAACGCAATCCCATTTACTATTGAGAAAATAAATTGTTATCTTGGAGGTTCTAAAAAGAAAAAACCATGGCCGTTCACAACTACGAAATAGCTAGTGCTCTGAAAAAACTGTCGGATCTGCTGGAAATTGACGGCGCCAGCTCCTTCCGGGTACGTGCCTATCGCAATGCCGCCCGAACGATCAAAGAAATGTCAAGAGAGCTCTCCGACCTGGTTCAAGACGGTGAGGACCTTTCCCAGCTTCCCGATATCGGGAAAAATATGGCAGATAAGATCAAGAATTTTGTGCAAACCGGAAAACTTCCACAACTGGAAGAAATGCAGCAGAAAATCCCCGTGGATACGGAAGAGCTTCTGCAGATCAGCCAGCTCGGCGCCAAAGGCATCAAAGCCCTTTACGAAAACCTGGGCATCACCAACATGGATCAGCTTAAAAAGGCAGCCGAGACAGGTAAAGTGGAAGCACTGAAAGGCTTCGGAAAGAAGACCCAGCAAAAGATGTTGGATGAAATCAGCAAGATCTCCAAAGGTGAGACCAAAGGACGATTCAAATGGGCCATTGCCGAGCAGATCATCGAACCCTACATATCCTACCTCAGAAATATTAAGGGCGTTGAATCGGTAGACGCCGCCGGCAGCTACCGGCGAAAAAAAGAGACCGTAGGCGACATGGACCTGCTGGTTGTCGCTGACAATCCCACGGAGGTTATGAACCAATTTGTCAGCTATGAGGAAGTGGAGGAAGTCATTGCCCACGGCGAAACCAAATCGTCGGTGATACTCCGTACAGGCTTGCAGGTCGATTTACGCGTAATTCCACGAGAGAGCTATGGGGCCGCTATGCTGTATTTTACCGGCTCCAAAGCCCATAACGTGGCCATTCGCCGTATTGCCCGGGAAAAGGAATACAAAATCAATGAATACGGTATATATCACGAAGAAACCTGGAAGGCAGGCAGAACAGAAGAAGAGATGTACAGCCAGATCGGCCTGTCCCATATCGAACCCGAGTTGCGGGAAAATAGGGGCGAGGTGGAAGCAGCCCAAAACAATACACTGCCCAACCTGGCCACCATAGAGGATATCAAAGGCGATTTTCAGTCGCACACCAAAGCTTCCGACGGCAAGTTCACCCTGGAGGAGATGGCAGAGGGAGCCCACAAAATGGGTTACGAATATTTTGCCATAACCGACCACTCCAAACGGGTCACCATGGCCCACGGGCTGGATGAGAAAAGGCTGGCTCAGCATATTGATGCGGTCGACCAGCTCAATGAAAATCTGCAGCACCTCAAAATTCTCAAGTCAATAGAAGTGGACATCCTGGAGGACGGAAGCCTCGATCTTTCGGATGAAATACTCAAAAAGCTGGATATCGTGGTGGTGGCCATCCACTATAACATGAACCTGAGCAGGGAGAAACAGACCAATCGTGTACTGAAGGCCATGGAAAGCCCTTACTTCCATATCATGGCCCACCCCACCGGCAGGATTATCGGCAAGCGCGAGGGCTATGAGCTGGATATGGAAAAGATCCTCGATGCCGCCGCCAAAAAAGGCTGTTTCATGGAGATCAACGCAGCCCCTGACCGGCTGGACCTGTCCGACATCTATGCCAGGATGGCAAAAGACAAAGGGGTCAAACTGGCCATATCCACGGATGCCCACAACCTGGACAACCTGGATTATATGCGTTTCGGCGTCAACCAGGCCAGAAGAGCCTGGCTGGAACCCAAAGATGTGATCAATACTTACTCATGGGAGGAACTAAAGAAGATGATTCCCGGGTAATCAATTCATCTATTCATTCCGATTCTTATAAACTAAAGTAAATGAATAATAGAGAAAGAAAATAGATATTCACTTTATGCAAAAATTGCAGATTATAGCAAAACTCCAAAATAATTGTATTTTTGTGTAAAATAAATTGAATATGAACGACACTTACCAAATATTAAACTATTTATCAAGCAACAAAGATCGATTAATGAGAGAATATCATCTCACCAAAATTGGAGTATTTGGATCAGTTGCCAGTGGAGATCAAGCAGAACAGAGTGATATAGATATAATTGTAGAATTCGACGACCAGGTTAAAGATTTATATATGGTAAAGAAACAGTTAGGAGATGAAATTAAAAAACAATTTAATCGACCTGTTGATATATGCCGGGAAAAATATATTAAACCGATAATGAAAAAACATATTCTTTCGCAAGCCCGATATGTCTAAAGCATCACATAAAGACTTTGCATGTATCGTTTCAATCCTTGACTCGATTGAAAAAATACTGGATTACACTACCGGATTCAAAAATGCCGATGAATTCTTTGAGGATACAAAATCGTTTGATGCAACCATGATGAATTTTGTTGTAATTGGAGAGATGGCTGACAAGTTATCCTGGGAAATAAAGGCTCAAACTAGCGGTAAAGTTGACTGGCAAAGGGTAGTAGGATTTAGAAACATTATTGCTCATAATTATTTTGGCATTGATGCCGAGGAAGTTTGGCAAATTATTCAAAACAGGCTAGGTGGACTAAAAGAGATATTAAAAGATTACGTGGATTAGCCAATTAGACAATTTTTCATTTTTCCAGAATATTCCTTACTTTTGGTCAGAGACTTAAATGCTAAACAATACTACCCTGAAAATAAAAAAAATCATTTAGTTTACTGATTTAAAATTTGATCAAAACACTTGCGAAGCCTTAAATCATGGATCTCAACCACAAAATAGACAAAATATTACATGAGATTCGGGAAATAGAGCGGTATATCCTTGATTTCAGGAATACAGGATACATTTCCAAAGAGGAAATGGAAAATCTGAAGAAAAGAGTCCGTGATCTGTATAGCGAGCTAAAACATATCCGGCGCAATTACCCATATAGAGAGTCATACACTGATGAAAAAATTCCTTTTCACCATCAGGAAACAGATAAAAAGGAAACAGCTGATGTAGAACAACAGAAAGAGAAAGCCCGGGATCAACAAAAAAAGAGAACCACTAAACCTTTCGAGGATAAAAAGGAACTCAGAATAAGGGATGAGGTCCACCCTGCAGAAAAAACCAAAACCCTCGCTATTCACAAATCCCATCAATTAAAAAAACATCTCAAAACCTACCTCGCTTCCGCCAGAATATGGCTCATTGTCATTATGCTTTTTGCAGGACTGGTTGCCTTTACCGGGTACAATACATATCAAGGCAAATATGGTGATCTTCCCGATACACAAACACTGAAAAATATCAGGCAGTCGCTTGCCACTGAAATATATACCAATGATGGACAATTGATGGGGCGGTACTATCTCGAAAACAGGAACAGCATTCACTTCGAACACATCCCGGCCGAAATCATCCATGCCATTCTTGCCACCGAAGATACTCGTTATTTTGAGCATCATGGAATCGATACCAGAAGCATCTTCCGTGTAATGTTTCGCACCATTTTACTGGGTGATGAAAGTTCAGGCGGAGGCAGCACCCTTACCCAGCAACTGGCAAAAAACCTGTATCCCAGAAGAGGTGACAGCCACATAGCCCTCATAGGAAGCAAAATACGCGAAATGATCATTGCATGGAGGCTGGAAAATCTATACTCCAAAGAACGGCTTCTCCAGATGTACCTGAATACCGTTCCCTTCGGGGAATATACTTTTGGAATAAAAAATGCCTCACAGCTTTATTTCAACAAGCTTCCTTCAGAATTGAGCCTGGAGCAAGCCTGCACATTGATTGGTATGCTCAAAGGCACCAGCAACTATAATCCCCGTAAAAATCCTGAGAAGGCAAAGGAACGAAGGAATGTAGTGCTTTCCCAGATGGCAAAATACGATTATCTCAGCCAGGATACAACCCAAAAGTTGATGGATAGACCGCTTGGGGTGAATTATAATCCCCTCGGCCATAACGAGGGATTGGCGCCTTACCTGCGGGAATACCTGCGCCCGAGGCTCAAAGAATGGTGTAAGTCCCATACCAAAACCAATGGAGAACCCTATAATCTCTATACCGACGGACTCAAAGTATATACCACCATAGACGGCCAATTGCAGGAATATGCAGAAAAAGCAGTAAGCAAACATATGCCCGGCCTTCAGAAAATGTTCGATCGTCAGCTCAATACCGAAAAAAACCAAACGGTTCAGTCCATGGTCAGGGAGATCCTCGCCGGGATCCCTGCCTATAAGGATGAATCGGTTTTGAACAGGGAATCCTCCCTTTACGAAGAAAAATCAATGGAGATATTCACCTGGGACGGACTGAAAAGGGTTAAAATGTCGCCGGTGGATTCAGTGAAGCATTATCTTTCTATGCTTAATGCCGGGTTTATGGCCATGAATCCCCATAACAGCCATATTTTAGCCTGGGTAGGAGGCATTGATCACCGCTTTTTTAAATACGACCATGTCACTTCCAGGCGGCAGGTCGGATCCACCTTCAAGCCTATTGTATATGCCAATGCCCTTCAAAACGGCGCAAAACCTTGCCATTACTATCCCAACGACAGCATTGTCTACGAAAATTATGACAACTGGTCGCCCAACAATGCAAACCGGGAATATGGCGGAATCTATTCCCTTCAGGGAGCATTGGTAAATTCTGTCAATACCGTTTCGGTACAGTTACTGATGAAAGCGGGCATAGATTCAACCATTCAGCTTGCAAAAAATATGGGTATCAACTCCGATTTTCAAAAAGTGCCCTCGCTTGGGCTTGGTACCGTATCTGCATCGGTAAGGGAAATGGCGGAGGCATATACCGGTTTTGCCAATGACGGGAAACCTTTGAAAGGAAAATTGCTGCTGAGAATAGAAAATTCGAAGGGCAAAGTTCTGGAAACCTTCAACTCAAAAAACAATACCCCGCAGGTACTGGATGAAAAAACTGCCGAAAAGATTACCATGATGCTGCAGAATGTTGTCAAAAAGGGCACCGCCCGTTCCCTTTCCCGAAACTTTGATTTTTCAGGGGATGTGGCAGGAAAAACCGGTACCACCCAGGACCAGGCAGATGGATGGTTTGCCGGATACACACCCCACCTTGTTTTTGCCAGTTGGGTGGGAGCAGAATATCCCTCTGTTCACTTTAACAATCTCATGTATGGACAGGGTGCAGCAACTGCCCTTCCCATCGCAGGATATTTTCTGAATAACCTCTATAACGAAGATCCCAGATCCAAATACTTCGGGAATTTTCGCTATCACCGGATCGATACATCCGAATATGCATGTCAGGGTTATATAGAGGAAGAAGAAAAAGACGAAATGGAGCAAAAAATCCATTATCTCAGAAGATCGCCGGGTTTGGCGGGGCGCTGGTTTGGGACCTCGGATTTTGATGAGACCAAAGAAAAAGTAACACTCAGGGATATGGATGAAGACTGGGGTTCTGAACACCATGGCCATGAGGACTGGGCCATTGCATGGAAAGGGGCCATTGAAGCTCCTTACTCGGGAAGAGTACGATTCCAGGCTGAGTCGAGCGGAAAAGTTAAGATGTGGATAGATGATAAACTTATACTTTCCGGACGCGGCAGATCCTCCGGGACAATATCCATGAATAAAGGCAGAAAGTATCCCATAACGCTCACCCACGCCCAGTCAGGAGAAGGAGCCCATCTGCGTGTATACTGGAAGTGGCCGGAGCAAAACCAAACCATCATTCCCGGTGATGTGCTGTTTCATAACCAACAAGATTACAAGTCAGTCAGGGAAGAAGGAAAGAGGGATTAAAGGTACTGTTATAAATGAAAGTCATTCGGCAAAGATTGAAAGTCAACCGACTATGATTGAAAATGGTTTGGCAAAGATGAAAGGTCACCCGGCAGACATTGATAGTAGTTATACAGACATGATTCGATAGCCTCCATATATTGATGATGGCTCGGCAAAGATAAAAGAATACCAGGCAGACATTGATAGTAGTTCGGCATAGATGATTGAATAGCTCGCTAATATTGATGATGGTTCGGCAAAGATGAAAAGATAGCCAGCATATATTGATAACAATTCGGCATAGATGAATGAGTAGCCGGCAGACATTGATAGTAGTTCGGCTGACATGATTCGTTAGCCGGCATATATTGATGATGGTTCGGCAAGGATGATTGAATAGTCGGCAGACATTGCTGGTAGTTCGGCAAAGATGATTGGATATCCGGCAGTGATTTCTCGGCAATGACACA
>JBKGZA010000052.1:0-17642 GCA_046545815.1 Bacteroidales bacterium
AAAGCAAGCAGATTGTTAATACGCAGCGCCTATGTTGCAGCTCTGGGCGGTTTTCTTTTTGGCTTTGACACCGCAGTTATTTCGGGTGCCGAAAAATCAATACAGGAGTTCCTGCTACCCCACGCTGGCTTATCCTTAAAGGCAAATCTGATAAAGCCCGTGATATACTAAAACTTTTCGATATATCGAATATTGAGAAACAGGTAAAGATCATAGAAGATTCCATTTACGCAGAAAGACATGTACAATCTCCCAGGCTCTTTACCAAACAGCTGAGGGTTCCCGTTATGCTGGCCATTCTGGTTGCCTTTTTCAATCAGTTTTCTGGGATCAATGCCATAATGTACTATGCCCCGCGCATTTTTGAAGTGGCCGGAGTAGCCAGGGAGTCCGCCTTATTGCAATCGGTCTCTATTGGGCTCACCAACATGATTTTTACACTCATTGCCATCAACATCATCGACCGGGTAGGCCGTAAAAAATTGCTGTTGATAGGGGCCGCGGGGTTAACGGTTACCCTTCTTATGGTGACCCTCGACTTCCTGGTGGCAGCGGAACCGGGGACTGTTGTGCTGATTGGTTTGATAGGATTCATAGCGTTTTTTGCCCTTTCCCAGGGAACGGTGATTTGGGTCTATATTTCGGAGATATTTCCCAACCGGGTTCGTGCAAAGGGTCAGACCCTCGGAAGCTTTACCCACTGGGCCGGCGCAGCCATTGTATCCTGGATCTTTCCGATATTTGCAGAAATAGGCAATACTACATCCACGGGTTACGCCTTCCTTTTGTTTACGCTGATCATGGTAGTTCAGTTCATTGTAGTTTATAGGTTCTTCCCTGAAACCAAAGGCAAATCACTGGAACAGATACAGGATGACTTTGGGCTATAGGCGATTAAAGCGCAACTTGAACCAACATTTTGTTCAAACTTTATCTTAATGATAGAATCATTATAAAGTTAATATTGCTAGCCCGCATTTTCCTGTTGGTCTTTTTGTAATTGTTCGGTTTTGAATACCGGCAATACAGCTTTGTGCAGGAATGTACCCTTGAATTCGGAAAACATAATGCCTCTTGTTGAGGATATGGCCATGGAGTTGATCTCATTGATGAATGTATCCGGGAACTTGACATTGCTCTCGTTGTCAGAGGCAAGATAGTCATTGAAGTTCTCGACTTCAAAAATGCAGCTTGTTTCCAGATACCCTACCTGATTGCTTTTGTCCTTGTCCATAATGGTGATGGTGGTAATTACAAACACCAGCTTTTTTTCCTGATTGATCCTGTGTTGCAGTTTGAGGTCGAAATGAAAGGTATTAAAATCAATGTTTTGCTGTTTCGGGTGTTTCATTTCAAGGTCCAGGGTTTCGATGGCACTGATTTTATATGTTACCTTGTTTTGTTGTGTCATGGTTTTGATTTTTATCTGGTTTATAATGTGTTTACTGAGGTATTTTGTTTAGATCGATTCGTGCTGACTGATATTTCTCTTTTTGCACCGTTTGTTTCATGTTTTTTATGGTATGGTAAGGGGCCAGTTGGTATATTTTTTCCGCGAGCCAATCGGGAAGCTGAATGCCAGGGTTAACAAGGGTTTCAAAAATAATTTTCACCCGGTTACCCTCTATGGGAACAAACCTCCAGGATGACTTTACCGAAGGAATTCTTCGAATACCCTCTTTTTTGGGAATTTTTCCTTTTAGATTGCTGGCCGTTGTATAAATGACCTGGTGGCTTGTATCTCGGAAAATCCTGAAATTAAGCACCACGTCTCTGTCTTTTGCCGGCCATGGGATATCAGAATGCAGATAGTAAGAAAAATGGTATTCGTTGTTTTTCTCGATCAAAGAAGTTTCTTTTGCGGCATGCATCCAATTTTCGAAACCATTGACATCCTTCATTAGCGCAACGAAGGCCGTCAGGTTGCTTCTTACTTCACTGACTCCCTTGATTTCAATGTATTCTGAGTTGTCCCCCGATTTTGAATAAATCTTTATTCCACGCTTATCTTTAATAAGCTCCCATTGATTATCTGGATGAATATTAAGAGGAAACAAAAGAAATAATATCAATATATAACCATATTGCTTCATAGTGAGGTCAAGAAAAAATCTCTTTGAATCATCGGCCTTTTAAAGAGCGCATAAAGGTAAGAAATATGATTCGGATTCACTAAGGTTTTGCTGAAAATGATGAATTTTGCTGGTTTTCAGTTGTAAGGATATTGATTATAAAGGGTTTTTTATATAGCTATGAATATTTTATACTTAAGATAAAGATGAAATGGGGGAAAGTTATATTTTTGCGCCAAATTATAAAATCATGGAGATTAAGATTGGAGAGAATATTAAAGCACTGATTTTTGATGTGGACGGAACCCTGGCTGATAGCATGCCTGTGCATTTGGAAACCTGGGAATTACTGGGAAATAAGTATGGATTTCAATATACCCGGGAGGATCTGGAATGTTATGCAGGCAGATCGGGTCAGGAAATTGTAGAGATCATCAATGAAAAAAATGGATTACAACTGGATCCTGACAAGATTGCTCATGAAAAGGAGGTGGCTTTTCTGGAGAACCTTGATCGGGTTAAACCCATAACTTCGGTTGTGGAAATACTTGAAGAATTTTCCGGACGTTTACCCATAGCAGCTGGAACCGGTGGATTCAGAAGTGTCGCTACCAAAATACTGCAATCAGTTGGCGTATGGGATAAGATCGATGTTCTGGTTGGTTCGGATGATGTGGCTCATCATAAGCCGCATCCCGATACTTTCCTGAAATGCGCCGAAGAACTGGGTGTAGAACCTAAAGATTGCCTGGTATTCGAAGATGCCGATCTGGGATTCCGGGCTGCCAGAAATGCAGGCATGCATCTGATTGATGTCAGGCCATACTACAAGGATGGATTTGAAAAGGAAGCTTTGAAAGGGGAATCGAAAGGCCACTGAATGGTTATTGTTAGGCGCTTAAAGCGCAACTTGAATTAACATGTTGTTCGAACTTAATCTAAACATTGGTTTCTTCCGAGAAGGGCTTTTTTTCAAGCTTGTCCTGAAAAAAGGGAGTACCTTTCTTTTTATTTTCTTGCATTTTTTGGCAGAAAATGAAATTCTAATATCTAATTTTGAAATTCTAAACAATGTCAAATGACCAAGTTACCAGTTTATCCGGGATTAAGAGAATAAAATTTTTTTTCTTCTCCTTAATAATTGCCTTTCGTGAATCAATACTTCGCAAAAAGCAGCAAATTATTTCATTTATAGCTTTAAGTGAATAACATCGTCAAACCTCAAAACTTAAACTCTTGAAACGCTTCGTCAAACTCCTGTCAAGCCCTCAAACCCTCAAACTTTCAAACTTTTTATCAATTCCAATCATTCATTCTCCGGCCTTATCTGCTCCCTCTTTGTCAATATCTATCCCCTCTGCCTTTAACTGATCCTTTACGTAATCAATGTATTTCTCATCTTTAAATGCAAACCAGTCATCCCTGTATTTTGAGGTCTCCACCAGATGCTGAAAGTTGTCAAAGGGCTTGTTTTGATATAGAGCATCAAGAAGTTTGTTTTGAAATTCTCTGTCCACCTTATAGATGAATTCTTCCATCATTTCAAATATTTCCCAGGGCTCCATGCGTGCAAGGACCACATAATTTTCCCAGTGGTCGGTAATTTTTCTCAATTCATCCGTATTGAATTCATTATCTTCCGAGAATTCATCGACATCCGGCAATGACTTGTATTCTCCGGTGTCTTTATTCAGATAAACATTGTTGCCGTTTTCCAGTCTTTTGGCTATATCCAGTATTTGTTTCTTATTGACTTTCATTTTATTGCTTATTTATATCCATTTCAATGCGAATTCCGAGAACAATATAGTAAAATTTCCTGAACCAATCAATTTCGCTTTCACAAAAAATATTTTCCTCTGCTATTTTTGACTAAATTGAAAATTTCTTTATGTTTGTGACACGAATTTATAAATGGTGTTACTAAAAATGCTGATCTATGACGAGAAGTAAAATCTATTGGCTTTTGTTTTTTTTTCTTTTGCCTCAGCTTGTTGTTTCCCAGATTACAATTGAGGGGCAAGTAAGTGATGATGAATCGAATGAACCCCTGGCCGGCGCCAATGTTTTGGTAGAAGGGACAAGGGATGCCGCCACTACCAATGCAGAGGGTTATTTTAAATTGGTGGTCCCGGAAGACGCTAAAAAAGTAAGCGTCTCGTTCGTAGGCTATCATACCAAAACCGTTAGCGTTCCTGATGCTTCTGATTATCTGGATATCCGGCTTGTTCCCCGGGCTCATGACATACAGGAAGTGGTTATCCGGGGAGATATACGACAATCTGATGAACGCATTTTTCATGAATCGCGGTTGCCTCTCACAGGGCTAGAAAGCGAAGCATCCGCCTCCAACTCCAGTGTTTTTGGCAAATTGGTGGAAGTTCCCGGAGTGTACATCGAATCCCAGGATTTATCAGGTCTGAGTGAAAAGTCTGTTAGAATCCGGGGGATCAAAAGCTATTTTAGCGGAATGACCGTGGAAGGCATTCCCAATTACGGTATTATGCCCATTGGCCCGCGTGACTATCTTTATGATATGGAGAACATCGGATCGGTTTCCGTTTATAAAGGGGTCATTCCTTCGGGGGTATTTTCTGCTACCGGAAATAAGGGAGGCGTCATCAGGCTGGATTTTAAGAGGCCTGAAGAGGAGTTTGGAATTACCGCCAGACAATCGGTGGGAACCGACTACTATACAAGAAGTTTCATCCGTGTTGATGCAGGCACATTACCTGCCGGAACAAAGGTGTTTGGATCCTATTCCTACACAAAAGCTGATAAATGGAAAGGAACCGGGAATATTGGCCCCAGGCATAATTTCACCCTTGGATTGACGCAGGATTGGGGTGAACATCTGAGTGCGGAGTTGTTTTTTATACATAACCGGTTGAAGCGACACGATTTCAGGGAACTATCCTATAATCAGGCTGAGAATATCTCTGAAAATTACCAATTCCATTTTCTCCGGGAACTTTCTGATCGGGCTGTAGATAAGGCTTATTACTATGATCACAACAAGGGCAATTTTATCAATTCTGCATTTTATTCCAATCTGAAGTACAATGTTTCTGATGATCTGGTGTTTTCCCTGAAACCTTATCTTTCTCTAGAAGATGACGATTTTTGGCATAAACAGATCACCGGCCCGCCCCAAAATCGGAATTATATGCTGTTCAACCGGCTACGGAATGACAAAAAAGCAGGTCTCATTGTAGAAGGTACAGGAAAGCTTAATGATATAAGACTATCCGCCGGATACTGGGGTGAACTCAATGATCTGTCGGCAAAAGTGCATGTTTATAAACTGAGGACCGATGCTGAACGTCTCGATCAGGGGATTAATCCCGAAACCATAAACACCACCCCCGGCACAATTCATAATCCCTATCTGAAGGTTTCCGGTTCGCCGGGCAATTTCGACTGGCATGCCGGATTGAAATATTTCTTTTATTCGGAGGCGAATACGGAAAATTACTCCATAAAGGGCGATGAACGTGAGCGACTTCCCACAATGGATTTGAAAAACACAGGATATCATGCATGGCTTCCTACATTGGGATTTGGATATTCGTTCAACAATCGTTTTCAGCTCTCACTGGCTTATGGCAAAAATTACATGAGACCTTACATGTATGGTCCCATAAGAAGCCTTTACCTCAGAAATAAAAGTGCATTTCTTGATCATGATCTTACATACAGGAAAATACTTGAAAACTGGGAGATGGAGACTTCGGATCAGTTCAGTATCAAGGCCAGGTGGGAGGAAGAACAATTCAGTCTGGAGCTGAGTCCATTCTACACCTTGCATCACAATGTGCTGACTTCCGTATTGGATCCTCAGGTAGGGATTCAATATTATCAGAATGTGGGTGAGGTTAAAGCACATGGCTTAGAAATTCAGGGAGATATTAATGCTGCTGAAAACCTTTCCTTTTTCTTTAATGCTTCCTATACAAACATGTATTATGATCAGAATCTGGTGACCGGGAGTGATGGACAGCAAACCGCGGAGATTAAGGGCAATCAAACACCATCTGTTCCGCTGTTTTCGGGTATTGGAGGAGTGCGGTATGCCTGGAGGGACTTTTCTTTCTCCGGCCGGTTGCGGCATATTGGAAAGCGTTACGGAGATGCTACCAATCAGGAGGAACTGCCGGCTTACAATCTGATCAATCTGAAAGCAGGTTATAATCTGAAGGTTTCCTGGACAGAGAAACTGGAGCTCGGACTGGAGGTGAAAAATTTACTCAATACCCCCTATGTTGGGAGGATTGATGTAATGGATTTCCAAAATCAGGGCAATGCCAGTTACTATGCAGGAATGCCCAGGGCATTTGTTTTAACGGTCTCTTCCAGGTTTTAGTGTTTACCAACTGATGGCTGGTTCCCAAACCTTTTTTTGAAGGTGCAAAGATGGTGAATGGACCTTCTCCGCTGAGCGTTTCAGCCAGTTCAGCCTTCACAACAGCATCAACCAGCGTGCTGAAATTGCTGTTGTTAATGGCCATGTCAACCACTGTAGGCGGCAATAGCACCTTGTCAATTTCATGAATAACCCCGTTGTCTGCTTCAATATCGGCTGCGGTTACTGATGAAGAACCGTTAAGCATAACTCTGTCATCAATGTTGACCAGAAGAGAGGCTTGGGTATCATTAGCTCCCGGGCTTAAGGTTGAAACATAACCATTAGACAGGTCGCATGACATTACCTTTTCGCTAACCACGTGATAAAGCAGGATTGGTTCCAGCTGATCTGCGGAAAGGTCGTCCAGTGACTCAACTCCAAGGTCTTCTAAAAGATTTTCTAAGGCCGCATTTGTGGGTGCAAAAACCGTAAAAGGGCCATCCCCTTGAAGGGTAGAGGCTAAATCTGCTTTTTCAAGTGCTTGAACAAGAATTGAATAATTATCATCGGAAGATGCTATATCCACAATAGTTTCTTCTTCCGTCTCCATGATCTCATCCTCTTCTTCACAGGAAGTGAACCCTATCATGGCTACCAGTCCGATAACCATGAACAATCTGAGATTTTTCTTTAATGTTTCCATAATAATTTTATATTCCGAATATTATGGAACTATTATAAAAATATGATGTTTTAAGCGCATTAAATATGTTTGATATAAATAAATATTTTTTAAACAATACAACAAATATATTTCATGAGCATGAGGATGCAGAATAGGAGTATATCATAAATTGAATAGCGTCAGAAACCCGCATCCACTGAGTTTTGCTACAAGAAAATGATTAATATGCCGGTTCAAGGGGGATTGATCTGAATTGCTCAAGTTGTGCTGCTATATTATATTGTATTACAGAGTTTTAATAAACTTGAACAAGAATTAATTATTCTTGAAGAGTTAGGGTTGGGGTAAAAGAAAATATTCTTTCCTTGTTTTCAGAGCTATTGGTTTTCAGAAATTCTGAGAAGGGGAATCCGGTAGGAGAGGGTATAGGTAATAAAAATGGAGGTATTTTCGCCGGCTTTTCCGTATCCGGGAATCAACCACGGTTTCATTGGGGTGTTTTTTTGCCGGAAAAGCATCAACTGGCCTCTAATCGACCAGCCCATAAAAATGTTCTTAAATACTTCCGCTTTGATCCCTGCGGCAGCTTCTGCCCAAAAGGCCCTATTGTTGTGCGAAGGGATGCTTTCCTCATAGTTTCCCCAATAATCATCGGAAATGACAATGTTATCGGCCTGATGACTGAGGGTGGATCCTCCAAGCCTAAATCCCGCATAAAGCATATCGTAACGGCTTAGCGGTTGAGGTTCCAGAAAGTTGCGATCGAATCCGATTTTTCCATAATATCCGTTGGAAAGATAGTGGTGGGTTGCTTCCTTCCGGTCTGTTTCCAGCCTGCCTGCCTCAGCAACGGCATAATATTTTGGATTGATTTCAAAATCCCCGGTTATACCTATATTTTTCCTTGACGGTACAAAATATTGCCAGGCAAACCCCGATACATCCACTCCGATACGGGGGCCTTTGATCCTTTTCTCCTGGGTACTGGCTTCGGGAGTACTAGTTGCCAGTATTATCAGGAGGAGGAAAATATATTTTAAAATGTTCTTCATCTTCATTTTGTGTAATTCTCTTATTGGTAACTTTTATAGAATCAATAAGATGGTGTGAGGCAGTTGCCTCTTCTATGAGAAACTCCGTTATAAAACCGCAGGATTGGGAAATCAGATTCAGCTCCCGGGTATATTTGATCTTTACCGTGTCGTTGAATGGGCCAATAACAAAAATGAAGTGGCTGGAATCTTTGGTAGGATCAAGGGGAAGTCTGGCATTCCTGCGATTGGCTAAAGAGTCATAAAGCAGTGAATCGGGCCTGGTTTCAGCATATATGGATAAAGTAGTATCGATAGCTGCATCGGTTTCAGCACCCTCGTCAAAAGTATAAAATCCAAATCCGGCATCATTCCGAAGGGACTGGTCGCATTCCTCCTCTTCACAAGAAAAAAATGCACATGCTGTGGCTATTAGGAATCCAAAAATGAAAAATTTTTTCATGATCCGGAGATCTCACGGTTTATTCTAAAATTTTCAAAATGCCTGTCAAAAGTATAGAATTAAGGAGGCAATGCAATATTTTACACTGAAATTTTTGTATTTTGCGGGAGAGTGAATAAAGAATGAGGATGAAAACAAAAACACCTCATTCCTGAACTTTTATCTGTGAAGCCAGGGCAAACGATTTATCGTCAATGGCCCTCTGGGTGGCCAATATTCCGTCAAGATGGTCATATTCATGCTGCAGGAGTTCAGACATATCGTCTTCCAGGTCCCAGGTCTGCTCGTTCCAGTTTTCGTCCAGATATCTTATGCTGCATTTTCTATGTCTTTTCACTTTCACCAGAAGATTGGGAAAGCTCATGCAGTCATCCCAAAGCTCCATCATTTCAGTACTGTGATTGTATAATACGGGATTGATCAGAATCAGGGGGCGATCCATATACAGGGCAATCATCCGTTTTTGGTATCCGATCTGGGGAGCAGCCATGGCACGTCCTGCGCCAGAGGTATTCCGGTATTCAAGGATCAGATTGTGCATTTCGGAAGCTTTGCTCAGGGCCACAGGCAGCTCATCTTTCGTCAGACTTTCGGATACTTCATGAAGTTTGGGATTGCCAAGTTTCAGTATTTTGTGGAGGTTGCTCATTGTTAATCGTTAATAGAGTGAATATAGCTTTTCAGGTATCTTTTCTGTTTTCAAATTTATAATATTGAGTCCGGTATAAAAAACCCAATATTGTCTGATATGCCGGGCGCCTTTTTTAGACTAGACTCTTTCAATATAAACAGAAATCCTGAGGAATCATTCCTGGAACTTTCCGGTTACCCGGAAACCTTCAGGAACCATTCCTGGTAGTTTCCGCTCATCCGGAAACCTTCAGGAACCATTCCTGGTCCTTTCCGGTTATCCGGAAACCCTCAGGAACCATTCCTGGAACTTTCCGGTTATCCGGAAACCTTCAGGAACCGTTCCTGGAACTTTCCGGTTGTCCGGAAACCTTCAGGAACCGTTCCTCACATTTTACAACAAAACAAAGAGATAATATTATTTAATACCTTTCAAGAAATTCATTAGCCGTGAGTATAGGTATACTCCGAAAGGGATTTAAAATGAGCAGATCCTCATCCCCGGAGATAATACAATCTGCATTACCAGATAAAGCGAGTTCCAGGAATTTGTTGTCTTTTGGATCACGGCATTCATTTATCTTATGGTTAACTTCCACAAATATTGCTTTTCTCATTATTCTGTTTATAAAAACAAAACGGTCCTTAGGCTTTATATACTTTTTTAATTTTGTTTTGTTCAGGGTCACCAATAATTCTTCCATAGTACTTTGAGAAAATAATATATTTCCTATATTTAGTGCTTGTCGCAATGAAATTCCTGGTGGGGTATCATTAATCAACGCTGCACTAATTAAAATATTGGTATCTGCAATAAAATCCATCTATTCAGAATCGTCATTGAGAAGCTCATCCAATTTTTCAGGCGTTAAACCTTGTTTCTTTGCATACTCACTCATGTCATCCATTACTTGGAACAAAGTCCTTTTATCTCTTAATATTTCATCAAATAATGCAGATAGCGTTTCTTTTTCTGCTTTTGTTAGATTAGAATAACGCTCTGCTGCTTTATTACTTAGGTTGATTGTCACGTTTTTCATAATATGATTATTTTAACTATTAAAAATTCCTACCAACCAATTTTTACAAATATACCAATTTTTTCCTTTGTGTTCTTTTTAGGGTTCCCGAAGTGTACTTTGTGATTAAATAATATATTTAACAATAAAGCCAAAAGGATTTCTCAACACGAAGGACTTTTTAGACAGCCTCATTATTCAGAATTATAAACGAAACCACTTACCAATAAGTATCCAAAGCCATTTTTGCATTTTTTCTTCGTTAAAGTAAAAGTCGGATTGTTTTTTTATTATTTTCCATCTATGATTCTGGCCAGATCATATTACAGTCTGCGATACGGGGTGATATCCGTTGAGAACCTGGTGAAGCGGGCGGTCGCCTGCGGCATGGATCACCTGTGTCTGACCGACATCAACAATACCTCGGGGATTATCGAGCTGAGTAAATACTGCCATGAACACGGCCTGCGCCCCATCGCAGGTATCGAATTCAGGAATAAGGATACCTGGCTGTATACGGGCATTGCCAAAAACCATGAAGGACTGTACCATCTGAATAATTTCCTGAGCCATTACCGGCTAAGAAAAAAAGATATTCCATCCAGGCCGCCTGTTTTGGAACATGTGATATTTATATTTCCGCACGGTTCGGTGGATCCGTCAGAGCTTAAAGATAACCAATACATGGGTATCCGCCTTCAGGACATTAACAAGATCGTGGGTAAGGAATACCCTGCTCGAGCCGGAAAGCTGATGGCCATCTATCCCGTGACGTTTCTAACGAAGGAAGATCTGGAGGTACATCGCCACCTGCGGGCCATAGACCACAATGCCCTGCTTACCCAGCTAAATGAAGATTGGCTGGCCTCTGACAAAGAATTTTTTTCCCATCCGGGTCAGCTCAAAGAAAAATATCAGCACTTCCCGGAATTGACAGAAAATGCCCGGATTATTGAAAACCTGCCCGGGTTGAATTTTGGCCGGGATCTCAAGAACAAGAAAACCTTTACCAACAGCAGGGAGGAGGACTGCAAGCTGCTTGAAAAGCTGGCCTATGAGGGTATGAAGGAACGCTATGGCCCTGATGATCCTGTGGCCCGGGAAAGGGTTGACCGGGAGCTGGAGGTCATCAACCGGCTGGGATTTGGGGCTTATTTTCTGATCACCCATGACATCATCCGCTACTCCATGCAGCGGGGTTTTCATCATGTGGGGCGGGGGAGTGGTGCCAACAGTGTTGTGGCCTATTGCTTGCAAATCACCGATGTGGATCCCATCGAGCTGAATCTTTATTTCGAACGCTTCATCAATCCCAAAAGAAGCAGCCCGCCTGATTTCGACATCGACTATTCCTGGAAGGAACGGGATGAGGTGCTCGACTACATTTTCCGAACCTACCCGGAAGAGCACACGGCTTTGCTGGGTACCATCTCAACATTTAGGGGACGCTCCATCATACGGGAGTTGGGCAAGGTGTATGGTCTGCCAAAGGCTGAGATCGACTCCATCGTGGAGCAGCCCGCCCGTCACATCAACAAGGATGCTACTGTGAACAAGATTTTTCAGCTTGCCGGGAGGCTGACCGACTTCCCCAACCTTCGCAGCATCCATGCCGGAGGAGTGCTGATATCCGAGAAACCGGTTACCTGGTACACGGCCCTCGATCTTCCGCCCAAAGGCTACCCGACCACCCAGTGGGATATGTATTCAGCAGAAGACATAGGCTTTGAGAAGCTGGATATACTTAGCCAGCGCGGTATAGGCCATATCCGCGATGGTGTGGAGATTATCCGGGAAAATCAGGGCGTGGAGATCGACATTCACAATGTGGATGCTGTAAAAAATGATCCCAAAGCCAGGGAATTGCTGCGTTCAGGAGAAACAACCGGCTGTTTCTATATTGAAAGCCCCGCTATGAGGGGATTGCTGAAGAAACTGCGGTGTGACACCTACCTCACTCTGGTGGCGGCTTCTTCCATCATTCGTCCCGGTGTTGCTAAATCGGGAATGATGAAGGAGTACATCCGGCGTTTTCATAATCCCGATGGTTTCGACTACATCCATCCGGTGATGAAGGAACAGTTGAAAGAGACCTACGGCGTGATGGTATATCAGGAGGATGTGCTGAAGGTGTGCCATCATTTTGCCGGCCTCGACCTGGCCGATGCCGACATCCTGCGCCGGGCCATGAGCGGTAAGTTCCGTTCTAAAAAGGAATTTCAAAAGATCGAGGAGAAATTTTTCAGCAACTGCCGGGAGCGGGGTTATCCGGAAAATATCACAAAAGAAGTATGGAGGCAGATCGAATCGTTTGCAGGCTATTCTTTTTCTAAAGCCCACTCAGCCTCTTATGCCGTAGAAAGTTTCCAGAGCCTCTATCTGAAGGCTTATTATCCGAGGGAGTTTCTTACGGCGGTCATTAATAATTTCGGAGGCTTCTATCATACCTGGGTCTATATCAATGAGGCACAACGTTATGGTGCTAGGATCCATCTTCCTTCTGTCAACTACAGTCGTTATCTGACAAGGATCATCGGCCGGGATATTTATCTGGGGTTCATTCATGTCAAAGATATGGAGCAACGCACGGCCAGCTTAATCGTTCGGGAGAGAGAACAGGGAGGAGAATACAGGGATCTGGCAGATTTTATTTACAGAACCGGTATTCACAGGGAGCAGATCATTCTCCTGATAAGGGTGAATGCCCTGCGGTTTACAGGGATCACCAAACCCGAATTGCTTTGGAAAGCACACATGCTTACCGGGAAAAAGAAGGCAGATACCCGTACAAAGGGATTGTTCGCCCCGCAGACCCGTACTTATGAGCTTCCTGAATTTGAGCAAAGCCCGCTGGAAGATGCATACGATGAAATGGAACTGCTGGGCTTTCCTGTCACTTTGAGTCGTTTTGAGATGCTGAAGACTTCCTTCCGGGGTGAGGTGCTTGCCCGGAACCTAATGGACCATGTAGGCGAAAAGAAACGTTTGGTGGGCCAGTTGGTTAACATCAAATATGTGAAGACCGTCAAGGGAGAGATCATGAATTTTGCTGCCTTCGTTGATGTGGAGGGTGAATTTTTTGATACGGTGCATTTCCCCGGTTCGCTTAAAGCATATCCTTTCCGGGGATATGGGGTGTATCTGTTGCTGGGAAAGATTGTGGAGGAGTTCGGATTTCCAAGTGTAGAGGTCGAGAAGATGGCCAAGCTCCCTTTAAAACCCGATCCCAGAGAGGCATAACCGGTAATTTATTTTGCAGGCTGAAAACACATCAGATTTGTCTACCCGAGTTGATTTTTAATTTATTAATTGTTAAATTGGGCTGTCGAACTGTTGATGTTTTATTACCATTATTTTAAACCTTTTAGCCATGAATCGATTTACACTTATTTTCGGTCTGATCCTGGTTGCCTTGATCATCTTACATCTGGTCTTTACCCTTGATTACGGGAATTTGTATACTACGGAAAATAAAGCTGGTGCTACCGGAATCATGGTCGGTATTCTGGGGCTTATTGCACTGTGGTTAAGCAACAGGGCATACAAAGGAGAAACAGACGTAACTTAAAAAATCGGCTGTAACTATCAGATTGGAATATTAATTCATGAAATTCTCCTTTTAAATTATACCTTTGTAAGGATATTGAAAAAGCATAATATAGCATGCAGAATTTTGTTGTTTCAGCAAGAAAATACAGACCGACAACATTTGATACGGTTGTGGGGCAGTCGTCCATTACCACCACCTTAAAAAATGCCATCCGGAGCAACCATGTTGCACAGGCTTATTTATTTTGTGGGCCAAGGGGAGTTGGAAAAACAACTATTGCCAGGATCTTTGCCAAAACCATCAATTGTCAGAATCTGGGTGAAGATTTGCAGCCGTGTGATGAATGTGAATCCTGCAAAGCGTTCAACCACCACCGCTCCACCAATATCCACGAACTTGACGCGGCTTCCAATAATACCGTGGACAACATCCGCTCGCTTATTGATCAGGTGAGAATTCCGCCACAGTTAGGCAAATACAGCATTTATATCATTGATGAGGTGCACATGCTTTCCGCCTCTGCTTTTAATGCTTTTCTGAAGACCCTGGAGGAACCTCCTCCGCATGCCATTTTTATACTCGCAACTACTGAAAAGCATAAGATCATACCCACCATTCTGAGTCGCTGTCAGATTTTTGACTTCAACCGGATCAAAGTGGATGAGATGGTGGAGTTTCTTGAGAATATTTCTCAGAAAGAAGGCGTTCAATACGAAAGGGATGCCTTTACCATCATCGCCCAGAAGGCTGATGGGGCCATGCGCGATGCATTATCCATTTACGATCAGGTTGTCAGTTTTTCCGAAAACCACATTACCTATCAGAAGGTTATCGAAAACCTGAATGTGCTTGATTTTGATTATTATTTCCGTTTGGCGGATGCTTTCATGGAGGGCAATCACTCCGAAGCCCTTTTGATCTTCAATGAAATTCTTGAAAAAGGATTCGATGCCCATCAATTTCTCAATGGATTGAGCACCCATTTTCGGGATCTTCTGGTTACAAAGGATGAGAAAACTTTGGAGCTTTTGGAGGTTGGAGCTGGAATAAGGGAGAGATACAAGGAACAGTCTCCCAAAACAAGCGTGGATTTTCTCATCAGGGCCCTGAATGTGGTGAATCAGTATGATGTGAGTTACCGCACCAGTATGAATCAGCGGCTACATGTTGAACTGGCAATGATTGACCTTTGTAATCTTGACAGCTCAAAAAAAAAAGCACCGGATGAACCGGAGTCAGGAGGAGAGGTAGAGAAGAAAGAATCTGACGAAGGCAAAAAAAGTGACCGGGTCGGGCAAAATTTTAATAAAACGGCACAAAAAGGGCAGACATCCGGTGAGTCTTATCAGAGCAAACAACCCGAATCCTTTTCCATCAACAGTGTTCTGAAAAACAACAAAAGCAGTTATAGCCATGATAAAGAAACTTCCCGGAAAGAAGAACAAAAAGCCTCCGCAGAGCCGGTAAGTGAAGAAGTGAAGGAAGTGGATGAACCGGATCAGGCCGGTGTGGAGAAAGCATGGCAGGAATTTGCCGATAGTTATCGGGAGAAGCCCAGGATATATAATATGTTGCTTTCCAGAAAGCCCTTATTGGAAGAGGGTTCCAGGATTAAATTCTACTTGGAGAATGAATTGCAGAAGGCTCAGTTGGAACGGATCTATAACGAATTGTTATTCCATATGAAAAAACGTCTGAATAATGATCATGTCCTGCTTCAGGCCAAACTGATCAGGGAGGATGAAAACAATGAAAACAAAAAACTTTATACGGATGAAGAAAAATACAGCTATCTGGAAAAGAAGAATAAAAACCTCCGTAAATTGAGACAGGATTTTGACCTTGATTTTGATTGATGTTCTTTTGTTGGCATGTTTGAATTTAGCGTTATACCGGATTGATAATCTGAAAAAACCTTGAGGTTGTTGAGGAACATGATATTTTGCATATTCAGTTCGAATAATTATTATTAAGTTTACCCTTTCTGAAACAAAAATACATAAGCTATGAGCAATATAGACTGGAGCAACTTACCCTTTGGATATCATAAAACGGATTATAACATCCATTGCTATTTTAGTGATGGAAAATGGGGGGAGTTGGAAGTTTCCTCTTCCGAGTATCTGAATATCCACATGGCGGCCACTGCTTTGCACTATGGGCAGCAGGCCTTTGAGGGAATGAAAGCTTATAGGGGGAAGCACGGAGACATCAGGATTTTCCGGTGGGAAGAGAATTTCAAGCGCATGCAAAGATCGGCCCGGGGGATACTCATGGAACCTGTGCCTAAAAAGATATTCAGGGAGGCCATATTCAAGGCTGTTAAAATAAATGAAAAATGGTTGCCTCCCTATGGAACTGGCGCGGCGTTGTATATCCGGCCGTTATTGCTTGGCTCCGGTGCTGAGATAGGGGTAAAACCTGCCGGGGAGTACCTTTTTGTCGTATTCGTTACACCTGTAGGACCTTATTTCAAAGAAGGATTCAATCCGATTAAAATTGCCATCGTCAGAGATACCGACCGCTCTGCACCTATGGGAACAGGCATGTATAAGGTTGGTGGGAATTATGCTGCGAGCCTTGAAGGAATTAACCGGGCCAAGAGTGAAGGATACACCCAGCCCCTATACCTGGATGCCAAAGAAAAGAAATACATTGACGAGATTGGCGCTGCCAATTTTTTTGGTATCAAAGACAATACCTACATCACCCCTGATTCCAATTCCATTCTGCCTTCGATCACCAATAAGAGCATCATGGAAATGGCTCCCGATTTGGGGCTAAAGGTAGAAAAAAGGCCTGTGCCAGTAGAAGAGCTTGAATCATTTGATGAGGTGGGCGCCTGCGGAACTGCGGCCATCATTGCTCCTATTGGTGAGATTAAGGATCTGAAAGAAGGGCACACCTATATTTACTCCAAAGAGGGTAAACCTGGTCCCATTTCCACCAAAATCTACAAATACCTGTTGGCCATTCAGTATGGTGAGGAAGAAGATCCCTATGGGTGGGTAGAAAGTTTGGAATAGAACCGGAAAGCCAGGGGAAAGCACAAATTCGAATTTGATGCTTGTTATTTGAAATTAATTCTTTTTTCTATATCTTCAATCCCCTTTAAATCATGCTATTCTAAGCTATTACTCCCGAACCCAACAATTCATCGTTTGCATACCAGGCTGCAAATTGTCCGGGCGTAATGCCACGTTGGGGTTGGTCAAATATAATGTAAGCGCCCGCTTCTTTCATGAGAAGCTTTCCTTTTTGGAGCGGCTGGCGGTAACGAATCCTAAAATACAGGGATCGCTCTTCTTCGGGTTCCATTTTCAGGTCGGGCCTTAACCAATGAATGTCAATTCGGTCAATAAAAAGGCCCCTTCTGTACAGCCCCGGGTGGTTTTGTCCTTCACCTACATATACAATATTGTTTTCCGTATCTGTGGCCAATACATAAAGCGGTTCTTTTGTACCTCCCACATTCAGGCCTTTTCTCTGACCAATGGTGAAATAATGGGCACCCTGGTGCTCGCCCACCTTTTTTCCTCCGATCTTTCCAAAGTCATAAGCCCGGCAAAGCAGGGGCAAATTATTGGGTGGGGTTTCCGGCTTTTGTTCCCGGAGCATTTCGGCAGGGATTTTTATGATGTTGCCTTTTTTAGGGGCCAACTTTTGCTGAAGAAACTGCGGCAGATCTACCTTCCCCACAAAGCAAATGCCCTGCGAGTCTCTGCGGTCTGCTGTTGCAAGTCCAAGTGATGTGGCCAGTTCCCTGCACTGTGATTTATATAGACCCCCCAGCGGAAATAACGCTCTGGCAAGCTGCTCCTGAGATATCTGACAGAGAAAGTAGCTC
>JBKGZA010000053.1:0-17444 GCA_046545815.1 Bacteroidales bacterium
GAATATCAATATACTGCTCTTCAAGGTATTCATAGTCCGTTCTTCTATGAATACCTTGAAGAGCAGTATATTGATATTCTGCGAAAAACATTGAAAAAAGAATTGGGAACCAACGCTAAACTTGAATATAGCGTGGTTATGGAGAACAACTCCTCTACTGCCAAAACAAAACCCTATACCATTAAGTATCCCACCAACAACAAAAGCCAACTCCAGAACAAACCCCTATCCATGCCCCTGAATTCAGAGCAGAGCTCCATCAAAAATCCTTTTGTCATCCCCGGCATCAAAAAATTACATGTAGACCCGAGACTCAATCCCGACAATTCCTTCTCCAATTTTATCGAAGGCGAATGCAACCGGTTGGCCCGGTCCGCAGGAGAAGCTGTAGCAGACAATCCAGGGGGCACTGCTTTTAATCCATTGTTCATTTACGGGGAGAGTGGCCTGGGCAAGACACACCTTTCTCAGGCAATAGGCATTCAGGTAAAAGAAAAATTCCCGGAAAAAACCGTACTCTATGTCAATTCCCACAAATTTCAAACCCAGTTTGTGGAATCCGTCCGAAACAACAACAAGAACGATTTCCTGCATTTCTACCAGATGATCGATGTTCTGGTGATTGATGACATTCATGAGCTGGCCGGTAAAGAAAAAACACAGGAAATATTCTTCCATATATTCAATCATTTGCACCAAACTGGTAAACAGCTCATCCTTACCTCCGACAAACCTCCTATTGAAATGCAGGGAATAGAACAGCGGCTGTTGTCACGATTCAAATGGGGGCTTTCTGCCGACCTGCAGGCTCCGGATTTCGACACCAGAATTAAGATTCTGAAACACAAAATTTATAATGACGGAATTGACATCAATCCCGACATCATTGAATACATAGCCACCAACATTACGGTCAATATCCGGGAACTGGAAGGTGCTCTGATCTCCCTGCTGGCCCAGTCCACACTGAACAAAAAAGAGATAAATATTGATCTTGCCCGTCAGGTAATCGACAAACTGGTAAAAAATTCAAAGAAGGAAATCTCTGTGGATTATATTCAGAAGATCGTCTGTGACTATTTTGAGATCTCTCCCGATCAGCTTCATTCAAAGACAAGAAAAAGAGAAATTGTACAGGCAAGGCAAATTGCCATGTATTTTTCAAAATCCATGACCAAATCATCCCTGGCTTCCATTGGATCACAGATAGGGGGAAAAGACCATGCCACCGTATTGCATGCCTGCAAAACAGTGAATAACCTGATCGATACGGACAAACAGTTCAGGGAGACGGTAAAAAACATTGAAAAAAAATTAAAAATATGATGCCATGCAAAAGCTGATTCTATAACCAAGAACAGGTTCTTTTTATGCGCGGGAGCCTGTTTTTTTTATAAGAAAAATTAGCTTTTGCACCGGTTATAATGAACAAAAGATGATATATCTGTTATTAAGCATCCTCTCATCCGCTTCCCTTTTTGTAATCTTTAAAGTGGTGGACAGATACGGAATTAAAAATTTTGATATCATCATTATAAACTATATTGTGGCTTCTGTACTGGGCTTTTCCATCAGCAGTTACAGCAGCAACGTATTTCCGCTGTATGCCAATCCGTGGTTCCCCTATGCGGTGGTTATAGGAATTTTGTTCGTGATCGGATTTGTGTTGATCGGTCTGTCCTCCCAGAAAGTGGGCATTGCCATTACCACGGTGGCCAGCAAAATGTCTGTGGTCATTCCTATCACTTTTTCTCTGTTCTATGACCCTTACGACCAGATAACCACACTCAAAATCTCCGGAATCGTACTAGCCCTGCTGGCCGTTTTCCTTACAGTCTACAGGAAAAGAACCATTGACTTCGACCCAAGATATCTTTACCTTCCTGCCATCCTCTTTCTTGGAATGGGTGTCATAGATTCCGTCATTAAGCTGGCCCAGTTCAAACACATTGATAATGATATATCCACCCTTTTTTCAGCAGTTTTGTTTACCGTTGCAGCTATTACAGGAATCACCACCAACCTCATCCGCAGGAATTCGTTCCGCACACTGTTTAACTCCGGCACGCTGCTATGGGGCAGTCTACTCGGGCTCGGTAATTACGGTTCCATCTGGTTTCTTATTCTGGCACTCAATTCAAAAACAGAGGAAAATATACCCCTCGATGGGTCAGCAGTATTTGGCATCAACAATATAGGGATTGTCGGCCTCTCTGTAATTCTGGGTCTGATGGTTTTCAGGGAAAAGCTTACCAGGATCAACTGGATGGGCATCGCTTTTTCATTGGCAGCTATATACATACTGTCTTATACATTATAATGCAGACACCATGGATACTGACGAGTTTTTAACGATCAACGGACCCTCAGAGGGAACATTCAGGGAAAAAGGCAGCAAATTCCTGGCTTTTGCCTCTCCCGTGCAATCGGAAGAAGAAGCAAATAATCGCATAGAGAAGTTGAGGCATTACTACCATGATGCCCATCACCACTGCTATGCGTATCTTATAGGAACCGAAAAAAAAACATACAGGATGAATGATGACGGAGAGCCCTCCTCTACTGCAGGAAAACCTATCCTGGGTCAGATCAGATACCATAATCTTACCAATGTATTGGTAGTTGTTGTCAGGTACTTTGGCGGAACCCTTCTGGGAACCGGCGGCCTTATAAGGTCCTATAAATCGGCAGCCAATGAGGCACTGAAAAACGCAAAAATCATAAAGAAAACTATCCGGTCGTTTTACAGGATCAATTTTGAATATTCGCTGATGAGCGATGTCGAAAAAGTGCTCCATGAACTGGACATCAGGCCACAGGAAAAGAGATTTGAAGCCTCATGTACCTATAAGGTTGGCATCAGAAAAACCATGGAACAAAAGATGGTGGAAAAACTCAGGGAAATTAAGGGATTAAATTTTAACCAAATAGAAAATCCCTGATTTTTTTAACAAATTGTTATTAAAAACATGGATAAATATTCTACTTATTGGATTATAGAAATTAATTTTATACGTAAAAAAAAATAAAGCCAATGAATAACAAAAGCCTGATCTCTATTAACGACTACTCCAAGGATCAAATACTCCAGACCCTGGATATTGCAGAGGAGTTTGAGCAGAATCCCAATCAAAGACTGCTGGAGGGCAAGGTGATCGCCACACTGTTTTTCGAGCCTTCTACACGGACTAGGCTAAGTTTTGAAAGTTCCATCAACAGGCTTGGCGGACAGGTTATTGGTTTTGCCAGCAAGGACAGCTCAAGTGTTCAGAAAGGAGAGTCATTGAAAGATACTATCAAAACGGTCAGCAAATATTGTGATCTGATCGTCATGCGGCATCCACTCGAAGGCAGTGCGCGGTATGCCAGTGAGGTAGCTTCCGTACCGGTAATCAATGCAGGCGACGGGGCCAATCAGCATCCCACACAAACCATGCTGGACCTCTACTCCATAAGAAAAACCCAAAATACGCTCAACAACCTGAACCTCTTTCTGGTGGGAGACCTAAAATACGGGCGTACCGTTCATTCACTGCTTATGGCCATGTCGCACTTCAACACAAACTATCATTTTGTATCTCCCACAGAATTAAAAATCCCTGAAGAATACAAAATGTTTTTGAGTGAGCACAATCTCAACTACAAAGAACACCTCGACTTCACAGACATTATTTCCGAGGCTGACATCATCTATATGACCCGCATACAAAGAGAACGGTTCTCCGACCCTATGGAATACGAAAAGACCAAAAATTCCTTTATGCTCAGAAGGGATATGTTGGAAGGCACAAAGGAAAACCTTAAAGTATTACACCCATTGCCACGCATCAACGAAATCAATGAAGACGTGGATGAAAGCAGACAATCCTACTACTTTACGCAGGCCTTAAACGGAGTGTACACCAGAATGGCCATCATGAGTTCCATATTAGGTTTAAAACAATAAAAAAACAACTATCATGGCAGACAGTAAACCGAAACTTCAGGTAAGTGCGATAAAAAACGGTACAGTCATTGACCACATACCGGCAAGGCATCTGTTCCAGGTTATTTCCATACTTAATCTTGATCACATCAAAACTCAGATCACCTTCGGCACCAATCTGGAAAGCAAAAAACTGGGCTATAAAGCCATCATCAAACTCTCGGAGGTTTACTTCAAGGATGAGGACATCAACAAAATCGCGCTCATTGCACCTTATGCAAAGCTCAATATCATCAAAGATTTCAAGGTTACCACCAAACGACAGGTGGAAGTGCCCGAGCAGATAAAAGGTATTGCTAAATGCGGCAATCCCAACTGCATTACCAACAATGACAATGTCCGCACGATATTTTACGTCTTGCCCAAAGACAAAGAAAAAGTGGCCTTAAAATGCCACTATTGCGAGAAGATAAC
This sequence comes from Bacteroidales bacterium, assembly GCA_046545815.1. GTDB lineage: Bacteria > Bacteroidota > Bacteroidia > Bacteroidales > UBA12077 > JAGXLC01. The sequence goes on from JBKGZA010000053.1 coordinate 4,400, forward strand.
AGATCCGGAAGACATGGAGGTGTTTTAGTCCCCCGTTTTTTACCGTATACGGTCAATTGACCTGATCAGGGCTTCATCCTTGCCGATTGCCCGTATGGCCATATAGGTGAAAACTGCAGATACAAACGGAAAAGCATCGAAGATTTTATAGGTTACAAACTCGGAATCAAGGGTGTCAGAAAAATTTTTTAAATAAAAGTATAGCAGACCGGCATAACCTAACATAAGAATCATATTGACAAAGCTGATCCGCATTTGAGTGATGCGTCGCCTGTAAAGAAAAATGGCGACAAAATTGATCCCGACAATCACTGCCAAAAGGATAATCGGCGGCAGCGTTTGAATATAAACCGTTTCGTGGCCTGCGTAATAGAGCCCGTCAAACCGAAAGACGTATAATTGGTCTTCTCCCGAAAGTATTTCAACCAAAGGAAAAAAAAACAGAAGCAACATCAGCACAAAAGATATGAAAAGATATAGTGTTTGAATTCTTTGTATCATAATTCCTTTTTCTGCAAAGATATAATTTTCATGATTTCTTCCATATATGTTGTAAAATAGGTTAAACATTCCTAAAATTGACCCCTCATGTTTTGATAAACAGAAAAGTTTTAATTAAGATTGCGATGCAAAAACCAATATTAACCATATAAATATTAAGGGCTATGGCAAAAATGACCACTCAGGATTACATGAAGAGAGAGGAACAATATGGTGCGCACAATTACCATCCGCTACCGGTTGTGCTGGATAAAGGCAAGGGGGTGCACGTGTGGGACGTGGAAGGCAATAAATATTATGATTTCCTTTCCTCTTATTCAGCAATTAATCAAGGGCATTGTCATCCCGATATCGTTAAGGCAATGGAAAATCAGGCTGAAAAGCTTGCTTTAACCTCCAGGGCTTTTTATAACAATGTACTTGGAGAATATGAAGAATACATCACGAATTATTTTGGTTACGATAAAGTATTGCCCATGAATACGGGTGTAGAAGCTGATGAAACGGCCATCAAGCTTTGCCGGAAATGGGCCTATAAACAAAAAGGTATAACGGAAAACCAGGCGAAAATCATTGTTTGCGAAAACAATTTTCACGGAAGAACCATAACCGTGGTATCCATGTCGACCGACGCCGATGCACGCAGGGATTATGGTCCCTACACCCCGGGATTCAAAACCATTCCCTATAACGATACCGAAGTACTGGAAAAGGAACTGGAAGATCCCAATGTCGCAGGATTTTTGCTCGAGCCCATACAGGGGGAAGCCGGTGTGATTGTTCCCGACGAAGGATACCTTAAAAAGACATATGACCTGTGTAAACAACACAATGTACTTTTCATAGCCGATGAAGTTCAGACCGGGATCGGCCGGACCGGTAAATTGCTGGCCTGTGACCATGAAGGAATAAAACCCGATATACTTATACTCGGCAAAGCCATATCAGGTGGGATGTACCCCGTATCGGCAGTGCTGGCGGATAACAACATAATGCTGACAATTCAGCCGGGAGAGCACGGCTCCACTTTTGGTGGAAATCCCGTGGCTGCCAAAGTAGCCATGGCAGCCCTTGAAGTGGTCAGGGACGAGAAACTGGCTGAAAATGCCGGGAAACTGGGTGAAATTTTCAGGGATGAATTCAATACCATCCCCTCGGGTATGATTACAGAAATAAGGGGAAAAGGACTGCTGAATGCTGTGGTCATTGAACCCAAAAACGGCAAAACGGCATGGGATGTATGTGTATCCATGAAAGAACATGGCGTACTGGCCAAACCCACGCACGGCGACATCATACGTTTCGCCCCGCCACTAATCATCACAGAAAAACAGCTTAACGATGCCATGAAAAAGATCAAAGAAACATTCAGCGAATTTGAATAATAACGTAAGGCCATTAAACATTCGCCTTCAAGCGATGTCCAATTATCAGAATGATAAAAAATACCAGACAATTATGGCAAGACATACACCAACTCCAACCCTGATTGCATTTATTATGAGCATTTTCATGTTATTGGGTTCCTGCGGCGGATCCGGGGACCAGGAAACACAGAATCTAAAGGTTAAATACATCAACGATTCCATTGATCCGGGCAACAATTTCTACCGGTTTGCCAACGACGGCTGGATGGAAGCCCATCCATTGCCTGGAGATGAAAGCCGGTTCGGTTCATTCGACCTTTTGAGAAAAAATACCAGGGAAAAGGTGAAGGACATTTTGGAAACTTGTGCAGGCGGCGATTACGAGAAAGGGAGCATTGAGCAAAAAATCGGGGATTTATACAGCCTGGGCATGGATACGAATAAAATCCGGCAACAGGATATTCAGCCCATTAAAGAGGAGCTGAAATCCATTGAAGCCATTCACTCCAAAGAGGAGCTCATCAACCAGATCACCCGTTTCCATAAGTATGGAATCGGTTCTCTGTTCCGGCTGAGCGCAGGGGCAGATGCAAAAAACAGCGGAATGAACATTGCCCAGCTTTCACAGGGCGGTCTCGGCATGTCAGACCGCGACTATTACCTGAAAAAGGATGAAAGAACGAATAAAATCCGCGGCGCCTACCGGGATTTTATCCCCAAGATCTTCATATTGGCCGGGACCTCCGATGATAAAGCCGGCAAAAACACAGAAACCATAATGGAACTGGAAACCCGGCTTGCAAAGGCATCCATGACACGCCTGGAAAGGAGGGATCCACACAAGACCTATCACAAAATGACACTGGAAGAACTAAAGGAGCTCTGTCCCAATTTTAACTGGGAGGATTATTTCAAAGGCCTGGGTATCGAAGTTCCCGACAGCATGAACGTACGCCAGCCGGAATTTTTCAGCGAAGTAAACAGCATGATTGAAAGTGTTTCCCTGGATTACTGGAAAACCTATCTGCGCTGGAACCTTTTGAACGGCACGGCCTCCTATCTCACACCCGAATTTGTGGAAGCCAATTTCGAATTTTACGGAAAAACCATGCAGGGCACGGATGAAATGAAACCACGCTGGAGAAGGGTATTGGAAGTGACCAACAGTTCACTCAGCCATCCGATAGGTAAAAAGTTCGTGGAAGAACATTTCCCGCCCAAGGCCAAAGAACGCATGCTCACACTTGTAGATAACCTCCAGGAAGCATTTAATCAGAGAATCAAAAACCTGGAGTGGATGAGCGAAGAAACCAAAAGCAAAGCCCTGGAAAAGCTTTCCGTGATGAATGTCAAAATCGGTTACCCCGAAGAATGGAGAGACTTTTCGGATCTTACGATTGATGCTCCCTCCTATGTTGAAAATGTGCTGGCCAGTAAGAAATTCAACAAGCAATATCAGCTCAATAAAATCGGCAAGCCAGTAGATGAAAACGAATGGTTCATGCCCCCTCAAACCGTCAATGCATACTATTCACCCTCTATGAATGAAATCTGTTTCCCGGCCGGAATCCTGCAGCCTCCCTTCTTCTACATGGAAGGTGATAAAGCGATCAATTACGGCGCCATCGGAGGCGTAATCGGGCATGAAATGACACACGGCTTCGACGACCAGGGAAGAAAATACGACAAGGAAGGCAACCTCAACGACTGGTGGACCAAAGACGATGGCAAACGGTTCGATAAAAGGTCAGAGGTACTGATTGAGCAATACAATCAAAAAACGGTGCTCGACACCGTTCATGCCGACGGAGACCTCACTCTCGGTGAAAACATAGCCGATCTGGGAGGAATAAGCATTTCCTATACAGCCTTTAAAAATGCCACCAAAAACCAGGAGCTTCCGGAGAAAATAGAGGGCTATACTCCCGCCCAGCGCTTCTTTTTAGCATGGGCAAGAGTATGGGCACAAAACATACGCGACGAAGAAATTCTGCGCCGAACACAGGAAGATGTGCACAGCCTGGGCATCCACAGGGTTAACGGTCCGCTACCCAATGTCGACGCCTTTTATGAGGCCTTTAATGTAACCGAAGAGAATGAGCTATATATACCGGAGAATAAAAGAGCCAAGATATGGTAAACGGTATAATTTTCGATAAATGAAATCAATGTATCATAAAAAAGACAACACATATGAAAAAAATCATTGATACAGACAAGGCCCCTGCTGCCATCGGGCCTTACAGCCAGGCAGTGGAAATCAGGGATACACTTTACATATCGGGGCAATTGCCGCTACGGCCCGGTAGTATGGAGATGCCTGAAACCATTGAAGAACAAACCGAACAGGTCATGAAAAATATCGGTGCCATACTCAATGATGCAGGCTATGATTATTCCAACGTGATAAAATCCACCATTTATCTGTCGGACATCAATGATTTTCAAACGGTAAACGGCATATACGGCAGCTATTATCCACATGATCCGCCGGCACGCTCAGCATTTCAGGTGCCCAATCTGCCAAAAGGAGCTAAGGTGGAGATTGAGACGATTGCGGTGAAATAATCAGTTGGCAAACCGGGAGATCAGGTGGCAGAGAAAGATGATAGCCATTCGGTGATCAATCGGTGGTCATCCACTAAAAAGCCGGGCAAGTTTCTCAAATCTCAATGCTTATGCTCACAACTTTTTCCGGGTTTCTGGTTGACTTATTAAACAATCGATTGGTTAACTGGTAAATATCCTGACTCAAAACTCACTGCCAGTCGATACCATCGATATGTGAGCACCGCGTATTGTGCGCAACAGATCGGCGCACCTTTTATTAATCTACCGAAACCTTTGAAGTTCCTAAATCATCCGTAAATCCTGCCCTGAGAAGCTGCGACGGTATTTTTGAGCAGCGATACGATAGTCATGGGACCTACTCCGCCCGGAACGGGCGTGATGTAGCTGGCTTTTTCCTTCACTTCATCATATTTTACATCTCCCTTAAGCTTCCAGCCCGATTTGGTTTTATCCGACCGGATCCGGTGAATACCCACATCGATCACCACTGCTCCTTCCTTGACCATATCGGCGGTGACGAATTCCATTTTGCCCATGGCCACAATCAGTATATCGGCTTTGGCCAGCACCTGCTCCAGATTTTTGGTTCTGCTGTGACAAACTGTAACCGTGCAATTTCCGGGTGTGGCTTTCTGCAGGAGAAGATTGGCAACCGGCTTCCCGACAATGTTGCTTCTGCCCAGTACTGCGCAGTCCTTGCCTTCTGTTTCAATGTCGTATCTTTTAAGCATCTCAAGTATCCCTGCGGGAGTGGCGGGCAGATAGGACGAAAGCCCCAGCACCATCCGGCCCATGTTCACCGGATGAAAACCATCCACGTCCTTCTTAGGATCAACGGCTTCAATCACTTTCTGGTCATCTATATGCTCAGGTAAAGGCAATTGCACAATAAACCCGTCCACTTCGGGATTGTTGTTCAGCTCATCAACTTTTTTCAGCAGATCCTCCTGAGAGATGGATTCCTCAAGACGAATCACCTCCGATTCTATGCCTACCTTATTGCAGGCTTTCTCTTTATTATTGACGTAAGTTTCACTGGCGGGGTCATTGCCTACAAGCACCGCTACAAGATGCGGTGTTTTGCCCCCAATTTTTTTTATTTCTTCAACCTCCCGGGCAATTTCATCCTTGAGTGTAGAAGAAAGCTTTTTTCCATCAATTAATTCCATAAGGTTTATTGAATTTGATTACATCCTGCCTTTCGTCGCCTGCATGTTGTTCATGAGGTCTTTCATACCCCCGTCTTTCCCGTCTTTCATCTTCTTCATCATTTTGCGTGTTTCCGAGAACTGCTTGATCAGGCGATTTACCTCCTGGACGTTGGTACCGCTGCCCTCGGCTATTCTTTTTCTGCGACTTCCGTTAAGTATACGGGGATCCTTCCGTTCTTCGGGTGTCATGGAACGTATGATGGCTTCGATACCCTTGAACGCATCATCATCCATATCCATATTCCTGATGGCTTTACCCATGCCCGGGATCATAGAAGCCAGGTCCTTGAAATTACCCATCTTCCTGATCTGGTGTATCTGTGAAAGAAAATCGTCAAAATCGAACTCGTTCTTGGCGATCTTCTTGTTCAGCTTGCGGGCTTCATGCTCATCATACTGTTCCTGGGCCTTTTCAACCAACGAAACGATGTCGCCCATCCCCAAAATACGGTCGGCCATACGATCGGGGTGGAACACATCGATGTTCTCCATCTTTTCGCCTGTACCGACAAACTTGATGGGTTTGTCCACCACGGCCCTTATAGACAATGCAGCACCTCCGCGGGTGTCGCCGTCAAGTTTGGTGAGGATCACTCCCTCGTAATCAAGCCGCTCATTAAACTCTTTAGCGGTATTGACGGCATCCTGGCCGGTCATAGAATCCACCACAAAAAGGGTTTCGTGAGGCTCCACCGCTTTCTTTATACTTGCCACCTCATTCATCATGTGTTCATCAATGGCCAGACGTCCGGCAGTGTCGATGATCACCAGATTGTGTCCTTCGTTTTTAGCTTGTTTGATGGCTCCCTTGGAAATATTGACGGGGTCTTTATTTCCGTCTTCCGTATATACAGGTACCCGAATCTGTTCGCCAACTACCTTGAGCTGGTCTATAGCAGCAGGTCTGTAAACGTCGCCGGCCACCAGCAGGGGTTTCTTGCCATGTTTATCCCTGAAAAAGCGGGCCAGTTTACCTGCCATGGTTGTCTTACCGGAACCCTGCAGTCCTGCAAGCATTATGACGGTAGGATTTCCCTCCAGGTTGACTTCTGCAGCCGTTCCTCCCATCAGGTTGGCCAACTCGTCACTCACAATCTTAACCATCAACTGGCCGGGCTTTACCGACTCCACGACCTTCTGTCCAAGGGCCTTCTCCTTGACGGTATTGGTGAAATCTTTGGCAATTTTATAGTTCACGTCGGCATCCAGCAGGGCCCTTCTCACATCCTTAAGCGTTTCCGCAATGTTAACATCAGAAATCCTGCCCTGCCCCTTGAGCATCTTAAACGATTGTTCCAGACGATCTGTAAGATTATCAAACATATTTTACTGTTTTCTTTTTAAATGGTAAAATGACCAACAAATTTAAAAAAATTTAACGACACGTGAAAGGTGAAATTGTTCGTCTGCTATTTTGTGCAAATGTGGTTAGGCGCTTAAAGCGCAACATGAACCAACATGTTGTTCAAACTTAATCTAAACATTGGTTCCTTCCGCGAAGCGCTTTTTTTCAGGCTTGTACTGAAAAAAGGCAGTACCTTACCGGTCAAATTTTTGTTTTTTCTGGCAAAACTTGCCCGGTAAGGTAAAGTTTTAACACTGAAAAAATGAACAGGAGTGTAAACCCCCGACCTGTTCGGTTATGACTATACCGATCACGGAGAAATACAGAGAGTACTACTTGGATTTGCCTTACAGGTAGTCATTGACCTCTCTGAACCGGATAAAATCCTGCTGGTCGACCGCATGACAAAATGGAATTTTCTGACAGGCATCATCGAAACCAGATTAAAAGGGACAATGATTTACAACACCATTGGTTCACTTGCAATTGCACTGATATTTATCCTATTTGCCGTTATAATTTGTAATACTAAAATGATATGATACCATACTGGTCAAAAAGAAGAATTTGCGTTAAAAACACACTATAATACCATTCCGTGAGATTGTTAACCCAAAAACCACAACTTATGGATAAACTTGAAAATCTATTCAACATCCTCAGCAGATATGACTCAGCCGTGATTGCCTTCTCCGGAGGAGTGGACAGCACCTTTCTGGCCAGGGTAGCAAGGGAAGTATTGCAGGACAGGCTGCTGCTGGTTACAGCCACATCCTTTGCCTTTCCTTTCCACGAGCTGGAGGAATCCAAAAAGCTGGCCAAACAGATGAACATAGCTCATAAGGTGATCACATCGGAGGAGATGAACATACCGGGTTATTCCAACAATCCGCCCGATCGATGTTATTACTGCAAAAGCGAAGTATTCGAAAAAATCAAGTATGTTGCTCAGCAGGAAGGCTATCATGCCGTGTTTGACGGGACCAATGCCGGGGATACCGGTGATTATCGTCCCGGTATGAAGGCCCTGAAGGAAAAAGAGATTGAAAGCCCCCTGAAGGAAGCGGGAATGACCAAAGACGACATCCGGCATTATTCCCGTGAGTATGGCTTGCCGACGGCCGACAAACCGGCTGAATCTTGTCTGGCTTCCAGGTTTCCCTATGGCGAAAAAATTGATACGGGCAAACTTGACCGTGTGAGTCGGGCCGAACTGAGGATCAAATTTCTCGGCTTCACGCAATTTCGGGTACGCAGCCATAATGACCTGGCCAGGTTGGAATTCATCCCAAAAGAGATGGACAGGGCCTGGCAGATGCGCCAGCAACTCAATAAAATCTGCAAAGAAGCGGGATACACCTATGTAACGATTGATACCACAGGCTATCGTTCAGGCGCTATGAACGAAACGCTTAAAAAAGGGGCATCCTTCAACAGCAGTACAGACTAAAAGCCGGCATATCCAGGCCACCAGATTAGAATCCTGCAATATTGACAAGCACAGTGGGTATAAGCAGCAATATACCCGTCAAAACAAGAATGCCCAGAAAGGGGATAAACCATCGGAACCATTTGTCGTAGGGTATTTTGGCCATACCAAGTACGCCCATGAGCACCCCGGAGGTGGGGGTAATCATATTGGTAAACCCGTCGCCAAACTGGAACACCAGCACGGCAGTCTGCCGGGATATACCGATCAAGTCGGAGAAGGGTGCCATGATGGGCATGGTAAGGGCGGCTTGTCCCGAACCCGACGGCATAAGAATGTTCAGGAGGGTTTGAAACAGGTACATAACTCCTACAGAGCCTATCTTTCCCACATCTTTCATGCCTTCAGCCATATGGTGCAGCAAGGTATCTATGATATTGCCTTCCTCCAGCAGGAAGACGATGCCCCCTGCCAGGCCAACAACAATGGCAGCACCCATGATATCCCTGACTCCCTTCAGAAACAGCTCGGCAATGTTATTGCCCGGTTCGTTGAAGGCAATTCCGGATAAGATGCCCATGGCCAGAAAAACGGTGGCGATCTTCATGATGTACCAGTCGTAGCCCATCACGCCGACAATAAGAAACAGGATGGTATACATCAGCAGGTTCAGAATAAAAAAATGGACCGATTTTCTCAGTCCCATCAGCGAGGTAAAGGCATACAAACCGGTTAATATGGGGATCACGGGAAGACTGAACGAATTCCTGCCCACCTCCATGGTGGTCATGGGATGTTGCACGGAAAAGATGGCCAGTGCCCCAAGAATAAGAAAATATACAATCCAGGCAGATACAGGCCTCCGGTATTCAATATTTTCAATACCGTTTCCCTTATTTTGCCGCCACTGTTCATCATCCTGGTACACCGGAGAACGTGCAGGGTCTTTTCTGAGGCGTTTCATATATCTTAAAACAAAGGCAATACCCACGATATTCAGCACCATCCAGCAGAAGAACCGATATTCTATACCTGAGAACAAGGGTATATCGGCCAGGCCCTGTGCTATTCCCACCGTGAAAGGATTCAGCATAGCTCCGGCAAAGCCCAGGCCGGCAGCTACGAAACACATAGATACACCTACGATCGAATCATATCCCATCGAGATGGACAAGGGGACGAAGATGATCACAAAAGCGATGGTCTCCTCACTCATACCGAATACGGCACCGAAAAGACTAAACATCAACATAATCAGGACAACCACAATGTTGTCCACGCCGAGGAATTTAATGAAGCGGTTGGACTCTAAGCGCCGGGTGAAACGCAGAAAAGAAAAAATGCCAACGTCAATGGCCCGGCTTTTGTTCATGATCCAGAATGCCCCGCCAACCATCAATATAAAGGCAATGATGTTGCTTTTGGATATGAATCCGTGATAAAAAGCAGAAAATATCTGCCAGGTCTGGGGATTGCTCTTTGTATATTCAAACGATCCGTTTTTTACCACCTCCCTTTTTACACCGCTATCCATAATGATTTCCCGCTCGTACTCCCCGCCGGGTATAAACCAGGTCAGTACGGCACCCAGCACGATAATAAAGAAGATGATCACGAAAGTATGGGGGATCTTCCTTTGCTTAAGCATATCAAGCCATTTTGAATTTCAGGGTGGGTAAAATTAAGAGAATTTTGTTGTCAGACATGAAGACACAGAGAAAATCACTTGGGAGCACAGAGGACTTGATGAACTAAACAGATGAAAAGGTGGAAAATCATACCTCAAAGGAAAGCCCGTCATAAGACATGTCTACATGTTCGGGCAATTCGGCGTTTACTTTTTCATGAAAGCCCATTTGGTGACTCATATGGATCAGATAAGCCTTGCGGGGTCCGAATTCGTTGATCAGCTCCAGGGATTCGGCAAGACTGAAATGCGAAATGTGTTTTTTCCTGCGAAGGGCATTGATCACCATATATTTGCTACCTACGATTTTCTCCTTTTCCTCCTCGGGAATATAATTGGCATCCGTAATGTAAGTGAAATCGCCAATGCGAAATCCGAATACGGGGAGCTTATAGTGGTAGACCCGAATGGGAGTAATTTCCATTCCTTCAATGGCAAACGGCTTGTTGGCGATCAGATTAAGGTTGATATCGGGCACCCCGGGATATCTGTTTTCTCCAAATGCATACGGAAGCATTTGTTTAAGGGACTCAAGAATCCGTTCCTCTCCATATATTTCGATGGGTTTCTGCTTTAGGTAATTGATTGGCCTCACATCATCCAGACCAGCCACATGATCCCTGTGTTCATGGGTGTAAAGAATGGCGCTGATGTCATGTACCCCTTCAAGAAGCATCTGCTGCCGGAAATCCGGACCGGTATCTACCACAAATACCTTGTTCTTTACCTCTATTAACAGTGAGGTTCTCAACCGTTTATCCCTGGGATCATTCGAACGGCAAACATCACAATCACAACCGATAACGGGAATACCCTGCGACGTGCCTGTACCTAAAAAAGTAATCTTCAATATATAAAGGTTTTCTGATTGTTCTATATATCAAGAAAGCAAATATAATAAAACTATAACAGCAAAGCATGTGTTATGATTTGATGGTTTTATTGTTCGAACGGATTTGGGAAAAACATGCAACAGTTGGCTTCGGTAACTCTGCAGCTGGAAGGGGTTGCTGGTTACTGACAGAGAGCGGAGAGCGCAGGGCAGAGCGTATCGGGTCGCGAGTCGAGGGTTGCCGGTGGGCAATTGTTTTATGTGGTCATCTATGTGCCTTCGCCTGACGAAACTACATGAACCCTGTCTGACCGATCAGAAAGTTCATGCGTAGAAAGCATGCCTGAGCATTACAGAGGCCATTCATCGGATGAAAACTACATCTTGCTGAAAAGCAAAGGGTTGGAGTACTTCATTTTGTCTTACACCACCTGAAGGCCATATATATGGAATAGCAAAAAAATTCGCACAGAAAATAAAACCACCTAATTTGGACAAGCCAAAACCAAACAGGATGCTTTCAAGGAATTTAATGTGTTTCCGTTTTGGCTTGTCCAAATTAGCAATTTTATGCATATTTGAGTTTTTAAGCGCATTTGGCAGTTAAAACAACACCGGTATGAAAGGAAAGCTTTATCTCATACCTACTCCGCTGGGCGAAAGTTCTGTAGATGCAGTGATACCTTCTGAGGTTAAACACATCATCAGCAGACTGGACATATTCATTGTGGAGAATATACGTTCGGCACGACGTTATATCCGAAAGATCGACTCAGAGAAGTCTATCGATGCCATCACCTTTTATGTGCTCAACAAACATACCGGCAAGGGGGAGCTGCCTGATTTTCTTCGTCCGGTCAACGAAGGCAGCGATATCGGTGTAATCACCGAAGCCGGTGTACCAGGGATCGCCGACCCCGGAGAAGCTATTGTCCGTATAGCCCATGAAGAGAAAATCAATGTAGTACCTCTGACGGGCCCGTCGTCCATCCCCCTGGCCGTTATGGCTTCAGGTCTGAACGGCCAGAATTTTGCCTTTAACGGATACCTTCCTATACCACCGAATAAACGAATAAAAAAGTTAAAAATGCTTGAAAAAAGATCCCACCAGGAAAACCAGACACAGGTATTCATGGAAACCCCTTACAGGAACAATCAAATGCTCAGGGATATTCTGGAACACTGCCGGGATGGCACACAGCTTTGTATTGCCTCAAACATCACTTTAGAAAAGGAAAGTATAGAAACCAAAACAATAAGAGATTGGAAAAAATCAGTTCCTGATCTGAATAAGCAGCCCGCCATCTTTCTTCTCTATGCCTAAGGATGACTATAACTCAGCCTGAGCCATTCAAAAAAAATTCTCAGGTATGCTTTGTTTGAGAATATTTTCGGCATTGGCCCCTTCATTAAACAAAAGATCGATGATGCTCAGGTTGGGAACAAATCCGTGTCGGTCCTGAAACACCTGATAATAAAAAGCAGGCTGGAAATCAGGGTCCCGCTTCTTCATTCTTTTTTTCGGATGGGTAACATCGCGATAATCATCTGTATCGGGAGGAGGCTTCTTATAAAATTCCTTCGTAAATTTTACAGGAGTATCAATCTCCAGATGCCCGAGAATCAAGTCCTGAAGTTCGAGGTTGAAATCGAGCAGAAAATCATATCTCCGGTTATAAAAAGGGAGGAAATCATCCATGAAGAACTCAAAGAAAGGGGAAGCGCTATAAGCCGATTCAAATGAATTCCAGTGATTCTTCTGCCACTCAAGTGTGTTATCAATACGGATATCTCGGGTTAAAACCTTTTGACAGTCTTTGGTAACCGGAACCGTGAGTGACAATATACCATTGGCAGAAAATATGATGCATCGGTTCCTGTAACTTTGCTTCTGGTAATTTTCCCGGGTTTCTATCAACACCTCATCATACAGGAGAAATTTGGTATAAAACTGAACAGGTCCAAGATATGTAGGTGATAACAAGCCTTTCTCCGCACGATGCATCTAACCTGATTTTTTAAATTTTGCTTGCTGATTTGGACAAATCAAAACGGAAACACATTAAATTCCTTGAAAACATCCTGTTTGGTTTTGGCTTGTC
>JBKGZA010000054.1:0-17118 GCA_046545815.1 Bacteroidales bacterium
TGCATCGATACAGCGCTTTATGGGTACTTCTCCCGGGACGAAAACCAAAGCTGTTATCGGAAAACTGTCGCTCGTAAATTGGGGATAAGACCCGGTCACGTAAGGGAAATTTCCTTCCCCTTCGGTAAGATTCCTGAACTTGTTGAAAAATTTCCCTCATTCGTCAAAAAGGGCACCTATCCTGTTAAAAGTGGTGGCTATCTCGTCTGTGAGGCTAGCTGTCTGGTCGGTAAGGGTGGCGCTCTGGTCATCGAGGGAGGCTGTCTCGTTAGTACGGGTAGCTGTCTAACCTCCGAAACACATTAACATTCAAATAGAAACGAAAAATTCCCCCGCCTTTTTAATCGGCGGTGGCATTGAATCTGCGAAGGAGATGAACCAATTCAGGTTAGAATGCATCTCCGTTCTCTACCTCTTATTCTGCATCTTCAGCATCTGGACAAGATTAACAGGATAAACATGTTGCCCGAGGCTGTTTACCCGCTACGACGTAGGCGGGATCGGGATCCGCCTGTCGCCGGACGCCTGAAGGTCTCAGGCCTGGCAGAAAAACCGGTGGACTGGGCATGTAGCTACACCTGGAAAAATTTGGTCCTTGGAAACCTTAAAGCGAGCGTCAGGAGTCGGTCAGTTAACACATGCGCAGAAGCTTTAGTTGTTGGAGAAAAACAGAAACGGGCGCACCCTCAGGAAAAGTCTATTAATAAGCTGCCGATCGGAAATCTTTGGGAACAAAGAAAAGTTAAGAAGATTTAAAAAGTTTTCGATCTCCTGTAATTATTCATATTCTTGCAAGTTTAAAATATGACAAAGAATCGTTTAAACCAAACAATTATGGAAATTAAAAAAATAAGCAGGGTAAAATTGTCTTTCAGATCATCATCAATGCCTTCCACATCCTCAGCAATGATGTTGCGTTTAACCACGCTGGCCTTTATCTTGCTCCTGTTTTTCGGTGCTCCTGCAAATGCTCAGGAAAAAGATGCTCCTTATGTACCCACACCTGATAACGTGGTGGATAAAATGTTGGATATGGCCCATGTCGGACCCGAGGATTACGTCATTGACCTGGGATGCGGTGATGGCCGGATTATAATTGCTGCAGCCAGGCGCGGAGCCATCGGGTTAGGGGTCGATCTTGACGAGGAGCTTATAAAGGAAGCCAGGGAAAATGCCCGGGAAGCCGGTGTCTCAGATAAGGTGATGTTTTTAAAACAAGATCTGTTTAAAACCGATATCAGCGGGGCCAATGTCATTACCCTATATCTGTTTCCGGATTTAATCAATAAACTACGCCCGGAATTCACCGAAAAACTTGAACCCGGGGCACGCATAGTTTCACACGATTTTGATATGGATGGGTGGGAACCCGATCAGCATGCTCAGGTCAACAGTGGCAACCTGTTCCCGGATACACTGATCCTTCCTAAATTGACGGAATCAGACACCTACAGTCCGTTACTGAAAGATGTAACCCAGAATCAACCCTTATCATTGTTAAGCCACGAAGTTTATTACTGGAAGGTTCCGGCAGAAGCACAGGGCCGGTGGAAATGGCAAACCAACGGGGAAGCATTCACCATGACCGTTGATCAGAATTTTCAGAAAATCCAGGCGGAAATCCGTACCGGAAATACTGCTTTAACCATTGAAAGCAAAAAGCTCATGGGCGACCGCATAACGATCCATGCTGTAAACCCGGAAACAAAAACCCGGTATTTATTGAACGGACACATCGAAAAGGATACCATAAAAGGAAAAATACAAATTCGCAGCGATGAGGATAAAAGGATAGAGAACTGGACAGCCAACCAGAATTAAAATCTTCTTCCGACGCTTATGGGATTTGTCGTATATTTAAAGTATTGAAGAAACCGGAAAGGGGTGAAAAACTTCGGCCAGATGGATACTATTCCGCATAACCTACAGGGTGATTCAGCAAAATATGCTGGGAACTTTTTAAATTCAGAACTTTGACCATCTTATCCTTTCCCGCAAAGCTTGGCCTTGGTGCGGGTAGCCAGGCCCGCTGCTGCACAGAAAACCAATAACCGTTGAAGGCCCGGCAGCTGCCGGGCCTTCAACGGTTACGGAGAAAAAACGGAACAAATCGTTACTGATAGAAACCTTCGTCCTTCAGTGCATTATGAATGGCTTCGCAGAAAGCGACCAGGTCCTTGGGAACTCTCGAACTGATGTAATTCCCGTCAACCGAAATTTCATCATCCACGTAGGTGCCACCTGCCTCTTCGATCTCTTCCTCAATACTCCCGACACCGCTGCTGGTCCTGCCTTCAAGCACATCAGCAGTCACAAGCACCTGCGGCCCATGGCATATGGCTGCAGTCGGCTTTCCGGAAGTAAAGAAATCCCTTGCAAAAGCAACCACATCATCATCTTTCCTCAGGTTTTCAGGGGCATGTCCTCCTGGCAAAATTAAGGCATCAAAATCATCAACCGCAACCTCATCAACGGTTTTCTCAATCTTTATTGTAAAATCACTGTTATAAGCACCTACAGTTTCGGTTTCGGAACCTATAACAGTTAACTTTGCCCCGCGGTTGGTAAAATAGCCAATGGGCATGTAAGCTTCAGCATCCTGAAATCCTTCACCAGTCAAAACGGCAATTTGGGGAAGGTTTCTCTTTTCTTCTGTTTCCTCTTCTGGGGTTTCCTGCGGACCACAACCCGTAAAGATTAGGAAAGTTCCCAGTAAAATCAGTGGAAATAATAATCTTTTTGCATTCATAACATTCATGTTTTTAATGGTAAATAAAAAAACAACAGTATCTTATATGGACTAAACAAGACATGGTAATTTTATAACGAACCGGGACCATATAATTATTATTTTTTTCTCTGTTTCAAAAAAATGATCAGCACATATCCAACTGTTCCTTTGCTGTTCCGCTGCAGAAGCCCGGCGGAATAAAAACCGACAAAGCACATGGATATTCCGGTGAAATAATTATTTTAGCGTTTGCATTAACCCCTTTTAATACATTACAAGAATGATCTGTAAAAGATACCGGTTTCACCGGCCTCTCAAATCATGTACCCGTCAGATATACAATTTATCTGCAACCCTTCATTTTCTGATTGTATTTGAATCAGGCACTGCTATGGCCCAGCCGGTTGTTATGGCCTGGGGCAAACTGAAGGGCATCCGGGTTGAAGGCCAGCTTATGGAATTCGACACAAGCCTTCGGATTGTTGAAAAAGACTGGGGCAACCTCACATCTACCAGAAAGGAAAGACAACTCACCGAATATCAACGAGATGGTAAACTGCAAATCACAAATCTGGAACTGGAAGGACTTGAATAACTTATTGTAAATCTCTTAAAACAATGAAAACAATGAACGGTGAAAAACTCTATCCCATCATGCTTCTGCTTCTGAGCGTTGCCTTGTTCAATGCTTGTCAGAACAATTCATCAGAAAAATCTGTTGACCACGAATTTGCCCATCATGTGTATTTCTGGCTCAATAATCCGGACGATCCGGATGAGCAGGCCGAATTCGAAAAGGGCGTCCGCGAGCTGCTGGAACTGCCACTGATCAAATCTTATCACTTCGGCACCCCTGCTGCCACAACCGACAGGGATGTTGTGGAAGGGTCCTATACTTACTCTTACCTGGTCTTTTTCGAGGATAAGGATGCGCATGATGCCTATCAGGAACATCCCCAGCATCAGGAATTTATCGAGAAATACCAACATCTCTGGAAAAAAGTGGTGGTTTATGATGCGGTAAGCGAAGAATAACCGGAAGAGTGCCTTGCGAAGACCCACGGCCTTGCGTCTGAAAAAAATCAGCCGCAAAGCGGCTTGAAATGGCTATGTGGCTGGTCTGGTGCCCTACTCCAAATTATGCTTAAATAATTCTGGCAAAAAATGTATTTTGTGTGATCCTTTAAATCACACAAACAGCCAATCTTCTAAACATCTACTACTTTAGTTTGCCTGTTCAAAGTCAGCCTGTTGGTAAAGTCCTGTTCCTGCTTTAACAGGGCCTTTCTTTCCTCTCCCTCTTCCGTGTGTTTGATCTGCTTACTCAATTCTCTAAAAGCATCCAGATTGGCTATGTATCCATCACTCCCGGTGAATTCATTCAAACAGCTAAAAACCCGTTCTGTACCATATTTCATGCATTTCTCCTTTATCTGCTTTACTGTCATAATGCGCTTTTTACACTTTTTAAAAATTCAGCTGCAAAAATCGATGATAAAAGAAATAAATAACATTAAAAGATCAACGTGATCGTTTTGGGGGCTTTGACCAACGTGGCTTCGGCGATACTCAACGAACCTTCCGTAACATCTGAAAAACGGGTCTACTGGCTGGGAACCATCTGTGATTTCGAAACGGGTGTAATGAAAAATCTGGATTTAGCAGCGGGATGGAAATACAGTCAGTGGACATGGTGTTCAACTCGAATGTCATGCTTCATGTAATTCCGGGCAACCTATCTTCACAAATGACCATGAGCTGGAAAGAAACGGAAGAACGTTTCAGGGGAAAGCATGATCTGCTGGATTTCGTGTTGTAATGCTGGTACAACCACCTGGATGGCCGCAGGAGAAAGCGCACCATACGGGATATTTCTATTATAGAGGCCGTGATACATCCTGAATATGCCGAACAGGTATAGGCAACCGGTAAGTCTGGTTCTACAGGGATATCGATGCAGACAAGATGCGGAAAGAATTTTACAACACCACATTGGAATATGTGAAGAAGCTGAAGCCTTAGCCGAAAAGGCCATTCCCGGAGGTTTCCATCCATAAAAAAAAATTGAAATTTTTCAAAAAATCCCGTACTTTTAATTCCTGTAAATCATCTTAATCATATCTAAAAAATATCATGTCAATCTTGTCCAAATACATCATGTAAATCATGTCTCAATAACCATTATGTAAATCCTGTCTAAACCATAAAGCCATGAAAAACCCAGAAACACCCCAAAATTCCGATGCCCAAAACAATTATATCCCCAATATCCACAAATACTGCGATCTGTGGTGCACAAAATGTCCCTTCAGCGACCGGTGCGGGCGGCATAGAATTTATAAGCATATATCGCCCGGAGGTACTCCGGATTTTTTGAACCAAATAAGAGAAAACGTTCAAAAGCTCCAGGAAGAAATTAATGACATTACCAGTAAACAGGGCATGAAGCCCGGGAATCAACCCATCGATGAGATAGCCGAAAGAAAAGAGCAGGAAAAAAAAGCATACAGCAAAAATCACATATTAACAAAAACAGCAAAAAAATACATGGTGATGGCAATGGGTTGGTTTGCTAATAACCATAAATTGATCATGAAATCAGGTTACCAGTTGCTTCAAAATATAAAACTGGGTATCCGGGGAGAGGAAACCGAAGAAGAAGCAACAGCAGTATACGATGCTTTTGAGCTTATTGGGTGGTATTGCAACCATATCCGCGTGAGGTTGGAGGAGGCCATTTCAGGTGAATATGAATTTAAAAAACTGCCGGAAAAAATGAATAAACCCACAGAAGCAGATGGGCAGGCAAAAGCTGCACTGATAGAAATGGACCGTTCCCTGGCTGCATGGAATAAGCTGCAGAATTACTTCCCGGACGCAGGCGATGATATTTTGGACGTACAAATCTTTCTGGACAATCTCAAAAAAGATACCGAAAAGCATTTCCCGCAGGCCAGAGATTTTGTCAGGCCAGGCTTTGATGAGATCAGACAGGATTAACAAAATTTGAGTCCGGTATAAAAAGCTAAATATTGCCTGATAAGGCGCCTTTTTAGACTAGACTCAAATCCTGTTAATACTGTCTAAACCTTGTTAATCTTGCCAATTATCCATATATTTAAGCACATAAAACAACCTTATCATGTATACAAAAACCATCAACCCCAAAAAGCCTTTTCCCCGTCTCATACTGTCTACAAACACCACAGGCAAATACCTGCCCTTCTCACTGATTTCCTCCTTGTTCCTCATGAACAGCTTCAGCCTTCAGGCAACTGATAATGAAGCGGAAGCGGGCAGGTCTACGAATGAGACCGGAAGGCCAAACATCATCTTCATCATGGCCGACGACCTCGGCTATGGTGATCTTGGGTGCTACGGCCAGGAAAAGATCAACACCCCTCAACTGGATGAAATGGCAGAAGAAGGCATGCGGTTCACCAGTTTCTATTCAGGCAGCACAGTCTCCGCGCCTTCCCGTTGCGCATTGATGACGGGCAAACACACCGGCCATGCCATAGTGAGGGGCAATGCAAAATACGAAAGGATTTATGAGGAAACTACAGTGGCCAATATTCTTCAGGAAGCAGGGTATACCACAGGTATGTTCGGCAAGTGGGGGTTCGGACAGGAGGCTGCATCGGTAGGATTTGATGAATTCTACGGCTATGACACCCACCGGGCAGCCCATTACTATTACCCTGAGGTGCTGTGGCACAACGGTGAGAAAGTGGATATTCCCGGAAACCAAAACGGAAAAAAGCAGGTTTACAGCCACGACCTGTTCACGGATAAGGCCCTTAACTTCATTAAAAAGGAACATAAGGAAGAAAAACCCTTCTTTCTCTACCTCCCCTATACCATACCGCATGCAGAAATATTGGTACCAGAAGAATCGAAGGATGATTACCTGGGAAAATTTCCCGAGGAAGCCTATAAACCCAATGCCGACCATCAGTACGGACATGGCTATGCTCCCCAGCCGGAGCCCAATGCCACCCGGGCTGGAATGATTTCCAGGATGGACCGGGATATAGGCAGGATCATAGATTTGCTTTCCAGACTTGACATAGAGGGAAATACCATCGTCTTTTTCACCAGCGACAACGGGCCCTGCTATGCCGGCGGGCAGAATCCCAGGTTCTTTAATGCCAACGGACCGCTTCGCGGACTGAAATTCGAACTGTTCGAAGGAGGCATCCGTGTGCCCCTTATCGTGAAATGGCCCGGCAAAATTCCGGCCAACACAGTCCAGAGAGAGCCTTTTGCCTTCTGGGATTTTCTTCCCACGGCCACAGAACTGGCAGGAATTGATCCACCGGCTAACACCGACGGGATATCATTTCTCCCCCTTCTGATAAATGAAGAGCAAGAATTGCATGATTACCTATACTGGGAGTTTTCCGGTATGCAGGCCATCAGATTCGGGGGCAACAGCAGGGTGCCACTGAAATGGAAGGCCATGAGGCTGAATCTGGAGAACAACCCGGATGCACCTGTGATGCTCTTCAATCTTAGGAATGACATCTCAGAGCGCCTTGATGTTTCAGGGCAATATCCGAAACTGGCAGAAAAAGCAAGAAAACTTATGGAGCAGGCACGAACCGAATCGGAAATCTATCCCCTCATGGGAAAACAGTAGGTAATAAAAAGCGTATTAAATTAAAATACCGTACTTATGAAAAAACTGATTATATTACTGACTATTGCAGCAAATATCTTCATGATCGCCTGTAATAGCAACAGAAGCAGCCCGGAAGAAATTGTAATCGAGAATGAACAAACCAGACTGGTCATTACCAGTAACGGCATCTTAAAAAGTCTGATCCATACACCTTCCAATGAAGAATGCCTGGAAGTTAGCCAAAATCTCCCTGCCTTTACAGTAACCCAGTATCACCCCTATAACAACGAAATCAGACTGGCTTATCCTTTCAGGGAAACTGAATTTCCGGCAGATTCGGTTCGCAGGGAAGGAGATAAGCTGATTGTCGGTTTTGAGCTTGTAGATTTTGAGGCCGTCGTAGAGTTGAACATCACCGGTCAATACATCGGGTTTAACATTGAAAAGTTCCTGCCCGGAGACGGCAACAACACTCCACAGGTGGATGAAATGTGTCTCCTGCAGCTTCCTTTACGCAACCGCGATAAATTCGGAGATTGGTTGAATGTAATGTGGGATGACCAAACGGCCATTAACCTGTTGGGTACCGACCCCCATGCCAAAATTGGTTCGGAAAAGCGCAACGACTATCGGATATTAAAGGCCGGAATGGTCAGCGAAGTCAAAAAAGAAGGTGTAGGGGCTGCCTTAATTACTTCTCCCACCGGCCAACTCCTGGACCATATTGCCCGTGTAGAGAAGGATTACAACTTACCCCAGGGAGTAAAGAACCGAAGGAATGAACAGTATAATGCCTCTTACTACTGGTCAGGCAATGTGCATCCCGGCAACGTGGATCAGCATATTGATTATGCACGTCAGGCAGGCTTCCGGACTTTCATGGTATATTATACCGCTTTTTCAGAAACTCCGGGCCATTTCCCCTGGCGTGAAGAATATCCCAATGGCATGGAGGATTTGCAAAAGTTGGTGGATAAGGTCAGTGAGGCAGGAATGATTCCGGGGCTCCACTTCCATTATAACAAGGCCGGAAAAAGCGATCCGTATGTTACGCCGAAGCCGGACCACCGACTAAATCTCCGCAGGCATTTTACCCTCTCTTCTCCGGTTGACATGCAGGACACGGTCATCTATACGGAGGAAAATCCTGAGGGAGCTACTTTAGCAGATGGACGCCGCATTCTGAGGATCGGAGACGAGCTGGTTACCTATTCGGATTATTCCACTACCCGGCCCTATAAGTTCACCGGATGTTCGCGGGGAGCACTCAATACCACTCCGGAGCCTCATCCGTTGAACCATAAGTTTGGATTGCTGGATGTGGACAGCTGGCCGAAATTTGTCCGCTTTAACCAAAATACCAGCATCCAGAACGAAGTGGCTGAAAAAATAGCCGAACTTTACCGGGATGCAGGATTCCAGTTCGTTTATTTTGACGGTGCGGAAGATGTCCATTCGCCTTACTGGTTCAATTGTTCACGCGCTCAATGGAAAGTCTATAAACTTTTGAATCCGGAACCAATATTTGCGGAAGGAGCAGCGAAATCACATTTTAGCTGGCACATGCTGAGCAGGGGCAATGCTTTTGATACGTTCCGTCCGGAAGCCATCAAGGAGATGACCAAAAAACACCCTGCCGCAGAGGCTCCCATGATGGATAAAAATTTCACGGGCTTGAATTTCGGCTGGCTGGGATACCGGCTGCCCGGAGAAAATACAGTGGGCACGCAGCCCGACATGCTCGAGTATGTTACCAGCCGGGCAGCAGCATGGGACTGCCCGGTGTCCATTCAGTCAAGTCTGGAAAGATTCAGCAACCATCCCAGAACATCCGATAACCTTGAAGTATTAAGGCGATGGGAAAAAGTACGAGAAGAAGAATGGCTGACGCAGGAACAGAAAAAAATGTTGCGTAATCTCGATCAGGAACATATTCTGCTGATCAATGAGCAGGAAGAATTTGAACTGCTCCCGTATAACCGGATTAGGAATGTGGCCAACGGCAGCAGGGAAGTGCGGGCTTTTACCTTCCGACGAAATGGTGATTTGTATGCCGTGTATTGGCACATATCCGGAAACAAAAAAATAAAATTGCCTATAAGCCCACAAAACATCACCTTATTGGAAAGCATGGGAAAAGAAATATCCATGCCGGATAGTGAAAAAGAGTCATCCGTTACATTGCTCGCGGGAAAACGCCGTTTTATCAAAACAAGCGAAACGAAGAGGGAACTGATCACTGCCTTTGAAAAAGCGGAAATCTTACCCTAGCCGGCATCTTTCATAAAAAGATGTTGGGAAAGAAAAAGGTTGGAATACAAGTTTATAAAGAGTCTATTAAATCATTCCCGGAATGAAATCTAAAAGAACCACAATCTGGAAAGGGATAAGCAGGAAATCATTATTCCAGCTAACAAGACAATTTTCTGTTTTGATCCTGCCATTAACATTCCTGCTATCCGGCTGTACTGATAACTGTCAGAAAATGTCCGACCATGTTTCCTTCAGGAAGGAGCATGTAAATGGAGTTCAGATAAATAAAAACGGACACAGGTTGATGATATACGGCGATCATTCAGGGAAATTTGAAAAAACCGATTATGTGCTGTTCACTCATCACCGAAGGGAATTGATCCAGACTGGCAGAAAGCTGGTGGAAAACGGTGCCCGGGCGGTAGTGCCTGGTGATGAAGCGGAAAATATAGAGCATCCCGATAGGTTCTGGAAATCTTATATTGAGAAACGCGATGGCTATTTCGGAGGAATGATGACCAACCGGGTAACAAAAAGCATGGAGATAGCTAAAAAAGTGCAGGACGGTGATCAGATAAGCTGGCAGGGACTCGACATTAAGGTGCTGAACACACCTGGGTATGCAGAAAATGCAGTCTCTTACCTGGTCAACATAGATGAAAAAAAGTATGCATTTGTAGGAGATTTGATCTATGACGAAGGGCAGATTGCAGATATCTGCAATCTGCAATCGGCAGTTGACTGTACAAACCTCGGGAGATACCACGGTTATTGCGGAAGGCTGGGAGACTTGATCAGCAGCTTGGAAAAAATACTGGCAGAAGATCCGGACGTCATCATACCTTCACGTGGAAATCCAATGTATGAAACCCGCGAGGCTATAGTTTCCCTGATTGAACGATTGCAACAGCTTTACAAAAACTATCTGTCCATCAGCTCCACCAGATGGTATTTTGAGGAAGATCTGGGCAAGCTGACAAAAAATACACAAATCTCGTTATCTGAATCAGACACCAGCTTCTTCGCAAAAAAGCTCATGGATGATCCTCCTTCCTGGCTTGTTACTCTGCCTGTGAGCAGGCTCATCATTTCCGATAACCAAAGGGGATTTTTAATTGATTGTGGCAATGAAGATGTCATCAGGAAAATTGAACAAATGGTAAGGAAAGGAAAGCTCAGGAAGCTGGAAGCAGTGTTTATCACCCATTATCACGGAGATCATGTAAACCGCATCAATGAACTGGTTCACCGGTTCGGATGTGAAGTGTATGCCACTGAAATATTAAAGGAGATACTGGAACGTCCCGATGCCTTCAACATGCCTTATACTGGCATCAAGCCCATTCAGGGAATCAACTATGTGAGTGACCGGGAAACCATGCAATGGCATGAATTCAACATGCAATTTTATAATTTCCCGGGTCAGACCATATATCACGGAGCCATGCGGGTCAATAAAAAAAACGAAGAGACGGATATTTTCTTCATAGGAGATTCCTTCTCTCCCACCGGTCTTGACGATTACAGCACACAAAACAGAAATCTGCTTCACCCGGATACAGGATACTACCAATGCCTGCAAATATTGAAGGATATGAATAAAAGGCAATCCTCTTATTTTTTGATCAACCAGCACATTCAGCCACCATTCTGGTTCAGCAATGCACAAATTGATTCCATGTCTGCCAGCCTTAAACGGCGCAGGGAGATACTCAGTGCTTTGTTCCCCTGGAAAAACGCGAATTTTGGTATTGACCCCCGATGGGCCAGATTGTATCCCTATCAAATAAAGAAAAAGCCCGGGGAAGAATTTGAGATAACCCTCAGAGTTATGAATCATGCGGAGGAAAAGGAGCGCTATCAAATGAATATTACTTTACCGGCAGGGTTTTCAAGGAAATCCGATGGCCCCTCTGCTATATCTGTGGAACCATTGCAGGAAAAACATGTCACGCTTACGCTGAAGTCCTCGGAGGATATACAATCCGGCTTATATGTGATCCCGGCACGGATCATGAACACCGAGGGTGATCTGGCTATAAGCGCAGAATGTTGTGTAGAAATTTTTTAACACATGGAATTTTAGTGTTTGAACTAAATTTTTTATTTTTAAAAAATGTAAACCACAATACTATTTTTGTAAAAGGAACGTCATGCCATGTCAAATAAAGATAAAAACCAATTACCAAATAAAAAACCATAAACCTATGAACAGACGAGAATTTACCAAAAAGGCCCTGATAGGTACTGCATTCATTTCTACTGCTCCCGCTTTTGGATTTCCCCGGGTAGATAAATCTTCCGGAAGAAATCTGAAAACAGGGATTATGTGGGGCACAATAGGAGCGGGAGATTCTATCCCCGAAAAATTCCAGCTTTGCAAAAAAGCCGGATTTGACGGCGTGGAGTTAATGAGTCATATGGACAGGGATAAAGTGTTGGCAGCCCGGGAGGATACAGGCCTGGATATACCAAGTGTATGCAATTCGGAGCACTGGAATTTGCCTTTGTCCTCACCTGATCCCGAAACCCGTAGAAAAGGCAGGGAAGCGCTGGAGGTTTCTCTGCAAGATGCGAAAGCCTACGGGGCTGATACGGTGCTTCTGGTTCCCGGGAAAGTAAATGATTCGGTTGGTTACGATGAATGCTGGTACCGGAGCATTGAACAGATAAAAAGGGTGGTTCCACTGGCCGAGAAGCTCAACGTAACCATAGCGATTGAAAATGTGTGGAACAATTTTATTTTAAGCCCCATAGAGGCCAGGCACTATCTCGACCAGTTTTCGAGCCCCTATGTGAAGTTTTATTTTGACTGCGGAAACATTCTGAGATATGGCTGGCCCGAGCAATGGATCAACATTCTGGGCCATCGTATTGCCAAAGTACACATCAAGGAATTTAGCCGTGAAATTGCTGGGGAGCGCGGCAACTCAGCAGGATTTAATGTAGATCTGGGCGAAGGGGATGTCAACTGGCCAGCCGTGATGCAGGCGCTGGATAATATTGGATATAAGGATTGGGTTACTCTTGAACAAAGGGGTGGAGACAGCCTGGAAGGACTAAAAGATCTGGTAAACAGGACCCAAAAAATAGTCAGCAGTTAACATTTGCTTCAATAAACCCCCGGATATTGAGAAAACCGTTGCCCCGATGGCCGGTTACAGGATTTTCTTCTGGCCGAAGCTTCAAACCGGCAGCAGGCGTCTTCTTTAAAAAGTTCCGGCGATCTAAATTGGTTTTCACATGTTTATCTGTTATATATGATACGATCCCAGAAGATAAAATTAGTAAATTGTTAGCTTATTTTAAATTTCATCCCATCACTCTATGAGAGCCCATCGATATTTATTATTTTTAGCAATTAAATCATTTTCTAATCAAAAAATATACATCTATGAACAGAAAAATCAAAATGGGCATGGTAGGCGGTGGAAAAGACGCATTTATAGGCGCAGTTCACCGCAGCGCCGCCGCAATGGACGGCAAGATTGAACTGGTTTGCGGGGCTTTCAGCAGCAGTCCCGAAAAGTCAAAAGCCTCCGGGAAGGAATTGTTTCTGCCCGACGATCGGGTATATGGCAGCTATGAAGAGATGATCGAAAAGGAAAAAGCTTTGCCCGAAGGCGAAAGAATGGATTTTGTTTCTATTGTAACGCCCAACTATTTGCACTTTCCTCCGGCAAAACTGGCACTGAGAAACGGATTTCATGTGGTCTGTGACAAGCCCATGACCTACAATCTGGATGAAGCCAAAGCACTGGAAAAGCTGGTAAATGAAACCGGGTTGCTGTTTGCCCTGACCCACAATTATACCGGTTATCCCATGGTAAAACAGGCCAGGGATATGGTAAAAGGAGGCAAAATTGGTAAAATCAGAAAGATTGTGGTTGAATATCCCCAGGGATGGCTTGCTGAAAAGCTGGAAGAGACCGGCCAGAAACAGGCTTCATGGAGAATGGACCCTAAAAAGGCAGGTATAGCCAGTTGTATGGGTGACATTGGCACCCACGCGGAAAACCTCTCCGAATTTATTACCGGACTCAAGATCTCCGAGATGTGTGCAGATCTGCATACCTTTGTGCAAGGAAGAGCCCTGGAAGATGACGGCAATATTCTGCTGAAATTCGACAGCGGCGCCAGTGGCGTGCTGCACGCCAGCCAGATCAGTGTGGGCGAGGAAAACAATCTGAACATAAGGGTTTATGGTGAAAAAGGTGGTCTTGAATGGCGTCAGCAGGAACCCAACACCCTTGTGCTTAAGTACAACGACCGCCCGATGGAGGTGTACCGGACCGGTGCAGGCTTTGACTTTCTTTCGGAAAATGCATTGGCTCATACCCGTGTTCCCGCGGGACATCCGGAGGGCTTCATAGAAGCATTCGCCAACATCTACCGTAATTTCGCCCTGACTCTGGGTTCCAAACTCGAAGGCAAAGAACCGGATCCCAAATTTGCCGATTTCCCAACGGTTCATGATGGTGTAAGGGGTATGGCATTCCTTGAATCCACAGTGGAATCGAGCAAGAGCGACAAAAAATGGACGACGTTCAAATCATAAAATGGTCAACAGTTTCTGAAAGCGCCGGGCGGCTGTTCCAAAAAGACAAAGAACATCCGTCTGACAACAAATAACGGAATAGCCGCCGGACGCCAAAAATAAACAATGCAATTATTCATTTTAAAATTTTAGTATTATGAAAGAACCTGCTGTATATCTTGCTCAATTTATGGGCGATGAGCCGCCATTTAACAATCTGGAGAACATTTGCAAATACATGGCCAACTTAGGGTATAAAGGGGTACAGATCCCCACTTTTGATCCCAGATGTGTAGACCTGAAAAAACTGGCCGAGAGCCAAACCTATGCCGATGAAATAAAAGGCATTGTGAATAATGCCGGATGTGAGATTACCGAGTTGGCTACCCACATCCAGGGACAACTGGTAGCTGTAAATCCTGCATTTAATAAAGTATTTGACAGCTTTGCTCCGCCGGAGTACCAAAACAACCCGAAAGCACGTACAGAATGGGCTGTCAACCAAATGAAGCTTGCGGCCCAGGCAAGCAAGAACCTGGGAATTACCGAACACGTTACCTTCTCGGGAAATTATATGTGGCATACCATGTATCCATTTCCTCCCCGACCTGCCGGACTGATAGACACAGGCTTTAAAGCCCTGGCAGAACAATGGAAACCGATATTGGATGCATTCGACGAGGCGGGCGTGGATCTCTGTTTTGAGCTGCATCCCTGCGAAGATCTGCATGACGGGGTTACCTATGAACGATTCCTGGAAGCCACCAACAACCATCCCAGGGTTAACATCATGTATGATCCCAGCCACTTCGTGCTTCAGCAACTGAACTATCTTGAATTCATCGACATTTACCACGAGAAAATCAAGATGTTCCACGTAAAAGATGCAGAATTTAAGCCAAATGGACGATCAGGCATGTACGGAGGATACCAGGACTGGGTAAACCGGCCTGCCAGATTCCGCTCACTTGGAGACGGCGACGTGGACTTCAAAGGCATATTCAGTAAACTGGCCCAATACGATTTTGAAGGATGGCCCGTGCTGGAATGGGAATGCGCACTGAAAAATCCCGAAGACGGAGCCGCAGAAGGCGCTCCGTTCATCGCCAAACACATCATCCGGAAATCGGAAAAATCATTTGAAGACTTTGCCGGTGGTGGTGCTGGTGCCGATGAAAAGCTGAACAGGAGGCTTCTGGGACTGGAATAATAGACTTAATAATATTATAAACGACATCCCTGTTTCAGGGGCTTTAAAGGAGCATGAGTTTTCATGCTCCTTTTTTAGTATATATAAAACTCTGATATATGTCAAATAAACAGCTAAAAATAGAGGAGTTCAAAAGTGATTTTGAATTATCCTTAAACCCCATGAACCGTTAGGTGCAGATACTTATGACAGGGTTAACCAAAAAATCATCCGGCTTGCCCGCGGCCAGGAGTCAAAGAAAAAAGGGAAAGAGGAAAAACGGGAACAGCCTTAATAAGGTAAGAGCCAGGCTGAAAGACACCTCAGAAAGTTGGGTTGCCGGTATTTTTCTTGTTATGAACTTAAACACATTATATTGTCAGATGATAGTTTAAAAAATAAAGGTAACTTGCTGGTTATCAATACATTTTATTGATTATGAGGAAGAGGTATGTCCAGTAATTAAAAAAACCCTATTTATTTAGAATAAATCCAAATAAGGGCCTCTGGTATACCAAATTTTGAATCTAAAACTGGTTTTTGAGAAAAAATCGGCCGAAAATTGCTATTAATTTTTTTGACTTTGACAGGAAACCCTAAATTAACAGTAGAACCACCTCCGCTGCTAAACTGTTTATGTATACCCTTTTCTATTCCAGATATTTCATTCTCTCTTTCCAGTTGTTGAGGTATTCTTTTCGCCATCGGCTAACAGTTTTTGCTCCTTCCTTACCATTTACTGTATATTCGGGGCTCCGGATATCTGTCCAATATTGTTCTCCGTGATCTGTACTTCGAAATCGGCCTCCCCAGCTTTCCGTTTCGGGGTTGGCCGGTTCGCCACTTATCAGATATAAAACCGAGGGTGTATCCCCCATCTTGATATCCGGTTTCTTGTCATAAAAGAGGTTCCCCAGGGCCCCATGGTCTTTTACAAATGCGTTTACAAAACTTTCATTCCCATAACTCCCTTTTTGGTAACCTCCCATATACATTCCACGAAAGGTGGTATTGTTTTCAATGAACCACAAATCGGGATGTCGGTTAAACACATAATCCCTTGCTTTGGGATCTTGTCGCGTATTCCATGAGCCTATAAAATAAACCCTTATTTTCTCTTTAATCTCGGGTGCCTTATACAAAGCCTGCGCCACATCAGTAATAGATCCCCAAACCAGAACATAAAGAGGTCTGGGATCTTCTTTTTTCGCCTCATCAATGATCAACCTTGCTCCCTTACTGATTTTGGATTTTGGTGTATCATTATTCTGAGGAATTAAAGCGCCCTGGGCAGTTATGGAACGTAAATAGTCAGCCGCAGGATATTGAGATGACCGCTGTCGCAATTTCGGTAAATCCTTTTCATAGGCGTTGATCACTTCTAAAATGTCTTCTTTTCTTCCATCCTGCGGGGGTGATGAGATCAATCCTTCAATTTCCAGGGTATCTGCATATAAAAATAAATGGACCATCGACTGGAAGTCATCCGGGTCGCTTCCTCCGATATCTGAAGATATGATTACGCGTTGTTTCTGACCAGTGTCGTTACTTACAGAAAATGCAGATATTGGTAGTATCAGACAAATAAAAACCCAGGTCAGTATCCAATTGGTATTCATATACAAAAAATTTTTATTCATATTCTACACCAAATTTAATGGAAAAATATAAATTAGCACAAAAACAAGATGTTTTCAGAACAATTTTTCGATTTATTATTAGACTTTGATGATAACTGGAAAGTAGAGAGGGTTTATGCAAACATAAAAACAGAAGAAGTTGAT
>JBKGZA010000055.1:0-16843 GCA_046545815.1 Bacteroidales bacterium
ACAAACACTAATTATTGCTTATTCCGGCACTACCGGTTGAACCCATGCACGTTGTTTGCCTGTTACCTCTCCGGTTATCTGGTCTGTTTGGTCTGCGGAAGATGTGATCCTGACGCGTACATACAACTCATCCCCGGTAAATGTATAACTTGATTGTAGGTCGTTTGAGCTGGCCAGCACTTTGCCAATCTCGTCGCTGTATCTGCGTGTGGTATTGTCTATCTCATTTCCCGAGTCATCGAATCTGGACTCACTCTCTTTCTCAAACCCGGAAGGGGTTCCAATATATTCAGTGGTGTATTCTACTCCCTCTTCAGGTTTAATCTCTACCTCTATTTTTTCTCCGTCAAAATTTATATTTTTCAGTGATACGCCGGTAGAGGAGTAAAAATCTCCCTTGTCGATCGCATCAAGGATGCTTTCCGGGGTAAGTTCTGCGCTTCTGACCATAACCCATCCTCTGCCCGGTGTAGCGCCCGCCGAATGGTAATTATGTGCATCATCTGTTGCCAGCCCGTATAATAACTTTTCGTCTCCTGCAGCAAGACGTTTGGAAAGCACAATGTCCCAAATCCTTTCGGTGCTTGCCCGGTATTCATTCCCTTCATTTTTTACAGAGGGATGACCATTATAAACCTCAAAAAAACGCAGATTTTCAGCCTTTAGCATCATTTCTGCAGTTATGGCCCATTGAAAATTCGGGTGGGCAAGTACGGGATATACGTTGCGGCCGGACTGCTGCCTGTATTCAGCTACCCTTTCCACCATCTTCCTTATCATAGCTGCCCGCTCATCTGCGCTTCCTTCAGCAGGAGGGATAACTTCATCCTGGTGATGGGCAACCATATGCACAGCATGAGAGGCTGTGATTTCATTACCGCTCATCAGCAGGAATTCGTCCGGCACTTCAAACTTGTCGCGGAATTCATCCAGCGGTCTCAGACGAACCTGTATATTTTCTTCCTCTTCAGCCGGTTTGGTCTCTACCCATTCTTCACCGAACAAGCGTTTATACTTTTCCAGGGCTTGATGCTCCGCGGGGAACTTTTTCCAACGCACACCTTCAAGCAATGTATTGTGATCGGTGATTGCAAGAAAGTCGTATCCATTGTCTTTATACCATTTTGCCACAGATTCGGGGAAATCATCCCCGTCGCTCCAGAATGTATGCGTGTGCATATTGCCTTTCTGCCATGCCGGTTCATCTTTTGTTTGGCAGGATGTCAACATTGCCGAAACAATTAATGTCAGGGCTATGAGCTTAAAATGTAAAATTCCTGGTTTGATCATATGTTTGTATTTTTTGGTTTTATTCCTATTCATAATTTAAGTATTTTCTTGTAGCTAAACTGGGTGGATGCGGGTTTCTGACGCATCCCGCAAACCCTCCCGCATTCAAAAATCCCGCTTATTCAGCGGGATTTTTGAATAATGCAGGCCGACAGCCGTTCGTCTTTTTAACATGAATTTGTTCAATTATAACAAACATTTTGTAGAAAGTCAATTAATTGAAAAACTTTTTTTTTAATAGCATTGTTTGCATTAAATGCATGGTAGCAACTAAGATTTATTCTGATTCTTTCAAATCTCTTTGACTTTATGGACAAACACTATTTATACCATTCTTTATGAGTCAGCAGGAACCATATCGAAAATTCCCCAGGATTGAGGCAGAGACCTTATCCGGTAAAAAACTCATTTTTCCGAAAGCAACAAAAGGAAAACATACGTTTATACTTGTAGCTTTTAAAAGGCAAACACAGGGTGAACTAGATTCATGGTTGGATCCCTTTATTGAAGAATTTGGTAGCCGTGATTCGGTCACTTTTTATGAAATCCCTATGATCTCAAAAAACTGGAAGTGGATGTCAACCTGGATCGATTCGGGCATGCGGGCTGGCGTACCTGAATTTAAACACGACCATGTGGCCACTTACTATGGCTCGCTCACAAAATATTTTGACCACTTTCATGTGGACGATATCGGGAACGTTTATGTGTTTTTCCTGGACAAAGAAGGCAACATGATCTTTAATGCCTCGGGTCCGGCAGATGAACAGAAATTCGGCGAGTTGCGGAGGATCGTTAACGAAAGAACCGGAGAATGATTCCTCAAAAGAGAGGGTAGAGTCTTGGAGAATATTGGAATACATGATAGTAGCTGGCATCCAGTTTCTGAAGGAATTCAAAGGTCTCCTGAAACTTTTCTTCATCTTCCCCTGGAAAACCAACAATCACATCCACCCCGACAAAGGCATCAGGTATTTGTCTTCTGATCTGCTGTAGCTTATCGTGGAGAAACTCCCGGATGTACCTTCGTTTCATTTTTGCCAGTATGTCATTGGATCCGGATTGCAGCGGTATGTGAAAATGGGGGAGGAATTTTTCTGATTGGGACACAAATCGAATAATGTCATCGCTCAAGAGGTTTGGTTCGATCGAGGCTATGCGGTATCTTTCAATACCCGGAACATTATCCAGCCGCATCTCGCTACAATGATCTTAGCCTCCGGATTCCGGTTTCTTGCTTGCTTAATACCCAAGATGGTGTGCCTTTGTTTTTTGGTTTGATTTTTTACATAGATTTCCTGCTTCCAGCAGGTTTATTTTATAATGTCCCGCAGTTGGCTAATATAGAAACATTCTAAATAGATATACAAGGCTCCAAAACACTAAAAATAATCTTTAAAAGATAAATCATCACAAGGATTTTAATCAAAAAAAATTGATTTTCAGTTTATTTCTTAATAACTTGCCAAAGATATGTTTTAAGTAAAAGTCTCGTTGTTTTGATTTATTTCCACCATTAAAACCATAAAGCGATGAAAAACAAAATTTTGAGCTTTTTCACTGTAAGTTCCTTGTTTATTAGGAACTTGTTGTTGTTTGTGGTTTCAGGAACATTTTTCATGATTGTAGTATTTTCATGCAACCAAGAAGTTGACCCCCTGGAACATATTGGAAAACTGTCGAATCTTATATCCGATATGGACTATGATCCGAATTCCATGCTAAACGTTCAAAACATTGATGGAGGATCAAAGAAAACAGTACTGGATTCCGTTACGGATAAACAAATGGAGGACAATAATCTGATAGTATGTGAGAATGTCAATTACAATCTGCAACAAAATGCCGAACAGGTAGCCATTATTCGGCCGACGCATGGTATTATCTGGCCGGGAGCCCTGGTAAAGATCAATGAAGGGTTATTAGATGGTTTGCCTGAACCGGTTACATTAACACCGGCGCCGACAACCCTTAGGCTCGATCTTCCCGGCCTGGGGGAAAAGGGAACATTTATCGTTGAGGAACCATCACATTCCAACACACAGGCCGAGATTGACAATGCGCTGAGCTGGTGGAACAATAACCAGTACCAGGAAGGGTATGTCAATCCATCCAATTCAAGTTACAGCGCAGCGACCTCATTCTCTTCCGAACAGCTTGCCATGGACCTGGGATTGAATGTTAAATGGGCATCAGGAGAGGTCTCTTCACAGTTTAAATATACCAGTTCGTCTACCTCAAAAGTGGCTATGATGACCTTCAAGCAGGTTTTTTACACTGTGACACTGGATACACCCCCGGAGCCAGGCAGCGTTTTTGACAAATCTGTTGATCTCGGCAAGTTGGGATCAACATTTGACGGTGCTACCGTGCCGGGGTATGTGCATACTGTGAGTTATGGAAGAATAATCATGTTCCGGATGACCACTTCCGAATCAGCTAAAAGTGCAGAAGTTGAAGGTGCGATGAAATACAGTGCAGGATTGACTAAGGTATCGGCAGACCTTGAAACAAAATACCAGTCCATTCTGAAAAACTCTTCTATTGAGATCATCACCATAGGGGGCAATGCTGAGGTGGCCTCACATGCGGTGACTGCTGAAAACTTTGGGGATCTGGAACCGATACTGACAGGCGAAAATGCAGTCTATTCGAAAAACAATCCGGGTATAGCTATAGCATATACAGTAAGATTTCTAAAAGATAACAAAGTGGCAAAGATGGGCTATACCACCGATTATACTGCAACCGAGTGCACAGTCAGCAAGAAAGGCAGGATCAGGGTTAAATGCTCCGGTTGGTATGTTTTGCGGTTTTATGTATCGTATACCGATTTGGACGGCATAGTAAGATCATGGTCTAGCGGTGATATAACGGCAGGGAACTATAAGGTCTGTGAAATACCGGGTGGTTCAACCAATATTAGGGTTACGGCAAAGGCCGTAGCAGGGGGTAACATTTTTACAAAGTATTATGATTATCCCGTGGATGCATGTTTTGTAACGAAAGGTACAACTTTTTTCAATAGTTATCAGGAAGTGGATTGTAACTTTTAGAGAACCCTATTTTTTTGAAATTTCCCGTGCGGATAGAACCTGTATCTGCACGGGAAATCAATGCGAATTTTATAATACACTGAGCTTTTTACATCGGTTTCATGAATGGTAATTGATGAAAAGCCATTTTTTTTTATTTTCGTTATTTAGTAAAAAGTTCACAAGATATGTACAATAAGAATGATATGAATCAGAAGCCCGATCTTCCCTTTGAAAGGGACAAAGACAAGGAAACACTGAAAAGCGAAATAGCCAGGTCATTAACCCCGGAAGAACGTCTGCGTAAACTGACCCAAATGATGGAATTCAATAAAAAATTCAGTCCGAATTATAAAAAAGCCGTTGAGAAAAGATTGAGGGAAGGGAAAGGTTAAGAGAATTACCATATTGAATATGAAAGAGGGCCTTGTCGTGAAAGAGAAGTTTAAAATGGACAATATCAGCCTGTTGATGTAAATGGGTGTTTAATTTATCCTTGAAACCATTTTTTTCTCAATGATTCTGGTACATGAAAATATTCTCTGTTGAGTATCTTAATAACAAGTAGATTGGCAATTTGTTAGTCCTTAGTATTCCCTCTCTGCCGATTCCTTGACCATCCTGACGCCTTTCAGGATGCGCGATCTTTCCCACGGGCCTGCCTTGCACTCAAACTCAAATATGGCAATTTTCCCGTTATCGTCTATAGGGTACCAGGTCTGCTTTCTCAGCAGTTCGTAGAGATTTTTGAGTTTTACCTTGATTAGGTAATCCCAGCTATAATTTTCAGGCAGATCTAACAGCGCACCCCTAAATAGTCGGATGTTTACAAGCCAACACGATTCTTTCTTCAGTTATACTGTTAAATGCTGCTTATTGTCTATTTCAATATTTTTTTATTTGAAAAGAAATAGTTAATTTAGCTGAAAACCAATTTTCAATTTAAATTTTATGCTCTATTATTCAGAAATCTTTAAAGGGAAGATCTGACAACAAACTAACAAACAAAATATAACAGATATGGACGATATTGTTTCCTTTGTGAGTTTTATCCGCAAACCGGTGGTTGTTACAGTTGGAATTGCATTTTTTTTATTTGGTTGTGGTTCAGACCGTAATGACTGGCCCATGTGGAGGTATAATCCGGAAAGACAGGCATCTGCTGATATCTTTTTGCCGGACAACCCTGAGCTGTTATGGACCAGGCAGCTTGAAGACCCTGAACGTTGCTGGCCGTTTCAGTACGAAGATTACTTTACCGGTGGAAATCCCGATCAAATTGGCAAACTTGCTTTTGACATTTCATATGAGCCCGTAGCAGGTGAAGGCAAATTGTTTGTTCCTTCTATGGTATCCGACAGGATCACTGCCTATTCAGCGAAAAATGGAAAAGAATTATGGCGGCATTACGCTGACGGCCCGGTTAGATTTGCTCCCGTATATGATTCAGGAAGGGTTTATTTTGTCTCCGATGACGGCTACCTCTATTGTCTGGATGCCGGTTCGGGAGAGCTTCTGTGGAATTATAAAGGAAGTTATTCGGCCAGGAAGGTTCTGGGAAACGAAAGAATGATAAGTATGTGGCCTGCCCGGGGCGGACCGGTTATTAAGGATGGGGTGATCTATTTTGCATCGGGAGTAGTTCCTTATGAAGGAGTCTTTATTCATGCCGTGGATGCAGAAAGTGGAGATCAAATATGGACCAACAGTACTGCCGGTGCAAAATGGTCACTGCATCAGCACGGTGGAGCCTACTCATACGGCGGACCCTCACCACAGGGCTATTTGGCTTTAAGTGGGGATAAACTGATCGTACCCGGAGGAAGAACACCTCCGGCTGTCTTTGACAAAAAGGACGGTGAATTCTTATATTTCAATCTTCCCAGTGGTAATGTAGGCAAAGGCGCTGGTGGTTATAG
Organism: Bacteroidales bacterium; assembly: GCA_046545815.1. GTDB lineage: Bacteria > Bacteroidota > Bacteroidia > Bacteroidales > UBA12077 > JAGXLC01. Next base: position 6,245 of record JBKGZA010000055.1, read on the forward strand.
AGCATTTGCTACTGAGGACTGGTTTTTTAACCATGGCATGCTTTATGCTTTGAAAGACGGCGCACAGTACGGACATGTGCCGGGAGATGTTATAACCGACGAGGCCTTTATTGGGGCAGTCGATAACAAACTTATTGCACATGATGCGGATATCACGACAACAGAGGTTGAAATTACGGACAGACTTGAAAGGGGTGCCATAAAAGATCGTTATGAAGTGAAAGAGAAATGGAGTGTTGAAATGGATGATGTGGAACACCTATACTTTAAAACCGATTCCCATTATGTGGTTAGCCGAAACAAAGGCAAAACGGCATCTCTTATTCCACTCAACGATGAAGGCAGACCTGGAGAGCCGGTTTGGGAATATGATGTTGAAGGTGAAATATGGCGGATGTTTGCTGCTGATCAAAAATTATACGTTGTTACCAGGGAAGGAAAAATATATTGCTTTGGTAAAGAGGGATTTTTAGCTTCTGTGAAGCATCATCCCCATCAACCAAAGAATTCTGAGCCGGATAAGCAATTTTCGGACCTTGCGGCTTCCATTCTTCAAAAAGCCGGAAACAAAACAGGATATGGAATGATTTATAAGGCAGGAAACAGTGAGCTAATTAAGAGTTTGACAGATAGCAGTTCCATGCATTTTGTGGTTGTGGAATCCGATTCTGCAAAGGTGGAAATGCTGAGGCGCCGCTTTGACAATTTGGGTATTTATGGCAAAAGGGTTGCAGTGATTGAAGAAGATGAATCCAGCTCTTATTTCCTTCCTTACATTTATAATCTGATCATCCTGAATGGTGATGAACCCGCTGAAGATATAAGAAAAGCCTTTGGTGCCCTCAGGCCTTATGGGGGAACGGCCTGCTTTGCAGGGATAGATTCAGGCTTTGAGGATAAGGTCAATCAACTTTCTCTCGAAAATGGAACCCTGGAAAGAGAGAATGATTTCGCCTTTCTGGAGAGGAAAGGAGCCCTTCCCGGCTCGGGGCAGTGGACCCATCAGTATTCCGGTTCCTCCAACCGGACTTATTCTGACGATACCCTGGTGAAACCACCTCTGGGAATCCTATGGTTTGGAGGCCCTTCTAACCGGAATGTGCTCCCCAGACATCATAACGGGCCTATACCGCAGGTTGCCGGAGGCAGAGTGTTTCTGCTGGGAGTGGAAACCATCAGCGCCCGATGTGCATATACAGGAAGGGAATTGTGGGTAAAAGAAATTCCGGGAATTGGCCATCCATTTACCGACCTGGAGCTTGAAGAAGAATTCAGCGCCGGGAATGAAGTGTATATGTCCAATCACCCGGGAGCAAATTTTATTGGTAGCCCTTATGTTTCAACAGACAACAGGGTTTATATCATTCATAAAGACAGACTGCTGTCCCTGGATGCAGCTACAGGTGAACTGGTAACCGAATTTCGGCTGCCTGAAATACAGGATGTAGAAGTGAAAGAATTCGGCCATGTCATGGTATCAGGAGATTATCTGATTACTGCCATTGGCCCTCAAATATTTGAGGAAGGTGAACAACCGGGAAAAGAAAACAACTGGAATGCCACATCCAGTTCTGTTTTACTTATTATGGACCGTCACAGTGGTGAGGTGTTGTGGACAAAAAGAGCTGAACAGGGCTTCAGACATAATGCCATCGTTGCAGATGAAGATCGGGTGTTTATGGTTGACGGGCTGTCGGAGGAAGTGGTTGACATGTTGCGAAGAAGGGGAGAGCCTGTAACAAATTCCAGGCTTCTGGCTTGTGATTTAGAGACAGGCAGTGAGGCGTGGTCGGTAAATAAAGGTGTGTTTGGGACCTGGCTGGGCCTTTATGAAGATAAGGGGATTCTGTTACAGGGAGGCCGGCACGGGGCAAGACGTCCGCTTCCGGATGAGCCGGATAACCGGTTGAGGGCCCATAACAGCTTAAACGGCGAATTGCTGTGGGAAGCCAACAAGGAATATACCGGTCCGCTGGGGCTTCATCCGGATATGATCATTCCTGGAGACCCGGAGGAACCGGCATTTGATCCTGAAACCGGAGAAGTCATTTTCAGGGACCATCCCATAACAGAGGATGCATATCGATGGGAATGGCACAAAACTTATGGCTGCGGTACAATGAATGCATGCAGGAACCTTATTGCTTTCCGATCGGGAAGCGCCGGGTATTATGATTTGTTGAACTTCGGAGGTAGCGGAAACATCAGTGGATGGAAGGCCGGATGTACCAACAATCTTGTTCCTGCCGCCGGCATACTGAATGCCCCCGATTATACAAGAACCTGTACCTGCTCCTATCCGCTGCAGTGCAGCTTTGCTATGGCTCATATGCCTGATGCGGGCCTGGAAATGTGGACATTCAACAAGATTGCCATTGAGGATGAGGTGATCCGCAGCCTGGGTATCAACTTTGGCGCCCCGGGCCAAAGAAAGGAAGATGATGTGTTGTGGGTTGAATACCCCAGGGGATATGACGGAGGGCCCGACCTTCCTGTGAAAATCGAACCTGATGCTCCGGAATGGTTTGGACATCACGCCACCTGGATCAAAAATGCCGATGAGCAATACAATTGGGTGGCCTCATACGGCGCTGAGGGAATCTCCTCGATTTCAGCAGAACTGGTTCCAAAAGGTTCTTTGAAGGAAGTGTCCTATACCATTGCTTTGTATTTTACTGAACCTGATAATCTCACCTCTGGTGAACGTGTTTTTGATGTTTCCATTCAGGGAGATAAAGTGCTTGAAAATTTTGATGTGGCTCAGCAGGCCGGAGGCTCCCAACGTGTGATCAGAAAAGAATTCAAGGATATACAGGTTAAAGACAGCCTCCATATTGAATTTTCAAACGATACCCGTCCAACGGTTATATCAGGTATTGAAATCACAATGAACAATCAGACATCTGGTGAAAACAACTGATCAGCTTATGAAAATATCCCCGAACAAAGTATCAACATTAATGGTTCTGCTCACCGGATTGTTTTTGTCAATTCCTTTTTTCAGTTTTTCCTGTCCCATACCTGTTTTTAGATATGCCCTGGAATACTGGGAAGCCGATTCTTATAGACTGGAGATTTTCTGTAAGGATGGGCTCAGTTCCGAAGAGCAAGCCCTGGTTGATCGGCTTAAAATAAAGCCTGCCGACCACGGGATGGAAGCAAATATTGATGTAAAAATAACCGATACAGAAAGGAATGGCAATAATTTCAGCCGCAGATATTCAGCGGATATAACACCCTCTGAATTTCCGTGGATGGTTCTCCGCTATCCACGGATAAGCGGAATTGATGGGGTGGCCTGGTCAGGGACGTTAAACAGAGAAAATGTAAACCTTTTGCTTGAATCGCCCATACGGAGTGACATTGCCAACAAATTGCTGGATGATGCTACTGCTGTCTGGGTTCTACTGGAAAGCGGAAACAAGAAGAAGGACCGGCAGGCCCTGGAGAGGCTGGAAAAAACACTGGATCGTCTTGAGCAAACCCTTGTATTGACTGATCCGGATTTGTGGCGGGACAATTCACAAGAGGGGGAAGGTAAAAATGCCCTCAGGATCAATTTCGAAATAATCCGTATTTCTCGGCATGATCCCGGGGAAGAGATGCTTGTTAACATGCTGCTTAACAGTGAAGAGGACATAAATGAATTTAAGTCCGAACCCATGGTTTTTCCTGTTTTTGGCAGGGGTATTGTACTTTACGGCATAGTAGGCAAAGGAATTAATGAATGGAACATAAGGGATGCCGCAGAATTTATTACCGGCGACTGCTCTTGTCAGGCTAAAGCGGCAAATCCCGGAGTAGATCTGCTGTTGGCAATGGATTGGGATGAACATATCGAGCACTTAACGGATATAAACAGGGTCAATCCATTGAGTGGAATGGGGGATTTCAGAAGCAAAGAAGAGGAAGTGCGACGTCGCCTGGAATCGGCGACCCGTCAACGTTTGGGAAGAGAGAGCAAGAATGCTGAAAGTAGTGAGAATGATGCGGATAAAGTGGTTTATCTGGATATTATCGGCGATCAAGCATCAGGCTCCCGGAAAATAAAAGGAGATGCAGAAGATAAGTCAGCTTTCTCCGGAGAATTCCAGAAGAAAAATTCCGGGACAGAGGAAGAAAAGGAAGCGGATCAGCAAATGCCGGAAAATTTCAAGCTACATGGCAAGGAACGTTTGGAAGCTTCTGTTGATGAATCCACCGGTATAATGGACCTTAAACAAAAGTTGATATTGATTTTTGCAGGTGTTATTGTCCTTGTATTGCTTATAGGCATTGTTTTATATTATAGGAATATTCACTGATGACATGTTAAATTGTTGAGTCCAATCCAAAAAGGTCTAAAAACACGTACACATACTTCATGAAAATGATTTCAAAGCACAGAAACGCTAAAAGGATCAATATCTGGTTGATCATAAGAAGGGAAATGGGTCATAAAAAATATGGCTTCATAACCGGAGTACTGTCTCTGATCATTGCCACTGCCGGGGTTGTTGGATCCATCATATTGCTTACCGGCGATAAGCTGGCAACCGAACAAATGCTCACAGAGAAGGAAAAGGAATTGAGAGAAGAGATGATACGCCTTGAGGATGACTATAGAAAGATAATGCGGGATATGGGCTATAATGTACTTATTGTTCATCGTGAGCAGGGTATAGCAGAGCTTGAAAGCAAAGGATATGCCACCCATTATCTGGACTACGGGGATGTCTGGAAAATTGCCGAAAGTGATATGAAAACACTCAATCATCTTCTACCGGTGCTTCAGGAAAAAATTTACTGGGAGACCGGGAATACCGATATCTTTTTAACAGGGATTGAGGGGCAGGTTCCGGTATATAGCAAACCTGCGCATTTGACCGGTGACGATGAATACCGTTCACCCATAATGGAACGGGTCCCTGAAGGTAAAGCCGATTTGGGCGGGGAAATAGCAGGATCATTGAACCTCAACCGGGGAGATACAATACACATTAAAGGGGAAACATTTGAAATCAATCGAATATATCCTAAAAAGGGAACAAAAGATGATTTAAGCGTGTGGATTCCTCTTGGCAAGGCACAGGCTATTCTGGGCAGGCCGGATAAAATAAACGGCATTCTTGCCCTTCAATGTGTTTGTCATACTGAAGAACTGGGTCAGCTGGAAGAAGAGGTAAGTGCTGTGCTTCCACATGCCAAAGTCTTTGAGTTCAGTTCTCTTATTGAAGCCCGGGCTGAAGTAAGAGAGAAAGCGGCTGCACTAAATGAAGAAATTGTAAGTGAAGAAATGGCGCATCAGCGGGAATTGAGGCACAAAAAGGAAAATTTGGCTTCTTTGCTCATTATATTACTTATAGCAGGGGCATCGGTATGGATATTTGTTTTGATATGGAACAATATACGCGAGAGAAGATATGAGATAGGCATTCTTCGTGCAGTTGGTTTCAGGCGGTATCAGGTGCTCCGGATCTTCCTCGGAAAATCGGTTTTGATGGGTATATTGGGCGGTGTTATCGGCTGCCTTACAGGTGTCTGGCTGGGTATCATGTGGAGCGGTGCTGAATTTGCAACTGTTGGTTCTGAGAATCTCGTAAGTTTTCCGGTTATTTTTCTGGGTTTGTTATTGGCACCTGTTTTGGCTCTGACAGCAGGATTCCTCCCTTCTGTGATGGCAGCCAACCGCGATCCGGCAGTTATTCTGCATGAACAATAATGGAATCAATGTATTTCAGGAATGTGAATAAAGTTATTTTTGAGTAGTTGGGCATTTGTCTATGTTGATATTAAAGAAAAGAATAAATAATGGTATTGCGGTTAAACGGGCTGAGAAAATATTATAAGACGAAAAACAAGGAGAAAATCAGAGCCCTGGATGGAGTCTCTCTTGAGGCAGATAAAGGAGAGCTTGTCGGAGTGAACGGGCCGAGTGGCTGTGGAAAGACCACATTGCTCCTCGTTGCCGGAGGCTTATTGTTTCCTGGCGGAGGGGAGGTGCTGCTGGATGATAAGGATTTATACAGTATTCCTCCCAACAAAAGAGACAGAGAAAGGGCTGAAAACATGGGATTTGTTTTTCAGCAGTTTTATCTCATTCCATATTTGGATATACTTGAAAACGTTCTCATTCCATCTGCAGCTTCCGGTTCCCATCCTTCTTCACCGGAAAAAAGGGCAAAAACATTGATAGATCGGTTCGGCTTGAGCAACAGGATCCGGCATAAACCCGGGGAACTCAGTACAGGTGAGCGGCAAAGGGTTGCACTTGCCCGGGCATTGATAAATGAACCTAAAGTTTTATTTGCTGATGAGCCAACGGGAAACCTTGATGACGAGAATGCCAAAGCAGTTTTGGAGTATATATCCGCGTTTGCCGCGGATGGCGGGACGGTATTACTGGTAACGCATGACAGCAGGATTACCAATTATGCTCATCGAAGATACAATATGAAAGAGGGAAGATTTTATTAAATGGATAAAGCCTGGATAAAGCATTAAACTTAAACGTAAATATAAAGTCTGAAAAGTAAAAAGTATAAACCCTAAATTTAGAGTGTTATGGATGTAAAATTCAAAACTTCGTTTGTACCAGAGAAAATTTCTATGAATTGGTTCGTTCTTCTGTTCATTGTCTTTTTATTAACAGGTTGTGGTTCCGGTTGGGATATTGACAATCCTTATGAGCAGGTTGACTGGGATGCGCACCAGCAGTATAAAGCCAACCTCCATACCCATACCACCCGCAGTGACGGGCGCATGAATCCACATACCGTGGTGGATAAATATCATCAATTGGGATATGATATATTGGCCATTACCGATCACAATGAAGTGACCTGGCCATGGACCCGTTTTGCTGAGATGGAACCCAGTGAAGGCTCCAAAAAACGATTGGAAGAGGGAGCGCTCCAGGAAGAGGATATAAAATACGAAAACCGTGATCCTTCTGAATTAGAAATTTTTGATATTCAAGGGAATGAACTCTCTGAACATCATCATACAGGCAGTTTCTTTAATGATCACAATGGGACAAGTGAGGAAGAAAAATCCCTGGCAGCTACCGCAAAAAAGGAGGGTCTTACCATGTTCTATCACCCGGGTCGCTACCAGCATGACGTGGATTGGTATATAAACTTTTTCCGGCGTTATGACCACCTGCTGGGTATAGAGGTGTATAACCAGGGTGACCGGTATTCCGGTGACCGTCGCTTTTGGGATTCCCTCCTTACTCGTGTAATGCCTGAAAGAAAGGTGTGGGGCTTCTCAAATGATGATATGCATAGTGAAAACCACCTGGGCCGTAACTGGAATCTTCTTCTTTTACCTGAACTAAGCGAGGAATGGGTTCGAAAGGGATTAAAACAAGGGCGTTTATTCTATGTATATGCTCCTGAGGGCCATGATGGACCGCAGCCTCCAGAGATTGAAACAATAGATGTGAGCCCCGGAAAAGGAACCATAAATCTGGAAACAAACGGTGCGGATTCCGTTAGATGGATATCAGAAGGGCAAGTTGTAGAGCGGGGAAATATACTTCGTCTGAATGACCATTTGACGGACGAAAGCTACGTTCGTGCAGAGTTGTATGGACCTGGAGAAACGGTTATTGGAACTCAGCCCTTTGGAATAAAAAAGCAGGATTAGAACATTATATAATGTCCATAAACTTTTATACGAAATGAGAAAACTGATCTTAGTGTTCATCACCTTGGTTGCTTTTTCCCCTGTATACGCTCAGTTGAGCGTGAATGTAGAATCCGGTCTTGCTTTTCAGGGCTACAATGATGTTAGAATTCCCAATGAGCAAACAGCCACTACATTCAGTTTCGATGAGGATTTTGAACTTCAGGGGCCGGTTATCCCCCTTCGCATTACAGTTAATTATACTTTTGCGGAAAAGAATCATCTAATTGGTCTTTATGCCCCTTTGGGTGTAAATTATGAGGGTTTACGCCCTTTTGACATCAATTTTCAGGGAACCCGCTTCCCGGAAGGCCAGAATGTTGATGGATACTACAAGTTTAACAGCTACCGGCTCACCTACAGGAGGGATGTGCTGGCGACGGAAAAGTGGACTTTGGGTGTGGGCTTTACTGCCAAAATCCGGGATGCCAGAGTACGATTAAGCACGGATGAGCTGTGGGCCAAAAAGGATGATATTGGTTTTGTTCCGTTGCTGCACATTTTTGCAGCATATGATTTTGAATGCTGGAGCGCATATTTGAGCGGCGATGGACTGGCAGGAGGCCCCGGCCGGGCTTTTGACTTTTTCCTGGGTGGTAAGGTGCCCTTATCGGACAATCTTTCGGTAAAAGCCGGCTACAGAATACTGGAGGGCGGCGCCGATGTAGATGAGGTGTACAACTTTACCCTTATCCATTTTGCTTCTCTCGGTCTTGGCTGGGAATTTTAATCTTTGCCAATACCATGGTGATTGAACTGGCCAATATCGACATTCATTATGTCCCGACAAAACGCCAGTTCAGAGAAGGGGAATACGAACCCATGAATTCACGCCTGCTGCCCGGATCAGGGGAAAAGATGGTTGAAACGGCCCTGCGGATGTTGGAAAATGCCATATAATCAGGCCAAAAAGCGAACGTATATGATACAAAGGAAATATTCAGAACAGATAAACTTTTATACTCTATGAAGAAAATTCTTATTTCAGCACTGATCATTTTTATATGCAGCCATTATAGTTATTCCCAGTTGGCGGATAAAGCACAGTACAGGGGAGACACAACCTGGAACTTTAAGCATTTTGATGCGTTTATAAGCGAGAACAGCGAAAATGAGGCCGGAGGGCAACTGGATGTGCGCGTGTTTGTATTACCCGGTCTTTCTATTGGTGGAGTAGGAGAGAACCTGGGGTCGGAAGTGGAAAGTTTTGAAAAAAATTCATGGGAAGACGATGAATCCCCCAATGAGGGAGATTATCAAAGCGATTATGGTGACAGGACCATGCCCATTATAACGGACCCCGAAGCGAACCTTCCTTTTAATGTTGAGCTTGGATACACCTATAAAAACACCCGTATAGGTGTGTCGTGGTTTCGTATGGAGGCTTCCGATGCACAGTCGGGCGAAGTGCCGGGATATAAATTTCAGGGCGAAGAAACATCCGAAGATTTTAGATATGGGTTTGTCAGTTTCTGGAATATGGGATGGGACCTTCACACCAGCAGAAATTTTCCTGCTTCCTGGGTGGAAGGATTCCGGGATATTGATGAAAATGAGGAGGAAGATTATGAGCTTGAGTTTTTCCCGGAAAAAGGCTCCACTCAATGGGAGGCTTCCCATGAAGTTTCTTTCGGTTCTTTTCAGTTTACTGTTCAGCATCCTGTCGTAAAAAAAGAGCGCATGGAGGTAACTCTGGAAGGCGGCTTTCAATATGGCCAATGGAGTGACAATTTGCGGCAATCGTTGAATATTACAAGTCATACCGAACTGACAGACAGATGGACCCAGAATATTTGGGATGAGCAGGCCGAAGATTCAATTATGGTGGAAGTTTTCATGGATTACATATTTCACAATGACATTACGCTTGAAACCAATACTTCTTCGGAATTTAATTCTCCGGGTGTCCTGGCAGGAATTGAAGCCCACTGGGAAATACTGCCTACATTGCTTTTTTCGGTGGAAGCAGGGAGCTCCGTATTAAGCGGAGAGGCTTCATTTTCCGGTACAGGAACAGATGTGGACGATATTGAAGAAAAGGAAAGGTTTACCGTGTATGATATGGATGGAAATTTGCTTTCTCCGCCCGATGAAACATGGGGGAGAGAGGAATTTTTATCGGGTGAGTTTGATTTCCCTGAACACACCTCTTCCTGGATGTCGATGAATTACAATTTGAATGTGACAGCCTCATACAGGGTAACCGATATGATTTCTTTAAAGGCGGGTTACACCTATTTACTCTGGAAAGATCTGCCCATGGCCCCCCAATGGAACTATTCCGATGAATATACCAAACCTTATGGTCCATATGCACTGGAAGAGGGATGGGAAAAAGAAAGGAGATCAAATCTATCGTTTTCGGGATTTAAATTGGGAATGGGACTGACTTTTTAAACGATAAGCGGAAGAATGCCCTTTCATTTTTACGAGTTTTTTCAGGGAAGAAAGATCTTTGACAACTTTAATATCTTCAATGGTTTGGAAGAGTTACTATTTTTTACCCTTTCAGGGTTTAATTGGCAGAATGGTTAAAATAAAACCGGGGCCGTCGCTACGCGACTTGAGTTCCGCGTATACAATTGAATGACCAAATGACCACCAAATGACTGTCAATGACTTCATGTCACTTAAATGACAATCAAATCATAACTATAAAGGCGGAAGTTTTTTATATCATCTTACTGATTGTTAAAGAGTTTTCAGGGTAAGATTGGAGATCGCTCAGGTGAGATTGGGGATCTATCCGGTAACATTGGGAGTCTCTCAGGTGAGATAGTGGATCACTTAGGTAAGATAGGGAGTCTACCCGGTAACATTGGGCATCGCCCAGGTAAGACAGGGAGTGTAACCGGTAAAATAGGGCGTCACCCAGTTAAGATAGGGAGTCTACCCGGTAACATTGGGCATCGCCCAGGTAAGACAGGGAGT
>JBKGZA010000056.1:0-16563 GCA_046545815.1 Bacteroidales bacterium
GGGATCAGGCGTGGAACCGAAGTTAAGGCTACCGGAGCGTCTTTACGCATGCCTGTTGGTGATCAGGCAAGGGGCAGGGTGCTAAATGTCATTGGCGAACCCATTGATGGTATGGAAGCCCTGGATAAAGAAGGCGGATATCAAGTGCATCAGAATGCCCCCGAATATACGGAGCTTTCTACGGAAACAGAAGTGTTGTACACAGGAATCAAAGTCATTGACCTGATTGAACCCTATCCGAAAGGGGGTAAAATTGGATTGTTTGGAGGTGCCGGTGTAGGCAAAACCGTGGTAATCATGGAGATGATCGACAACATCGCCAAGGCCTATTCCGGGTTAACTGTATTTTCCGGTGTAGGGGAAAGAACCAGGGAAGGAAATGATCTGGTCAGAGAGATGATTGAGTCAGGAGTGATCAAATATGGGGAAGCATTTCAGGAAAGTATGGAAGCCGGTGGATGGGATCTCTCCAAAGTAAATCGGGAAGAGCTAAACAAGTCGCAGGCCAGTTTGGTTTTCGGTCAGATGAATGAGCCTCCCGGGGCCAGGGCTACCGTTGCATTGTCAGGCCTGACCCTCGCTGAATCATTCCGTGATCAGGGAGCACGCGAAGGGGGTGAAGGAAGCGATATTTTGTTCTTCGTCGACAATGTATTTCGGTTTACACAGGCAGGAGCAGAAGTCTCGGCACTCCTCGGCAGAATGCCTTCTGCTGTCGGTTATCAGCCAACACTGGCTACAGAGATGGGCGAAATGCAGGAACGGATTACATCTACCCGTGACGGGTCCATTACTTCAGTCCAGGCAGTGTATGTTCCTGCTGATGACCTTACTGACCCCGCACCGGCTACCACCTTTACGCACCTGGATGCTACTACGGTTTTAAGCAGAAGAATCGCAGAACTAGGAATCTATCCGGCAGTGGACCCCCTTGATTCCACTTCAAGGATTTTAACGCCTGATATTGTCGGAGAAAAGCATTATAATGTGGCTCAGCAAGTCAAAGAAATATTGCAAAGGAATCGGGAATTACAGGATATTATTGCCATTCTGGGTATGGAAGAGCTTTCGGAGGAGGATAAAACACTTGTTCATCGGGCCCGGAAGATTCAGCGTTTTCTTTCCCAGCCTTTTCATGTGGCCGAACAGTTTACCGGCAAACCCGGAGTGCTTGTGAAAATTGATGATACCATCAGGGGATTTGAAATGATTTTGAACGGAGAAGTGGACAAATATCCGGAATCGGCTTTTAGTATGGTAGGAACCATAGATGAGGCCATCGAGAAAGGCGAAAAAATGTTGGCAGGTAAAGAATAAATAGGTTACCCAGTACTATGAATTTAGAAATTATCACTCCAGATAAGACCCTCTTTGAGGGGAAAGTTGAATTGATCCAGGTTCCCGGAAGCAAAGGACAATTTCAGATTCTTCAATACCACGCCCCGATTATTTCGATACTTGAAAAGGGAACGGTGAGGGTGGATGAATCCTTAGGAACTCCCAGATATTTTTATATTGAAGGCGGGGTAATTGAAGTCCAAAGAAACATGGCCATCATTCTTGCCGAAACTGCTTGATTCCTCTGATCATGTTACGCTCGAGTGTCCAGCATTTTGTAATTTTCTGCGAATGCAACCTGTAAAGTTTCTTATATTGCGATTCAGTTCTATCGGAGATATTGTTCTGACTACTCCGGTGGTCCGGGGATTGAAAAATCAGGTGGACAATGCAGAAGTCCATTTTTTTACCAAGCCGGAATACCGGGAGATGCTGGAATCCAATCCATATATTGATAAGATTCATACCCTTCAGCATGATTTGGGAAAACAGTTGAAAGAACTGAAGTATGAATTTTTCGACTATATCATTGACCTGCATAAAAATCTGCGCACAAAGCGCATTATTTCCCGCCTTGGGATTATACATTTTACATTTGATAAGTTGAACTGGAAGAAATGGTATTATGTAAATTTTAAGGTTAATAAACTGCCTGATATACACATTGTTGAACGGTATTTCGAGGCGGTGGATGTTTTTGACGTGGCAAATGACCACCAGGGACTTGATTATTTCATACCTTCACGCGATGAGGTGAATACTTCCGTTTTTCCTCACCCTTTTAAGGAAGGTTATATTGCTTTTGCCATTGGTGCCAAACACAATACCAAAAAGTTGACAACAGACAAAATCATCTCCATTATAGATAAAGTACGGCTGCCTGTGGCGTTATTAGGCGGACCGGAAGATTTCAAAAACGGAGAAACAATAGCCGGAAGATTTGGCGATTGGGTTTTTAATGGCTGCGGGAGGTATTCCATTAATCAGTCTGCCTCACTGGTGAGGCAATCCAGAGTTGTTATAACCCATGACACCGGGTTGATGCATATTTCAGCAGCTTTTCACAAAAAGATCATTTCCATCTGGGGCAATACAGTGCCTGAGTTTGGCATGTATCCATATATGCCTCACCCGGAGTCCACCATTTTTGAAGTTCGCGGATTGTCCTGCAGGCCTTGCTCCAAACTGGGATTTAGGAAATGTCCGAAAAAACATTTCAAATGCATTCTGGATATTGATGATTCTGCTGTCGCCTCCAAAGCGCTCGCTCTGTTTGAAGATACCCCCTAATGGCTATTTTTGCAAAATAGCTTGCTAATTTGGACAAGCCCAAAAGGAAACACATCAAATTCCTTGAAAGTATCCTGTTTGGTTTTGGCTTGTCCAAATTAGGGCTAAGTTTTATTACATGGCATTATACAGTTTGTTGTTTACTGCCCGATATCTTCTGGCACACCTTTCGACCCTTGCATGGAGGAAATTTTGTTGTTCAGGTAATTTTCATATTCTTCAGATAATTCTTCCTGGCCATAATTTCCGGTAATTTGCGAGAGCCTGTGCATGATATGCATGGCCATGCGTTGTTCTCTGTTTATAGCACTGGCAAATGGCTGACCCAGATTTAAGTAATAATTGATTTCTTCTTTTGTATAATCCGCCAATTCTTCAGCCAGTGCATTGGCTTTCTCCGTTGCCTCAGCCCGGTAATATTCGTTTAGGATTTCCAGTACCCAGATGCCATAGGGGAGCTGCTGATGAGGGGTGAGCTCCATACACCGGTCAAGCGTTTCAATGGCTTTCTGTTTTTTTCCTTCCTCATTCAATTTATTCGCCAGGCGGGCAAACTTGTTCCTGATCCGAATTACGTTGGATGTCCGGCGTGACGTATAATCCATATAAACATCCGGATCCTGCATGTTTCCGTATTTGAATTCTTCCATCAGGTTTTTATACATGATGTCGGAATCCACCCTTCCTACATCAACCCTGTCTTCTGCTTCCGTTTTAATGGGTACCAGTCTGTAGGCAAAGCCCTCCAGTTGCAGATAATCGCTTAATCCCAGATTGGTTTCATCGCTTGGAGAAACGAAATAGATCGGGCGCTCCCAGTTGAAGTTAGCCAACAGATCCAGCATCATGAGTTGATTCTTCATGAAATTGTTTCCGCTTACCTGCCATCTGATCTCATCTACGATTTCGTCGGCATTTTCCTGGTCAACAATGCCTTTGTTGACCACTTTGGCAGAATCCACATTGAGTTTGAATTTTTTGGTAGGGATATAATTGATTTTCTGGTCGCCCTGAGCCGAAAGCTGGGTCTGTGAGTTCTCACTTGCCACAAAATCCACTACCTCCTTAACATTCACAAAGTTTTTTACCTTGTTGAAAAGTGGTAGCTGGTCCCGTGTACCTTGCTCATATTGCGCATGTTCCATGCTGAAGGGGACCGGTTCGGAATCATAAGCCTTTCTCTTCATTTGGTCGATGTACCAGTCCGTGTTCAGTAGGCTGAGATTAACCACCCGGACGTCGGTTCTGATGCCTTCCACTTCCTGGGCGTACCATAGCGGGAAAGTATCGTTATCTCCATGGGTGAAGAGTATGGCATTGGGAGCGCAGCTGTTCAGGTAGTTGTAGGCATAGTCGCGGGCTATATAACGGCCCGAACGGTCGTGATCGTCCCAGTTTTCTTTAGCCATATTGACAGGCACCAGCACAAGGGTAAGCAGTGTGGCCAATATGGCACTGAATACTTTGGGGGCTGTGTTTTTGAACAGGTTATAAATTCCAAGCACTCCGAATCCAAGCCAGATAGAGAAGGCATAGAAAGAACCTGCATAGGCATAGTCTCTTTCTCTTGGCTGAAGCGGCGTTTGGTTGAGGTAAACCACAATGGCGAGGCCTGTAAGAATAAAGAGCAGAAGTACTACGGTGAAATCTTTGGGATCTTTTTTATAATGAAAAAAGAAACCAATCAGCCCGAGAATCAGTGGAAGCATGTAATAAGTGTTGCGGCCCTTGTTATTGGCAAATTTTGAGGGCAGGTTGTCCTGATTCCCCAAACGGGATTCATCCAACGGCTTGATACCGCTTAACCAGTTCCCGTTGAGCGGACCTCCATGGCCCTGTAAATCGTTCTGCCTGCCTGCAAAATTCCACATGAAATACCTCAGGTACATATGACCTACCTGATATTTAAAGAAAAATTTCAGATTCTCCCCGAATGTGGGCACCGTTCGGTTTTCTTCCTCCCCCTGCCTGTTGGTCACAGTAACTTGCCTGCCTTCAATGTCGGCCCACTTTTTATATTCCTGCACATGATCGGATTGTCTGCTCCACATTCTTGGGAAAAAGGTGGTAAAACGATCATCGTATTCGTAATCAGGGTTCAGGGAATAGGATTTTACATATCGCCCATCTTCTCTTTTATAGGTATAAGGTTGCTCACTGTCAGCTATAGGGGCATTGTAATAGGGCCCGGTAATAAGTGGATGTTGCCCGTATTGTTCCCTTTTCAGGTAATGATAGAGGGAAAATACGCTTTCCGGATCATTTTCATCCATCGGAGGATCTGCTGACGAACGAATAACAAGCATGGTGTACGATGAATAACCAATGATCACGAAGGTTAATCCCAGCAGTAATGTGTTGATAGTAATTTTTTTAAGTTGTTGGGTGCGATGCAGGCCCCAGGCAAGCAATGCTATAAGAACACCTATAAAAACAAAGTTTCCGGTGTTAAAAGGTAGTCCCAGGCCATTTACAAACATCAATTCGAAACCTGAAGCCACCCTTACAATACCCGGAATAATAATAAAATTGAACGTTCCCAGAAGTATTATTGAAAGCAGTGCGGCTCCCAAAATTCCTCTGTTGGTGATTTTGTATTTTTTAAAGTAATAAACAAAAACGATAGCCGGAATGGCCAGAAGATTCAACAGGTGTACCCCGATAGATATTCCCATTAGATAAGCAATCAGGATGATCCAGCGGTTGGAATGCTTTTCATAGGCTACGTTTTCCCATTTAAGAATGGCATAAAAAACAAAGGCAGTAAAAAGGGAGGAAAGTGCATAAACTTCTCCTTCTTCAGCCGAAAACCAGAATGTATCGGAAAAGGTAAAGGCGAGCGCACCCACCACCCCGGCACCGATAACGGCAAGCAAGTTGCCTTTATCATTTTCCACGGAGAATATTTTTCTTGCCAGGTGTGTGATGCTCCAAAAAAGAAACAATATGGTAAAGGCACTCGCTAATGCCGACATGCTGTTGACCATCATTGCAACCTTACTGCTATCAGGAGCAAAAATTGAAAACATCCTTGCCACTAGCATAAAAAAGGGCGCGCCGGGAGGATGGCCCACCATAAGCTTGAATGCAGATGCAATGTATTCGCCACAATCCCAGAAGCTAACTGTAGGTTCAATGCCAATTAGGAATACTGTGGCCGCTACTAAAAAAATAATCCAGCCTGTAATTGTGTTAACCTTTCTAAATCTTTCCATGTTTGGGTTTTATTTTAAGTGTATTCAAGTTTATACGGGCGAAATTAATGAATTTTACCTTAATGGTTTTAATTTGCAAATTAAAAATAAATTGTAAAAGAACTGTAATGAATATTTTGAATTTTATATATTTGCTGATATAAATATTTAATTAAATCTGTTTTCAAAAATGTCAAAAATTAACACAGAAATGTCAAAAACAAATATGGAAAATGAGTCCAACGCCATTAACCTGATTGGTGTTGGAACTGAAATAACCGGCGATATCAATACAAGCAGTGATATCAGAATTGATGGATTTCTTTCGGGCAATATTATGACCGATGGAAAACTGGTAGTAGGAGAAACCGGTAAAATTAAAGGGGAAATCGATTGCAAGAATTCTGAAATATTGGGAATGATAGAAGGTAAGATTAAGGTTAAGGAATTGCTTTCCCTCAAAGCTTCGGCGAGAATATATGGTGATATAGTCACCCAGAAGCTTTCAATAGAACCTGGTTCCTTATTTACCGGAAACTGCAATATGAACGAGGATGCTATAAAGAATGTTCAATCTGGAAAATCAGGAAAACGGGCCGAAAAACACCAGGAACAACAAGCAAAAGGAGAACAAAAGGGCTCCCCGAAAGGATAAAAATCCACTCAGGGAATACGCCAGATATTCAGCCCTGGCCTTTCAGATGATGGCTGTTATTTTGCTTGGTGTGTTTGGTGGGATTAAACTGGATGAACGGATAAGCGGAATAAATTTTCCGTTGTTTACCCTTGTGGGGACTGTTGTCGGTGTTGCTCTAAGTGTATATTATGCAATAAGAGATTTTGTCAAATTTTAGGTAACCCTATGTCTACACCCCTGAAACAATTTTTGCTGCAACAGCTGTATCTTACGATAGGTGTTTATATTCTGGGTTTCATTGCTTTCCGGTTTATTTTTCCCCAGTACTATAATGTTTTTTTCCTCTTTCTTCCCCTTATCATTTATTTTGTAATGGGAGCTTTCCATGGTTTCCTACTCGCTGCCTCCAGACTTCCCGAAAGAAGATTTTCTTCCCGTTTCCTGGCTGTTTTGGGGGCCAAGATATTTTTGTTGTTGATTTTCATTATTGCATTTTCATATCTCAATCCGCACATTGCCGTGCCTTTTCTGATTTCATTTTTTATCCTGTATATCATTTATACGGCTTTTGAGATCACCAGTCTGCTTCAATACCTGCGTGGCAAAAGGCGAAACAGTTAGTCCTTTAAGCAGTGGAAAGACGGATGAACCTTTGTTAATTCTATAACATTGTTAAAAAAATAACAACTTTTTTGGCCGGAATTATTTTTCGTATTATTTTTGCTTCCGCGTAATTGCACCATCACCCTATATGACGATGTTTAAGGTGATTGTTCAAGAAATATTAACAGGAATTGTCTTGAAAATATCGCTAAAATTTTACCTTTGCAAGTTGTCGATCAAAAAATTCAAGATTAAAGCTAAATAATTATGGAAAGCAAACTTCAGGAACTTACCAATAAGTTGTATAATGAAGGGGTAGAAAAAGCCAACGAAGAAGCCAATAAGATCGTTGAGGATGCGAAGAAGGAGGCTGATAAGATTAAGAATGAGGCCAAAAAGGAAGCCGATGAGATCGTCAGCAATGCCAGGAAAGAATCTGAGGATTTAAAGAAGAATGCCAAATCGGAAATTGAACTGGCCGCCAAGCAAACCCTTCGCGAAGTGCAAAAACAAATCACCGAGATGATAACCATGGGGGTAATAAAAGAACCGGTGAAAGAATCAATGGATGATACTGAGTTTATTAAGGAACTTATCGAAACACTCATTAAACACTGGAGTTCCCAATCGGATGAACAGGTCAATCTTGCCGTAACCATACCCGAAAATAAACAGAAAGAACTCCAGGATTACCTGGAAAATAAAGCCGCCCAACAGCTTAATGCGGGAATTCAGGTAGAGATATCCGATCGTATGAAAGGCGGATTTTCAATCGGACCTGCCGACGGATCATATAAGATTAGTTTTTCCGAAGAGGACTTTGAAAATTTCTTCAAGAGCTATCTGAGACCGCGCACCGTGGAAATGCTTTTTTCTGAAAAGGGTAAAGAGGAAAAATAGTATGGCTCAAAATTATTATCACTGCTTTGTTGCAGGCTTACCTGATATTTTACTTGATGAGACGGAAGTGAATTTTTCAATGCTTGATTTTAAAAATACATTGGAAGAGGAGCTTTATCCGGAGGATTATAAACTGGCTCAATTGCTTTTCCTTCCCTATGACAACCAGAATTTGCTGTTGTTCCTGCAGGAAAAATACGATCAGTTCAGTGAACTGGGCAATTACACCGTTTCTGATTTTGAAAGTGAATTGACCGAGGGAGGGGATCTTTTTTCCCTGCCCGAGTATATGTATGAGTTTGTAGAACAATATAGGGAAGACCGCAACAGCAGAACTTTAAAACAATGGGAAAACCATTTAACCCGGATGTTTTATGATTATGTGTTCTCTTTCCGCGATCAGTTTCTTAACGATTGGTTCACTTTTGAAATGCATGTTACCAATGTTTTAATCGGTTTAAACTGTAGAGAATTTGAAAAGGATACGGGAGAAGAGCTGATTGGCGACAATTTCGTTACTGAGGCAATCAATAAGAGCAGTGCCAAAGATTTTGGCCTTGCACCGATTTTGGATTATGTAGGCCAGGTAATCAGTATAGCCGAGAATGACAATCTGCTGGCCCGCGAAAAGAGCCTGGACCAGTTCAGATGGGACCAATTGGACGAATTCACACGGTTTCATTACTTTTCACTGGAAGTTATTTTGGCCTATACCATCAAACTTCAGATGGTATACCGGTGGATGAAACTTGATGAACAAACCGGAAGAGAATTGTTTAAACAGTTAATTGAGGAATTAAAAGAGAGTTTTGAATTTTCAAAAGAATTCATGATCAATGAGTAAAGAAAATAACATTACAAGAGGCAAGATCACAGGTATTATTGCAAATCTTGTCATGGTTGAAGCCGACGGACCGGTGCAACAAAATGAGATCTGCTATATTGCTCAGCAAGATAGTAAATTAATGTCTGAGGTCATTAAAGTAATGGGTACTACTGCCTTTATCCAGGTATTTGAAAGTACCCGCGGTTTAAGGGTAGGTGATACCGTTGAATTTGTCGGCCATATGCTGGAAGTAAATCTTGGTCCGGGTATTTTGTCCCGTAACTATGATGGTTTGCAGAATGACCTGGACAAGATGGAGGGTATTTTCCTTCATCGGGGAGCTCACACGGAGGCCCTGGATCAGGAAAGGAAATATGAATTCAAACCCATTGCCAAAGAGGGTGACACGGTTATAGCAGGCGACTGGCTCGGTGAAGTTACTGAAAACTGGTTGCCCCATAAAATTATGGTTCCCTTTAAATTTGAAGGGAAATTTAAGGTTAAGTCCGTTGCCGGCAAGGGGGAATATTCGATAAACGATACCATGGCTGTGTTGCTGGATGAAGATGACCGGGAAGTGGAAGTCACTATGGTACAGCAATGGCCTGTTAAAATTCCTATTAAAAATTACCGGGAGAAACCCAGGCCGTTTAAATTGCTTGAGACAGGTATTCGTATTATTGATACGCTGAATCCCATTGGCGAAGGAGGAACCGGCTTTATTCCCGGCCCGTTTGGTAGCGGTAAAACGGTATTGCAGCATGCCCTGTCCAAGCAGGCCGAAGCTGACATGATCATTATGGCAGCCTGCGGTGAACGTGCCAACGAGGTGGTTGAAATATTCACCGAATTTCCCGAGCTGGAAGATCCAAGAACGGGCAGGAAACTGATGGAACGAACAACCATCATCGCCAATACATCCAACATGCCGGTTGCAGCACGTGAAGCCTCTGTGTATACAGCCATGACCATTGCTGAGTATTACAGGGCCATGGGCCTGAAGATTCTGATGCTTGCCGATTCTACTTCAAGGTGGGCTCAGGCGCTCAGGGAGATGTCTAACCGAATGGAGGAACTTCCCGGGCCTGATGCTTATCCTATGGACCTGACGGCCATTATATCGAATTTCTATTCAAGGGCCGGTTACGTTTACCTGAATAATGGTGAGGCCGGTTCCATCACATTTATCGGTACCGTTTCACCCGCAGGAGGTAACCTGAAAGAGCCCGTGACGGAGGCTACTAAAAAGGCCGCACGATGTTTCTATGCGCTTTCTCAGGATCGTGCCGATAGTAAGCGTTACCCTGCAGTTGATCCCATCGACAGCTATTCTAAATATCTCGAATACCCCGAAATGGAAAGTTATCTGAAGGAAAATATTGGAGATACATGGCCAGAGCAGATTCAGTTGCTCAAGAATGTGCTGCTTAGAGGACGGGAAGCTTCCGAGCAGATTAACATTTTGGGTGACGATGGTGTGCCGGTAGATTACCACATTACCTTCTGGAAATCCGAAGTAGTAGACTTTGTCCTACTGCAGCAGGATGCCTTCGATGAGATCGATGCCCAAACATCTATTGAACGGCAAAAATATATGCTCGAAAAAGTGAACAATATATATAATACCAATTTTAACTTTGAGCATTTTGAAGAAGTCAACGAATATTTCAAACGGGTGATCGACGAACTCAGGCAAATGAACTACTCAGAGTTCAAATCCGATAAATTTCAACAGTTTGAAAAGGAATTAGAACAAATTATTGAAGAAAGAAAGGCCTAACTATATGGAAACACAAGCATTTCAAAAAATTTATACCAAAATTGAGCAAATCACCAAAGCCACTATAACGCTTAGAGCATCAGGCGTTGGTAATGAAGAGATTGCATTGGTGAACGGACGGATGGCCCAGGTGGTTAAAATCGTTGGAGATGAGATAACCCTCCAGGTATACGGAGGTACAGAAGGCATTCCCACCGATGCGGAAGTGGTCTTTTTTGGAAGAACCGTCCAGTTGAATGTAGGAGACGAACTTTCAGGGAGATTTTTCAATGCCTACGGAGAACCTATAGATGGCGGGCCCGAAGTGGAAGGAGAAGAAGTGGAGATTGGCGGACCCACCGTGAACCCGGTACGGCGATTACAGCCTTCCGAATTCATCCCTACCGGGATTGCCGGTATTGACCTGAATAATGCATTGGTAACCGGCCAGAAGATCCCTTTCTTTGCTGATCCTGACCAGCCTTACAATCAGGTGATGTCGATGGTTGCCCTCCGCGCCCAGGCAGATAAGATTATTCTGGGAGGAATGGGACTGACCAACGACGATTACCTGTATTATAAAAATGTGTTTGATAATGCGGGCGCACTGGATCGTATCATTAGTTTCGTGAATACTACCGAAGATCCCTCTGTAGAGCGCTTGCTGGTGCCCGATATGTGTCTGACGGCTGCAGAACACTTTGCCGTGGAGAAAAACCAAAAAGTGCTTGTTCTGCTTACCGACATGACCCTCTTTGCAGACGCACTCAGTATTGTTTCAAACCGTATGGATCAGATACCTTCCAAAGACAGTATGCCCGGATCGCTTTACAGTGACCTGGCCAGAATATATGAAAAAGCCGTGCAGTTTCCTGAAGGCGGTTCGATTACCATCGTCGCGGTTACCACCCTTTCGGGCGGAGACATTACCCATGCCATTCCTGACAACACAGGATATATTACTGAGGGACAGCTATTTCTCAGGAACGATACCGATGTGGGTAAAGTCATCGTTGATCCGTTCCGAAGCCTCTCCAGGCTGAAACAGTTGGTAATTGGTAAGAAAACAAGAGAGGATCACCCTCAGGTGATGAACGCGGCGATCCGGCTTTTTGCCGATGCCTCCAACGCCAAGACCAAACTGGAGAATGGGTTTGACCTGACCGAATACGACCGAAGGGCCCTTGAATTTGCCAAAGATTATTCCAAAGAACTTCTGGCCATCGACGTAAACATCGAAGTAAATGAAATGCTCGATACGGCCTGGAAACTTTTTGATAAGCACTTCAAGCGTACAGAAGTAAGCGTTAAGAAGGACCTTGTAGATAAGTACTGGCCCAGTGATAGCGAAGAATAAAGCAGTATCGTATGTCCATTAAATTTCAATACAATAAAATATCCCAGCAGAGACTGCAAAAGCAGCTTGAAATCCGGTTACGGGCTTTGCCTACCCTTCAGAGTAAAGAAGCAGCCTTAAGGGTGGAGGTAAAAAAGGCCAAGGATACCATGAATGAGCTTGATAAAAAGCTCCAGGAGAAATTGGATCAATATGAGGATATGGCCCGTCTTTGGTGTGAATTTGACAAGGATTTGGTAACCATCCGGGAGGTGAAGCTGGCTACCAAAAAGATTGCCGGTACCAAAACACCGGTTTTGGAGGATGTGGATTTTGATTTGAAGGATTTCAGTATGTACAACAACCCCGGTTGGTACCTCAAAGGAGTAGACCTGCTGGAATCTCTGGGCCAGATTGCTGTCGAGAAAGAAGTCTTCCGAAAGAAGATGGAGTTGTTGGACTATGCCAGGAAAAAGACAACCCAGAAAGTGAACTTGTATGAAAAGGTGCAGATACCTCAGTACCTGGATGCAATAAATAAAATCAAACGCTTTTTGGAGGATCAGGAAAATCTTTCCAAGGCAGCACAAAAGATAGTCAAGAAACGTCATGAACAACAAAATCAGTAGGGAGGTATTGGCATGATCACTCCAATGACCAGATATTCTTTTTTAATTTACTATAAGGAGTATAATGATTTTTTGCAGAAGCTGCAGGATATAGGTGTTCTTCATATTGCTGAGAAGGCAGATGAATATGATGAGGAGACGAGACAGGCCCTTGAAGACATTAAGAAATTGAATGAAACCATTCGTTTTCTTGAGAAAAAAGACCAGGAGGAAAATCCTGCGGATGATGGAACCCAACCTTTTGATATTGTCAGGGATGTCAAGGAGAAGCAGAATGAAATTGCCAATATCGAACAGGAATTGGTAGCTCTGAGAAAAGATATAAATAAAGCCCGTCCCTGGGGCGATTTTACCGATGAGATGAAGCAAAAACTGAAGGAGTTGAATCTAACTCCCCGGTTTTTTGTGGTCAATGAAAAATATTTTGACAGCGATTGGGAAAATCAGTATTACCTGGAACGGGTCAGCAATATTAGTGGTGATCTTTATTTTGTCATACTGCAGGAAGGAGATCAGGAAATAGATATCGACGCAGAGGAGGTTCGGTTGCCTGACGAATCCCTTTCCGAGCTGGACAGAAAATATGACGAAAAAGAGAAGCGTATACAGGAAATCAACAGAATTTTTGATGAGTACGCTGAAAAATATCTGGAAATATTACGGAATGAAAGAAAACGGCTCCAGGAAAAGACCGATTTCAATCAGGCACTGAATCATACAGAGTCAGAAGCCGAGGATAAGGTGATGCTCCTGGAAGGATGGGTACCTGAAGATAAAGAAGAGGAATTGAAGGCTTTTCTTGAAAAGGAAAATGTGCTTTATGTAAGCAGCGATGTGAAGAATGAAGATCCTTACCAGGTGCCCATACAACTAAAAAACGGAAAATTTGCCAGGGTTTTTGAACCCTTGCAGAAGATGATCGATTTGCCCAATTATTATGAATTGGACCTGACTCCGTTTTTTGCACCGTTTTTTGCACTGTTTTTTGGCTTTTGTCTTGGCGACGTGGGTTACGGCATCGTCATATTGGCTGCAGTGACCCTCTATAAACACACCAAGGCCAAGCCTGGCATGAAAATTTACCTGACCATGGCCCAATATTTGGGCGCTGCCACCGTCCTCATGGGGATTATTGGCGGTACCGTTTTTGGTATCAGTTTAACCGATATTGACTGGGCTTCCCAGGTCAGAAATATAATTTTAGACCGCAACCAACTTTTTTACGCGTCTTTAGGACTTGGAATATTACAGATATTTTTTGGAATGATCCTGAAAGCATATAGATTGTGGAAATTCAGGGGTTTTCAATTTTCTTTATCCACCTGGGGATGGGTGTTGGCCCTGCTTTCCCTGGTCTTTTATATGGGAGGGGATCAGCTTGGCTGGTTTACTCAAAGTACGGCGAAGCCTTATTTCAACGGAGCCTTGATATTTAGCGGTGTGTTGATATTTCTATTCAGCGATCCCAAACTGAACATTTTTGCCCGTGTAGGGAAAGGTGTATGGGATGCATACAATACCGTTACCGGTGTGTTTGGCGATGTATTGTCCTACATTCGTTTGTTTGCAATTGGCATCTCCACCGCGATCCTGGGTTTTGTTATCAACGAGATTGCCCTCACGTTTGGACAGATCCCCTACGTGGGTCCAATCGTTTTTATTCTTATTCTTGTCATCGGGCATTTCGGCAATCTTCTGATATCATCGCTTAGTGCTTTTGTTCATCCCATGCGTCTGACATTTGTAGAATTTTATAACAATGCCGGTTTTACCGGTGGAGGAAAGAAATACAAACCATTTACAAAATCATTATAGAAGTTAAATTTTAAAAAGGAGAGATAAATTATGGATTTACCTGTTATTCTAGCGTATACCGGATTAGCTTTGTTTTTCTTAGCCGGAATCGGAAGTGCCATTGGCGTTGCGAAGGGTGGCAATGCCACCATCGGAGCTTTAAAGAAAAGACCGGATGCCTTTGGTAGTTACATGTTGCTGAGTGCATTACCTGGTACACAGGGATTATATGGATTTGCAGGCTTTTTTATTATACACAATCAATTGCCTGCAATCGTGGAAGAAGGTATGGTCATGTACCAGGGAGTCTCCATTCTTGCCGCAGGAATCGCATTGGGCATCGTTGGCCTTTGGTCAGCAAGATGGCAGGGAGGAGTTACTGCCAACGGAATTGCCGGAATCGGATCAGGTCATGACGTGTTCGGTAATACGATGATACTAGCCGTATTCCCTGAATTGTATGCAATTATTGCTTTTGCTGCAACATTTTTGATTAGTGGAGCTTTATAAACAAGAGCCAAAAGGTATGATAAGTTCTGATTGACGAAAAGTAACTTATTACCAGTTTATGCGTAAGATAAGGCGATGTTGATTTAAATCATCGCCTTTTTTATTTAGTAATAAGAACAATGTGTTTTAAATTTATATACATTTGGCATGTTTTTAAAGAAATTTTATGTCCGGAAGATATAAACATACAGTTTTTGCAGCAGTAACTCTGGCTTTCATTGTATGTTTACAGACTGAATCTTTGTCTTCGGCAGATAGCAAAGTAATGGTCTATGAATCTGCCGGGGAGGAGGAACAGGATGAGGAACAGGATGAAGATGGATTTAATCCCGGCCGGATGATCATGGATCATGTGGTGGATCATTATAGCTGGCATATTGTTACCATAGGCAATACCGAAGTAAACCTTCCTTTGCCGGTTATTTTGTATAGTAAGGACCGCGGATGGTTCTCATTTTGGTCGTATCATTTTGATCATGGACATAAATCCTATAAACAGTTCAAGATTGCGCAAATAGGAACAAATAAGGGAAACATTGTTGAGCTGGATGAACAGGGTCGTGTTAAGGAAGAGCAACCCATTGATTTGTCCATTACAAAAACAGTAGCAGCTGTTTTTGCGAGTATCATTCTGTTGCTTGCCATCTTCCTGCCCGTTGCAAAGCGCTACAAACGGCAACCTAACCGGCCGCCAAAAGGTCTGCAATCGCTTTTGGAGCCTCTGATTCTTTTTGTGCGGGATGATATTGCCAGGCCCAGCATCGGAGAAAAACATCATGAAAGATTAACCCCCTTTCTGCTTTCTGTTTTCTTTTTTATTCTGCTGAACAATCTTCTTGGTTTGATCCCCATTTTCCCTGCCGGCGCCAATACCACTGGTAATATATCTGTTACTATGGCACTTGCCTTGTTCACTTTTATAGGAATTGTTATTACAGGCAACAGGCATTACTGGCGGGAAATATTCAACCCCCCTGCCGTTCCCTGGTGGCTGAAGTTCCCAGTTCCATTGGTTCCTTTAATAGAGTTTGTGGGTATATTCATCCGGCCTTTTACCCTTATGATCCGGCTTTTTGCCAATATTTCGGCAGGTCACATTGTAATGCTTGGATTTTTAAGTTTGATATTCATTTTTGGCAACATTAATCCCTTAATAGGATATGGTGTATCGGTATTTTCAGTGATTTTTACCGTATTCCTCACTTTATTGGAGTTGTTGGTTGCTTTTATTCAGGCTTACGTTTTTACTATATTGTCGGCACTTTATCTTGGAATGGCTGTAGGAGAAATTGAATGATAGATATTTATTTTATACATAAACTAAATTGAGTGATTATGAATGTATTAACTGTTTTATTACAAACTTCTATTGGTTTAGGGCTGGCAGAGCTTGGAGCTGGTTTTGGAGCAGCTATAGCTGCCCTTGCTGCGGCTATAGGAATTGGGAAAATAGGTGCCACAGCAATGGAATCCATTGCCCGGCAACCCGAAGCAGCGGGTGACATCCGTTCCAACATGATCGTATCGGCAGCCTTGATTGAAGGGGTGGCGTTTTTTGCCATTGTAGTCTGCTTTTTGATTGTTTTTGTAGGTTAGGCTTACGTCACGCTTTACAGCCCAGACGGGTTGCCTGGGTGTAAAGCCGACTGGGTTGTTTAATTGCTGAAAATATAAGCACTATGGAACTGATAAGACCTGATTTCGGATTGCTTTTCTGGATGGTGGTTTCATTTGGAATCGTGTTGTT
>JBKGZA010000057.1:0-16528 GCA_046545815.1 Bacteroidales bacterium
CCCATAACGGACTTTCACCGTCGAGTTATTGGCCATGCACGGCACACTAAAAAACATCCGGGAGCACTGCAAAAACCCGGATGTTTCAAGAGTCACGAAAACCCAACCCAAAAATTATTTACAAAATAACAATCTGATATTCTGCGGTGAATAAACTTTTTGGAGACAAATTAACGATAAGAATCTGTAAAAATTTGGTAGAAAAAAATTAATCTATTTATTCATTGAGTCCAGTTATGGTGACAACCCCTAAAGGATCATCAAAATGGTGCCAATAGTAATACGAGAACAGCGACCCGAGAACCGAACAACCCTCCTCTGAGCTCTGCGCTCTGTGCTCTCAGCCGCATCAAACCAAGGATTCATGAATTCCCCCATTCAATCATTGGCTGGAGTGACAGTGAAGATGTGCTTTCCGTCCCGGTATTTATAATCTATATGGAGGTCACTGACCTCACAGACTTTTTTCACAATGGCAAGCCCAAGTCCGAGGGATTTATTCTTCTTACCTTTTCTGAAACGCTTAAATACTTGTTCTTCGGGAAACTCGGGTTCATCTCCCCTGTTAACCACCCGCAAATGAGTTCTATTGGTTTCAATCAATACATTGGTGTAAGGAAAAGAATAACGCATGGCGTTTTTAATCAGGTTGCGGATCAGAATATCCAGCAATCCGGCATCTATGGTCATGGTATGTTGTTCATCCAGGTTCGTTTCCACCTTAAGATTTTTCATTTCAGCTATTTCCTGTATTTTGTTCACATGGCTTCGAATGACAGGGGCTGTCGTTATGGTCTGAATATTTCTGAATTCCTGGTTCTCGATCTGCGTAATCAGGTTTAGTGCTCTGCCCATTCTGGAAAGCTGCTGTGTTTCTTCGTAAATGGCTTTCAATTGTCTGGCCTGTTCAGGATTCAGATCGTTTGCAGAAAGCAAAGATTCGGTTTTGTTCTGAATGATGCTCAGTGGAGTTTGGAGCTCGTGTGACATGTTTTCCGTATATTCCTTCAACTGATAATAATCATCCTCGATGCGCCGGCGCATATTTTCATACAGTTGCTTCAGACGGTCAAACTCATAGGTAGAGGTTTTGATATGATCAATGGACCCGGATTGGCCGATCCGGTAAAAAGCCATTTGCTTGAGAATTCTTCTGAAAGGATCAAGCAGGTAACCGGAGAACAGATAATTGACCAGCAATATAGCAACAACCAGACCTAAAAAGACAGGCAGGACAATGTGAAACACATCGTCCCTGAACATATAAAGCTCATCTGCCTCCTTCATCATCTCAACTTTATAAGACTGCCCTTTAACCGTAATAAAAGTAGTTTTTTTGCGGTAAATATTTTCCCGTTGGGTCTGCTCATTCATCATTACCGTATCGGTATATTCCGGTTCAAAATTCCCGGGAACATTTTCCACCTCTTTAACAACTGCAAAATCACCGTCCTTAACCTTTTGCGGATCTTCCTTAAGTTTATGTTCTATGAATCTTTCTCTATGCTGCAGGCGATTCTCCAGGATCCGGTGCATGTGCTTATCGGCTTCATTCCGAAGGATTATGGCACTAATGACAAAAAATATCAGTGTAAAAAACAAATAAAATACCGC
Source organism: Bacteroidales bacterium (assembly GCA_046545815.1). Taxonomy (GTDB): domain Bacteria; phylum Bacteroidota; class Bacteroidia; order Bacteroidales; family UBA12077; genus JAGXLC01. The sequence continues at coordinate 1,615 of JBKGZA010000057.1, forward strand.
TGTCTTTGTAAGAAGTTTATATTTTCTTTTTGGCATAACTTATTCTGTTATCAATTTATAACCCATTCCGTACATGGAGCGGATATAATCCCCTCCTCCTGCCTGACTGATCTTACGCCGGAGATTTTTAATGTGGTTGTATATAAAATCAAAATTGTCGGCCTGATCGATGTGATCACCCCACAAATGTTCGGCAATGCTTTCCTTAGTCAGCAGCCGGTTCTTGTTGTATATGAAAAAGAGCAGCAAATCGTACTCTTTTCTTGTCAATTTCAGCAAATTGTTGTTTACGGTTACTTCACGGGCATTCAAATCAATAGAAAGCTCATTCATTGTAAGCAAATTATGTCCTCCCGCATACCTGCGTCTGAGAATAGAACGGATCCTTGCATTTAGTTCTGCCTTATGGAATGGCTTGGTCAGATAATCATCCGCGCCCCAGTCCAAACCTTTGACTTTATAATCAAGTCCATCCTTGGCCGTAAGGATCAGCACGGCCGTTTCCGAATGCCGTTCCTGAATGGTTGGGATCAACTCCAAGCCATCCCCGTCAGGCAACCCAAGATCAAGGATTATTAAATCATACTTATAAAGTCCTACCCTTTCTTTGGCCTCCTGAAGCGTACCGGCAGATTCGGTAACAAATCCATCTTCCTTTAAGAAAGCGGCAATGTCTTCAACAAGTTGCTGATTATCTTCAACAAGAAGTAACTTCAAGGGTTGAAATTTTAAATCAAATTTTGAATTTCAATATTGAGTCTGGTATAAAAAACTAAATTTTAACTGATAAGGCGCTAAGCGGCTCTAATAAATCACCGAAATTCATAATCACAAATATAATCATAAAATCTGTAGGAAATCTGTTCACTTTTATATGGTCCCCGCCCCATCACAATTAACGACCAGTGATTTCACACATTAAGTTAAAAAATTTTAAATCCGGTAATATTTTATAAGCCTCTTTCGTCTAAGTAATTATTTTATAATTAGTTTTTATGCTGATACAATGGTTTACCTATTGCCTCAATAACGGAAATAAATTATCCCATAAAATCAGCAGAAATTACTTTATCATATTGATCTCAGCCGGTATACTCACTGCACCAGGCTGTGAGGGGGAAAAAGCGTTTAAATATTATATTGAAAACCTTACCGCTGACGACCTTACAGTATATATCGGTTACAGCATGAGTGCCAAAGGAAACAAAAAAGCGGATACACCAATCATTTTTTTGATCTTCTTCTCTCCCTTACCAGCAGTATCCCCAGCACTGCAATGATCCCCAGCCACAGATAACGGTCCCAGCAAGACTGCCTGCCGGTTATTTCCTTTCCTTTCCCTTCCTCCTCCTGTGGATCCTTCGCCTTTTGCTGAACGACTGTATCAGTGCTGGTCTGATAAACCGTATCCCGAACGTGTACCTTTACAATCCTGGTGACAGGGGGTCTGCCCTTGTTCATGCTGACCAGGTCAAAAACGGGATAATCCAAATCACTGTAATCGTAAACCTTCGAATTGTGAAGTTCTCCATTTTGATAAAACCTCAACCGTATGGCCTGGCATTCGCCGGCACTCAACACCGTGGTGGTAAGCTCATTTTTTACGGTTTTGATCTGTTCAGCGGTGAGTTCTGTCTGAACCGCAAAATTCAACGTATCGTAGAATTCCCTGTAGCCTTCTCTTTTCAGCTTATTGGAATCGAGACTTACGGCTGAATAAAAATCATGGTATTCACCGAGACGCTCCAGCAGTTTGTTGTAAAAATCTTTCTTCACCGTGCCGAAAAGATCGGTGTAACTGTAGGGGTATAGAAATTTATCGCCGCTTTCATACACATTTGATGCATCTTTCCAGTATCCCTGAACAAACTGCGTTTCCACATATACAAAGTAGGTCATGTTATGGGTCGCCTTGAGATTTAAGGCAAAAAGACATATAATAAATGCTAAAGTAAATTTTTTCATTGAATTAAATTTCGTAAAGTAAAACTTCATTTTTATGAACAGTTTCAAATAAATTGCACTGAAAGCTTTATAAATTCTTTTTTATTTTATCTTAATATTTGTGAATTATATAATGTAACTGCTCCTGCAATGTTAGAAAATCTAAATGATGCACGATGGAACAATATTAAAGTTTCTGATGAATATTTACCCAAAATATTTGACTATTTTTTTAATAGTTAGAATTCACCAAAAGAACTGTCAGTGATTGGGCTTTTTCGTATGCCTCAATGGCGTAGTTACTAGTATATTCCGTCAGATAATCAAGTCCTTTCTGCGGATCATCATGATACAGTTCCAAAGCATTTTGCTCAATTTGGGGCTGCATCTTCAAAGCCTGTTGTTCCATTCTGTCAAATCTTTTCCTGATCAACGGATGGTTTTCCTGGTAGCGGGCATCCACCAGCTTACCCAGTGCATGGAAAATGCAGGAAGCCGTATTCACATCAGTCTCCCGGTGTTTCCACGCCGGAAAATTCAAATGATAGGAGGCAAAGGATGCATTGGTAGCTTCATCATCCAGCAATTCGCTGCGGGATTTGCCGGCACGGTAATAGGACTTCTTCTTATAAACCTCCGGTATTTCCTGCGTTCCCAAATACCAGGGAACAAAAACGCTCTGGCAGGGCTGACCGAGAGCCCTCCATATTACAGTGCCAATTTCAACCGGCATGTTGCTTCTCTGCTGAATCACAGCAGCCTTATGTGTTGAATAACGGCAAACTGTGTGCGGAGTATGGTGTGGACTGTAACGATGATTTTCGGATTTATCCAATCTCGTGCCTTCATAATGATCGCGGAGTACATCCATGATAACCTCAACTGAAAGTTTTTCGCGGGGCCGGAAAGATACCGGCATTTCTCCCATCTCTGCCTGCTCCAGAGATACAGGAAAATTTTTGTTCATAGCCTTAGCCAGAATCCATTGCCTATGGTTGTTGGAATTGCTGGTATGGTATTCTTCATCGGCATAAGCTTCGGCAAAATCAAAATCTCCGTCGGTCTCCGGGTCATACCACCCTTGTTTTTCAGCATAATCAATCAGATCAGGAGATACCACAAAATTTTCCCGGTCACCCATATCCACCTCCCGAATGCTGAAAGTATTGGAAACAACGGCAACCTCATCGTCCCTGACCCGGCGAGCCACATAATGCTTGCCCCTTACCATCTGGAGCTGCCAGGCTTCGTCTGGTCCTACGATGTTCAGGTTTCTGCCTGAAGGCCGGTAGCCGTATTGATCAATCAGGTCGGCGGCAATGAGAACAGCCTGACGGGCCGTTTTGGCACGCTGAGCGAGTATGATCCGCAGCATAAAACCAATGCCTCCATCCTTTAACTGTTCGCTTTTCTCAAGTTCACTAACCGTACCTTCCTTAGATTGGCATCCGTTGCTGCCGAAAGCTACTCCCCATTCATTGACTACCATATTGGAATATTTCGTGGGCGGACAGGCATCCAGAAAGTAGGAGTAAGTCTCATTTACCTGGGAAATCGTTAAACCTGTGGCATTCGCCTGCAAAAAAGCACCTGCCTTATGTTGCCGGCGGGGAAACCGCCAGAAGTAGTCGATTGTCATTCCCTCATCATCTTCGGTCTTGCCAAATAATATGGAGCCGTCCTCAGTGGTGTTTTTACCTGCAATGATCACCGTGCAGGAGTGTGCCGGAATGGCCATAAAAAAGGTCAAAAAGACCAAAACATGGAGGGTGATTGTTTTTATGTGTAGTGTTATCATGCTCTGGTTAATGGTATTGTTTTCACCGATCATTTTTATTTCATACAGGCGAATTTAATAAAATTCACTATAAATCCCTGGGGATGCTTTCGTCCCAGGTCTTACTGAAAACCCGGGTATCTTCCTCAAAGGCATCCAGCGTGGCCCGTATCCTAAAGTGCGTCCGGGATGAAGTAAGGATGGTCCGGGTGATGGTTACAGCTTCCCAGTCATCCCGCTTAAAACCACGGCGACTGGTTACTTCACCCCGCAAGGTATCATAATTGTTATTTTTGTAAAAATACATTTCAGTTACATCCTTCTGAATTGCCCAGTTGATATCGTCCAGTCTGTATTGGGGATCGTTGTTGGCCACATGCAGGCGAACCTCGTTAGTGGCCAGATTGTGTTTTACTTCCCACTCGCGGTGGGAAGGAACAAGCAAAGTGGTTGGAAGTTCTCTCATTTCTCCGGGCTTACCCATATCCCGGAGATAATTATCGCTCTCTTTGGGTTTACGTACCGGCAGCCACAGGGTACTGTTCTCCAGGTAAATTTTCAGCCGTGCAGGTTCCGGTGGGGGCCAGGCAAGGGGCCAGTATGAAGAGGAAATGGAGAGGCGGATCTGATTTCCTGCCGGAAACTTCTGAGCCACATAATTCATATCCACCGAAACCCTGTACTTTTTCTGTTCTTCCAGCTCTTCAGGATCTTCGTGACTATTCCGGTGTGTAAGGTTCAACAGGCCGTATGTTACACGTGTAGCTCTGCCATTGGCTGCCACGTCAGAAATCCTGACCGCAACCGTTGCGATGGGTTTGTTTGATGAAAGCTCCAGTTCCACCGTGGGGGAACCTAAAATTTCAAAGTCTTCTTCCAGAGGCAGTGTATCAAAGATGAGGGAGCCCCCATCCTCTTCCCGCTGGTCGCTTGGAAGATCAGTAGATTCTGCATAGGAACACCATTTACCTGCAAACAGACCAACACTCAGGGGGCTTTGTATACTAAGCACCGTATCGGTGTTCTTTGACATATCAAAATCAAGCTCACTAAATAAGATATTCAGGGGCTTTTCTTCTATATCCGGCGAAGGCCAGTTATTCTCGGCCACCCATCGTCCGGGTCCTTTGGCTGAAATGGGCGATACGGTATCTTTCATCCACGCACGGATCATGGGATCATTCTTCACCCCGGTGTCAATGCCTTTTAACCATTGGTCCCACCAGCGCACACATTCATTCAAAAAATCAATCACGGGGCCCGGACCTCCCATGTGCGGATATTTATGCCCCCAGGAGCCTATAAGGCCTTTACGGGGAACCTTTAGGTTTTCCATTAAGCGAAATACCGCATTGGTATATCCGTCGGCCCATCCGCTGACGGCATAGACAGGACAATGAACGGCGGAATAATCTTCACATACAGACGCATGTTTCCAATATTCGTCCCGCCGCTGATGTTCCAGCCATTTCTTCAGCCATAAACCGCTGCCTTCGAGCCGGTCAAGCCACATCTCCTTCCATTTTTCCCCAACTACCCGGGGGTCAGGTGGACAAGAATTATAGGCAAACATGGTGGAAGCCCAGGAAAGATTGTCTGTAAGCAACGCACCTCCCATATAATGCACATCATCGGCATAACGGTCATCGGAAGAAGCTACGGTGATCACTGCCTTTAATTCCGGAGGCTGTAAAGCGGCAATCTGTAAACCATTGAAGCCCCCCCAGGAAATACCGATCATACCCACATCACCAGTGCACCAGTTTTGTGCGGCCAGCCACTTGATCACCTCAATGCCATCATCAAGCTCCTGCTGTAAATACTCATCCCTAAGTATTCCTTCAGAATCCCCGCTGCCACGCAGATCTACGCGGACACCCGCATACCCGTGTTCGGCAAAATACCCGTGAATCTGATTGTCTCTGAATGCTTTAAAATCCCGTTTACGGTAAGGGATATATTCCAATACTGCAGGTACAGGATTTTGTTCTGCATCTGCCGGTAACCAAATCTTGGCAGCTAGGTGTGTTCCATCCTGCATCGGAATCCACACATTTTCAAGTACGTTTATCTTCATTTCTGTCAATTGCTTTAATCCATTAATAAAAAACAAATTTCATGTTCAATATAACCAGGAAAATTCAGTAGGATATCTTAAACATAAAAGGTGTAAATTTAAAATAAAATACGGAGTACATTGAGATAACATAATCTTTCAATAGCATCCGAATTATTTGTATATAATTCGGGTTAAAGACGGGTTAATAATAATCCCATATATAAGCCATAGATCAGCAAGAAAAATATACCTTCCCATCCAATAAGCTTTCTGCCTTTGCCAATAAAAATGAAAACAAACAAGGGCAAACCGGCCAGAATGTTAATTGCGAAATCCAGCACACTCCCTTCAGGGATCTACACGGGAGAAATAGTGAAAGATACCCCAAGAACAAAAAAATTATTAAAAATGTTGGAGCCCACAACATTTCCAATGGCCAGGTCAACATTCCTTTTTCTTACTGCAATGATTGAAGTGGCCAGTTCAGGAAGAGAAGTGCCCAGCGAAACAATGGTCAACGCGATGATTCTTTCGGGCACCATCAAAGATTCAGCCAAATCAACAACACCGTTAACAATTAAGCGGCCTCCTGCAATTAACAGCACCAGGCCTAAAACGATAAATAAAACGGAACGCCCGGTAGAAAACTCTCTGGTTTTGGCATATTCCTGCAAAGATTCGGTTTTGAGAAGATGAAGGGAATAACCAAAAAGAAATTTCAGAATTTAATTTATAAACTAAACTTAATGGATTATCATTTGTTTCACCCTAAAATATATTTTTAGAAGATATTAATTTGTTGAATGCATAAAACTTTGCGAGATGGAACTTAAAGAAAAAAAATGCAAACCCTGTGAGGGCGGTACACCGCCACTCAGGACCCAACAGATATCCCACTATCTGAAAGAGTTGAATACAAACTGGGAAGTTATTGATAACACCAAAATCCGTCAAACGTATAAATTTAAGAATTTCAGGGAGGCGCTGAATTTTGCGAACAAAGTAGGTGAAATTGCTGAAGAGGAACAGCATCACCCCGATCTGCATGTATATTATGGTAAGGTAACCATTGATTTGTCCACCCATGCCATAGGTGGTCTTTCGGAGAATGATTTCATCATGGCCTCAAAAATTGAGCACATTTAGCGTTTTTGCGTTCCATATTACATAGAGTTGTTTGTTTATTAACGCGGAGTTCGTGACTCCGCGTTTTTTTATCAGACAACAATCCAGTATACAAATTCTTTGCGATTTTGATGAGCTTTTTGGGCTTTACTCCTTAAAAAGTCAGGAAAATCTCCCTCTATTCTTTATAAATATTTAGATTTTTCATAAATTTGTGTGCGTATTTCCGTGTACGTACACGGATACATTTTAAATCATTTCATAAAAAGCTACGCTATGATTTATTTTGCCAAAGGCTCTGAAAAAGAAGCACTCAGTGAAGAAGACATACAAAACGGGTTGTATTCTGCTTTCGAGCAACTGGGGGCCAGAAAAAAGGTAATGACCATTCCTCCCGATTATACCCGCTTTCATTCAAAGGCAGGTTTAATCACTCAACTTACCCATAAATATTTTGGTGAACACCTCACGGATATTCTGCCTGCATTGGGAACTCATGCCCCAATGACCGAAAAGCAGATCAACAAAATGTATGGCGCCCTTCCCCATGATCTTTTCCGCGTGCATGACTGGCGTAATGACATAGTAACCCTTGGAGAGGTTCCGGGCGATTTTGTAAAAGAGGTATCCGAGGGAAAAGTCACGTATCCCTGGCCGGCACAGGTCAACAAACGGCTAGCAGAGGGAAACCATGATCTGATCCTGTCCGTTGGTCAAATTGTACCCCATGAAGTATCAGGAATGGCCAATTTCAACAAAAACATCTTTGTAGGCACAGGAGGATCGGAAGGCATCAATAAAAGCCATTTTCTTGGCGCCGCATATGGTATGGAGCGGATGATGGGGCGTGCAGATACACCGGTAAGAAAAGTACTGAATTATGCTTCAGATCATTTTGCGAATCATCTGCCCATTATTTATGTATTGACAGTAATTGGCAAAGACGAAAACGATGAACTGGTTCTCAGAGGGCTGTATATTGGAGATGATATGTCCTGTTTTGAGCAGGCAGCAGAACTTTCCCTGAAAGTCAACTTTACCATGCCGGATCAGCCATTGAAAAAAGTAGTGGTTTATCTGGACCCTGAAGAATTTGAAAGCACCTGGCTGGGAAATAAGAGCATCTACAGGACAAGAATGGCCCTTGCCGACGGGGGTGAATTGATCGTTCTGGCACCTGGAGTCAAAAAATTCGGAGAAGACAATGCCAATGATCGGTTGATCAGGAAATACGGATACGTAGGCACTCCCCGGGTTCTTGAACTGACTGAAAAAAACGATGACCTCAGAGAAAACCTGAGTGCAGCTGCTCACCTGATCCATGGCTCATCGGAAAACAGGTTTTCCATCACCTATTGCCCCGGAGGGCTTACCAAAGAAGAAATCGAAGCGGCCAATTTTCACTACGCCAATCCGGATAAGATGATGGAAAAATACCCACCCGAACGGATGACGGAAGGTTTTAACCGGATGGATGACGGAGAGGAAGTGTACTTCATTTCCAATCCGGGGCTCGGATTGTGGGCATGGAAAGAAAAATTTCAGGAAGCCTAAAATGAAAATCGTTGCTGATCATAAAATTCCCTATCTGAAAGGAGTTCTGGAGCCTTATGCAGAAATAGTATATAAGCCGGGACCGGAAATCTCAAATGATGATGTCAAAGATGCCGATGCCTTGATCGTCCGAACCAGGACCAAATGTGATGAGGAGCTTCTGCTTGGCTCATCGGTAAAATTCATTGCAACGGCTACCATTGGTTTTGACCACATTGACCAGGAATACTGCAGAAAAAAAAATATAAGCTGGACCAATGCGCCCGGCTGCAATGCCTCGTCAGTTCAGCAATATATTGCCTCGGTACTGGCAATACTCAGTGATTCGGATTTTATAACTGGAACCCCAACATTGGGCATCGTAGGAGTTGGAAATGTGGGTTCAAAAGTTAAAAAACTGGCTCGTATTCTGGATATGAACCTGCTGTTGAACGATCCGCCAAGAGAAAGAGCAGAAGGAGGTACGCATTGGATTAGCTTTAAAGAGGTTATAGAAAATGCAGATATCATCACCTTGCATGTTCCCCTGAATTATGAAGGAGAGGACAAAACCTATCACATGATTGATTCCGGAATACTTGAAAAGATTAAACAAGAGACAATACTGATCAATACTTCGCGCGGAGAGGTAGTGGATAACAACGCCCTGAAGCATGGACTCACAAATGGTAGTATCAACACTGCCATACTGGATGTGTGGGAAAATGAACCGGAAATTGACCGGGAATTGCTTAGCCTGGTAACATTGGGTACGCCTCATATTGCAGGTTATTCAAGAGACGGAAAAGCCAACGGCACAGCCCATAGCGTAAGGGCATTGAGCCGGTTTTTCGGACTCGGGCTCGATAATTGGTACCCCAATGATATCGAGCTGCCTCAAAATCCGGAAATTCATCTGAATAATTCCGGGAAAACCCCCAATAAAATTTTATTTGAGGCCATAAAAGCTACCTATGACGTGAGTGAAGACGACAGGCGGCTTCAACGGAATTCGGAAAAATTTGAAAAACAACGGGGAGATTATCCGGTCAGAAGAGAATTCCCTGCTTACAAACTGGTCTCTGATCAGGATTTATCCGGGGATTTATTGGCGAAGCTCCGGGAATTAGGGTTTCAGGTATCTTAACCTGCATTATTCATAAATCCCGCGGAAAAGTGAAGTTTATGAATGCGTGATGGATTGCGGGGTGGACGCAGGCTCGCCTTCGCGAAACTTCGGTCGCTTAAGCTAAAGCTTCAGCGACAGCATGCGGAGGAGGTAACCACACTTTAGAAAAGCCAGGTTTTTCAATAGCGTTAAAATGATTTGTGAATAAGTTGGATTAAATTGCGAAACAACACCATAACAGTAATTTCTTTTATATAATAAGAAATATAAAACCAATAAAAGTAAAGTAATATGGAAAAAAAAGCAGACATAGGATTAATCGGTCTGGCGGTAATGGGTGAAAACCTTGTGTTAAACATGGAAAGCAAAGGATTCACCGTGGCAGTGTATAACCGTACCGTCGAGAAAGTAGATAATTTTGTAAACGGAAGGGGAAAGGACAAAAACATCATCGGCAGCCGTTCCCCGGAAGAACTTATTCAGTCGCTTAAGCGGCCCCGAAAAATCATGATGCTTGTAAAAGCAGGCAAGCCTGTCGATAAGCTGATAGACACTTTGGTTCCACTTCTGGATGAAGGTGATATTCTTATTGACGGCGGCAATTCTCACTTCCCTGACACCATTAGGCGAACCGAATATGTGGAGAGTAAAGGGCTGCGCTACATTGGCACCGGAGTTTCAGGTGGTGAAGAAGGTGCCCTGAAGGGTCCCTCTATCATGCCCGGTGGAACCAATGAAGCCTGGTCTCATGTAAAACCGATATTCCAAAGCATTGCTGCCAAAGTGGAAGACGGCAGTCCCTGTTGTGAATGGGTAGGAGAAAACGGAGCCGGCCATTTTGTTAAGATGGTGCACAACGGCATCGAGTATGGTGACATGCAGTTGATCTGCGAGGCTTATCAGATCATGAAAGTGTACCTGGGCATGAGCAACGATGAGATGAGCGAAGTATTCAAAGAATGGAATAAAGGAGAGCTGAACAGCTATCTCATTGAAATTACAGGGAACATACTGGCTTATAAAGATGAAAACGGGGAGCATCTCATTGATAAAATTCTCGATACTGCAGGACAAAAGGGAACCGGTAAATGGACCGCCATCGAGTCACTGAACCAGGGTATACCCCTGACATTAATCGGGGAGGCAGTGTATGCAAGATTTTTATCGGCCTTGAAAGAATCGCGTGTTGAAGCTTCCAAAATTCTAAGCGGTCCAACGCCTCAGTTTAAAGGCGATAAGAAAAGCTTTATTGAAGACCTAAGAAAAGCGCTATATGCCTCGAAGCTCATATCCTACGCCCAGGGATTCACACTGCTGCATAGCGCTGCAGAAGAATACAACTGGAAACTGAACTACGGTTCCATAGCCCTAATGTGGAGAGGTGGATGCATCATCCGTTCTATCTTTCTCGGAAAAATCAAAGAGGCTTTTGACAACAACCCGGACCTGAACAACCTGCTGCTGGATACTTTCTTCAACGAGAAAATCGAAGCGGGCCAGGAAGGATGGAGAAGAGTTGCCGCCGAAGCCATGCAAAATGGGATTCCGATACCTGCAATGACATCGGCACTGGCTTATTATGACGGATACCGTTCCGATCGTCTGCCTGCCAATCTGCTTCAGGCCCAGCGGGATTACTTTGGGGCACACACTTATGAGCGAGTGGACAAGTCCAGAGGAGAATTCTTCCATACTAACTGGACCGGAGAAGGAGGTACAACTACATCGGGTACCTATACGGCATAAAAATTATAATTAGTAGTGAGTTAGAAGTATTGAGTTGTGAGTCAAAAAAGGGACTCATTACTCACTACTCCAAACTCACTACTGATTTTATTTTTCACCATTTTCCGGTTTTCTTCTGTTTCGGTGTGGGATAGTCCTTCAGTGCTTCCAGGTTCTGGTTGATTTCCTGCTTCGGAAGTTCATAATTTTCCAGCTTACCATCCAGATATTTTTCATAACCGGTAAGGTCCATGTAGCCATGGCCGCTGAAATTAAACAGGATGGTCTTTTCCTTGCCTTCTTCCTTGGCTTTTTTCGCTTCCTGAATGGTGGCTGCAATGGCATGTGTCGTTTCGGGCGCGGGAATGATGCCTTCAGTCTGCGCAAACAACATGCCTGCCTCATAACTTTCCAGCTGATTTATAGACCGCGGAGCCATCAACCCTTCCACAATACACTGACTGACCAAGGGAGATATCCCGTGATACCTGAGTCCTCCGGCATGAATCGGCGGAGGCACAAAATTGTGGCCCAAAGTATACATAGGCAACAATGGTGTCATCTGGGCAGAATCCCCGTGATCATATAAAAAGGGAGATTTTGTAATTGTAGGACAAGAAGTCGGCTCTGCAGGAATGATATCAATCTGTTCTCCATGAATCTTATCTCTAACGTAGGGGAATGCAATTCCTGCAAAATTGCTGCCTCCACCGGCACAGCCAATCACTGTATCCACTTTCTTTTCACCTGCTTCCTTCATTTGTTTCTGAGCCTCCAGGCCAATGATGGTCTGATGAAGCATCACATGGTTAAGGACACTCCCCAGAGAATACCTTGTCTGACCCGTTTTATCTCCTACAGCCTGTTCTACAGCTTCGCTAATGGCAATACCGAGGCTTCCGGGAGTGTCCGGGTCTTTTTCCAGCATCTTCCTGCCCGTTTCGGTTTCTTCACTGGGACTGGGAACACAGTTTCCACCCCAGGTGCGCATCATAATCTTTCTGAATGGTTTCTGATCGAAACTGATCCGCACCATGAAGATTTTTATTTCCAGACCCAGCAAAGCACCTGCATAACTGAGGGCGCTTCCCCACTGGCCGGCACCGGTTTCGGTGGTAATGCGTTTAATGCCATATTCTTTATTATACCATGCCTGTGCTACGGCAGTATTGGGTTTGTGACTGCCCGGGGGGGATAAACTTTCGTCCTTGTAGTAGATCTTTGCCGGTGTATCCAAAGCTTTTTCCAGATGAATGGCACGGTGAAGCGGCGTGGGCCGCCACCGCAACAACAATTCCAGCACCTTTTCGGGAATATCAATCCATCGTTGTGTACTCACCTCCTGCTCAATGATGTTTTCGGGAAATACCGCTTTTAACTGATCAGGGGTCACCGGATTGCCGTCAGGACCCAAATAGGGTTCCATAGGCGAAGGAAGATCCGCAACAAGATTATACCATTGCCTTGGAATATCCGCTTCATTCAATAAAACTTTTTTCTTGAAAGCCATAATCAAATATTAATTTATCACTGTTAGAAATTAATTTTCTTAATTGCTCTTATACTTCAAAACTCAGATACCGGATTCCCTGGAGGATAATCCACACTATAATGCAATCCCCTGCTTTCCTTAAAATTTTGAGCCATTTTTATAACGAGGTACCCCACATTGATGAGATTTCTCAATTCGCACAATTGTTGAGATAAAGTAGATTTTTTATAGAGCGCTTCAGTTTCCAGATAAATGATCCCCAGACGTTTCAATGCCCTTTCAAGGCGGAGATCCGAGCGGACAATTCCCACATAATTGCTCATAATCTGTTCCAACTCTTTGATATTCTGAGTGATCATAACCAATTCCTCCGGATAGGTGGTACCTGAATAATCCCACTCGGGAATGCCTTCATTAAAATTCAGAGAATCCACTTTTCCCACAGAATCTTTTGCTGAACGATCCGCATAAACAGCAGCTTCCATAAGAGAATTGGATGCCAGCCTATTGGCCCCATGTAGTCCGGTACAGGCACATTCTCCTATGGCATAAAGCCGGTTTATAGAGCTTTTTCCATTTTTATCCACCTTGACACCCCCGCAGACATAATGTGCAGCTGGGGTTACCGGAATATAATCTTTCGTAATATCAATGTTCAAACTCAAACATTTCCTGTATATGTGCGGAAAGTGATGTTTTAATTTCCCAGGATCCAGGTGCGAACAGTCAAGAAAAACATATTCATCCCCCCGTTTCTTCTTTTCTTTGTCGATAGCTCTTGCAACGATATCCCTGGGTGCCAGATCACTCCGTTTGTCGTATTGTTGCATAAACTCCTTGCCTTCCGAAGTACGCAATATAGCACCAAAGCCCCGAAGTGCTTCAGTGATTAAAAATGCAGGGCGTTCTCCGGGATTGTACAATGCGGTGGGATGAAACTGAATAAATTCCATGCTTTCCACCTTTGCTTTTGCTCTGTAAGCCATAGCAATACCATCTCCTGTGGCTATGCGGGGATTGGTGGTGGTCTCATACAAATTCCCCAAACCTCCGGTGGCGATGACCGTTACTTTGGAAAGGAATACCGTTACTTCAGAAGCTGCCAGGTCCATCACGTAAGCCCCATAACATTCAATATCCGCATCTTTTCTGGTGACTTTTCTTCCCAGATGATGCTGCGTAATCAGCTCAACCGCAAAGTGATATTCCAGAATCTCAATGTTGGAGTGGTTCCTGACCTGCTGAACCAGCTTATTCTGAATTTCCTGGCCGGTATGATCCTTATGATGCAGTACCCGCTGATTTGAATGACCTCCCTCTTTTCCCAGATCATATTGACCCGCTTCGTTCCGGTCAAATTCCACGCCCCATTCAATCAACTGCTGTATCTGTGAAGGCGCTTCTTTTACAACCATTTCGACCACTTCGCGATCGCATAAGCCATCACCAGCCTCAAGCGTATCCTGAACATGTTTCTCAAAACTATCAGGGGAATACATAACGGATGCAATACCTCCCTGAGCATATTTGGTATTGGCTTCGTGTAATTTGCTCTTGGTAATGAGGGCAACCCTGCCTCTATCTGCTACCTTCAGGGCATAAGATAAACCGGCAATACCACTCCCAATAACAAGAAAATCAAACTGCCGCTGCATAATCATACAGTTTTTTGGCTAAAAATTGATGACAAAGATAATGATTTAAACGGGCTTTATATAAAATTCACAAAAATCTAAAATGTTACCATAGGGTATATTACGAAAATTTATAATTTTGCCCAAAGTCTTTTCAAAATGAATATTTATTCTTATTGCAGCATAAATTGCATGATATGCAGGAAACATCATCCGCTGGATGTAAAATAAACCAGGTTATGGACGGGACATTAAAAGGGTCACGCCATAGCGTGACCTTTTTAAATATTATAACATGGGCGGAGGATTAAAAGGTTGGTCCATCTTTTTTAACCCGAATAATTCAAGAATTATTCCTGTCTCCGACAGCGACTAAGGTTCACTAAAATTTTTTTCAAAAATTTAAGTTCACCTAAGTCGGGGTTAACCTGCATTTTATTCATTTTTATAATAATTTATGAATAATGCAGGTTAAAGCCATCACCCAACCATTAAA